>DATBYP010000211.1:0-6132 GCA_036513675.1 Candidatus Acidiferrum sp.
AGCGTTAGATCACTCAGCCCCAGAGTCTGTCGGAACCCTTCGTAATTTCCGAAGAGAAAAGTCTGGTCCCTCCTGATCGGGCCGCCGAGCGAACCGCCAAACACGTTGCGACGAAACGCCGGAATATTGCCATGGTCAAAAAAATTCCGCGCATCCAATGCGCTATTTCGCAGGAATTCGTACACGTTGCCGTGGAATTCATTCGTCCCCGAGGCGGTCACGATATTGACCTGGGCTCCCGGCCGCTTGCCGTACTCCGCTCCATACGTGTCCTTCACCACAGAAAACTCGCGTACGGCATCCACTCCCAGAAGTTGCCCGCTTACTCCTCCGGGCGTGTTGTTGATTTCGGACGCGCTGGTAAACTCAACTCCATTCAGCAGATAAAGGTTTTCCTGCGGCCGGTGGCCGGACGCCGAAAACATATTGCCTACAACGGAGTTAGAAGTCCCGATTCCTCCCGCTCGCTGGGACGTGTAATTCACCATTCCTGGGTTGAGGGTCATCAGCTGATCGTAACTGCGACCGTTCAGAGGAAGTTCCTTGACCTGCCGCTCGCCGACAAGACCCGAAATATCTTCCGTCGTGACGGCAACCACCGTAGGTACCGCTTCCACTTTCACCGTCTGCCGCACATCCCCGACTTGAAGTACTAAGTCCACGGATTCCCGCTGGCCGGGCACAACAGAAATTCCAGTCTTCTCCTCGCTGCGAAAGCCGGCCTTTTCCGCCCGCACCTCATAACGGCCCACCGGAAGCGACGCTGCTTCGTAGCGCCCCGCTTCATCCGTCAGCTGATTCCGCTCCGCTCCCGTCTCCACATTCTTGACTCGAATCGCCACGCCCGGGATGGCGCCTCCAGACAAGTCGCTGACCACACCCTGGATAGAAGCCTCTCCTTGCGCGAAGCTAGCACTCGCTAGGCTGGCGCACAAACCAAACACTAGCAGTGCAAACCAGAAATCGCCTGTGAAATGAGAATAACCAACTCTTAGAGAACGCATCTTTTTTCTCCGAGATAGATTTGTCTTGCTAAGGCCTGCGATGAGTCCGCTTTGATTTCCTTTTGAACGGGACGACCGGCGAAACCCGCCGATCACCGTGCGGACAACTCGGATGGGGTCAACAACAAGAACAGCGATAAATGACTGAGCGCAAATCAGCGAGCGGTATCGCCGCTTCTTTTGACAATACAATTCGAAGAAATTCTTTCGCGAAATCAGGTTGGCTAGCGCGCATGGCCGACACCAGACTGCGCAGTGACCTTCGCGGCGTTCGTCGCGTGCCTTGCTGCGAACGCGCGGCTTCCGGACCACACCAACTGCAACCCCGCAAAGATAGCGACCATGGCGACAGCCGTCTTCAGCTTGTTCGCGGGCACTTTGCGGGCCAGTAGACAGCCCGCGACGACTCCGGGAACGCCTCCCACGAGCAGTTCGAGAAGCACTGGGCTGTTGATGGAGCCAAAGGTCCAGTGAAATGCGCTGCCAATCACCGCCAATACCAATCCGAAGAGCAAGTCCGTTCCCACGACTTGGCTTGGCGTCATTTCCGAATAGTTCAGCAGGAGAACCGTCCCCAATGCGCCGGCTCCCGCCGACGAAAATCCCGATTCCACTCCAATCGGCAATGCGAGCCAGGGAAGCCAGCGATGGTTTTTACCGGCGAAGCTGGGGTTCTGCACACGCCGTACAAAAGTTACGCTGGATGACGCCGCCAACAGAACGCCCAGCAGCACGATTACTAGCGGGTTTCCCGCGTCGCGATTCAACCAACGAAGCCCCCAAATGCCCACCAAAAGGCCTGGAACTGCTCCTTGCAGCAGAAGCCATAGGTAACGCGAATGAATCTGCTTGCCGACCAGATAGAAAGGAGCTGCGATCAAGCGCAGCACCCCCGCAAACAAGAAAGCTGTTCCAACAGCTTCCCCCGCGGTAAGCCCGACGATAAGCATCAACGCCGGAACGGTAAAGCTGCCGCCACCAATCCCGGTCAACCCGACAGCCGCGGCAATCAGGAATCCAATGAGGAAGTTCATCTTTCTGCTCGCGTCGAGAAGGTGTGAATTCCGCACTCCAGCTTCGTTCCACCCCATCGGCCGGATCTCGGGTTATTCGGATCGGAGGGCAGCGCGGTGCATGGCTGGCATCCGATGCTCAAATATCCTTCTTCGTATTGCGGCAGGGAAGGTATGCCATTCACATCTACGTATTGCCACACCTGCTCCCAATTCCAGTCGGCAAGCAGGCTGACTTTCCACAAAGTCTTCCCCGTCGGCAAACGGTGTAGTTCGACTTTCTTTAGATTTTTTCGTGTCGGAGACTGCTCCCGCCGCAATCCCGTGAACCAGATATCAAACGGCTCCAGGGCGCGCATCAGTGGCTCGACTTTCCGCAATTGGCAGCAGCGCGTGGGCTCGCTGCGGTACAAAATGCCGAACGCTGATTCCTGCTCCGCGACCGTTTGCGCGGGAAGCACGTTGACCAGATTGAGCGACCACTGCTTCGTCATTCGATCGCGATATTCGTAGGTCTGGGGAAAGTGATATCCCGTATCGAGAAACAGCACCGGCAACTCCGGCACTCGTTTTCTGAGGACATGCGTCACCACCATGTCTTCCGCTTGAAAGCTGCTCGTCAGGCACAGTTGTGTGCTCTGGTTCACCGTGAGCACTGTTTCGAGCGCTTGCTCGGGCGCAAGACTTTCCAATTCCTCAGCGATGCGATCCACTTCCATTTACTTGGCCTTTTCCTGATTCTCTTTCGGCTTTGCGAGCCGCAAGGAGTCCGCAAACGCTAAGGCGCGTCCGAAGAGCTCTTCATCACTGAAATTTTCGTTTTTCCCGGAAAGGTCGAGCAACCGGGGCATTCCCTCGGAGGCGAGCCGCTGTTTCGTCTCGGTATCGAGGCCATGTCCGGAGTAAATAAAAACGGCTCCGATCTGGTGCGATGCGCGAGCCGCGTCCAGGAGCCCATAGGAAGACGCTTCGTGATCGTCTAGATGCAGAACCTCAAAACCTTGCTCGAAGAGGGCGCGCTCCAACCGCGAAGCAAGAGTAGGCTGATTCTCCAACAAGAACGTGGCCGGGTAGTGCCCGTGGCGTTCGCAGCGCTCTTGCGCACTGATGCGTTTCTCCGCGATCTCGAGTTCTGACACCTGTAACCGTCGCCGCTCGGCCACGGCTTCTTCGATCATTCCGGCGCCAACGGTCGCGTTAGAGATCGCGTCGATCAGGATGAAACTGCCAGTTGCCCGATTCCTGGCATAAGAATCAAAGAAAAGCGGAACGTGAGCTTCAAATTCGACGGAGGCAATATCGTTCATATTCAACTGCGTTGCCTGTTCCTGTTCGAGCGTATTGACGTTTATCCGATGGCGAATCTGAAGCGCGCGAATTTTTGTTTGGCGGGCCGTATGCTTCACGAGATAGGTCCTGCCCACCTCCAACGGACTCCCATCTAGCCAAACCACCATGGCGCGAAATCTTTTCGATACTTGCGGGCCATTATCGGGGGACACCAGCATGTCTCCGCGGCTGACGTCGATTTCATCTTCTAGCTGCAGGGTCACCGACATCGGAGCAAACGCCTCCGAAAGATCGCCGTCGTAGCTTACGATCGAGCGCACTCGCGTTCTCTGGCCGGACGGCAACGCCATCACATCGTCGCCTGGGCGAATCACTCCGCTTGCGACGCGGCCTGCAGATCCCCGGAACTTGGCATCCGGACGAATCACCATTTGCACTGGGAATCGCACACTTTCGAGGGAATCGCTTGCGCTGAGAGGAACAGTCTCCAAGTGTTCGAGCAGCGTTGGCCCGTCATACCAAAGCGTGCGCTCGCTTCTCGCGACGACGTTATCACCCTCAAGCGCACTGATTGGCACGCACTGTACATGAGGGATGCCGAGTTGCTCTGCCAACTGCAGAAAATCCCGCTCAACATCCGAAAACACATCTTCCCTGTAATCGACGAGATCCATTTTGTTCACCGCCGCAAGGACATTGCGTATTCCCAGCAGCGAAGCGATGAACGCATGGCGCCGTGTCTGTGAGAGGATTCCCTTCGTCGCATCCACAAGAATCACGGCAAGGTCCGCCGTGGATGCCCCGGTGGCCATGTTGCGCGTGTACTGCTCGTGGCCCGGCGTATCTGCAATGATGAATTTCCGTCGAGGAGTCGCGAAATAACGATAGGCCACGTCGATAGTGATCCCTTGCTCGCGTTCGGCGCGCAGGCCGTCTGTCAGCAGCGAAAAATCGATTGGCCCCAAGGAACGGTTAATGCGGCTACTTTTCACCGAAGCGAGTTGGTCTTCATAGATCGCCTTTGAGTCATGTAGCAGTCGCCCGATGAGAGTCGATTTGCCGTCATCGACGCTTCCTGCCGTCGTGAAGCGTAGAAGCTCCATCTCCAGGCTCTGTTCGAGGAACTCCCCGGAGCTTCCGAGCGGTCTTTCCTGCGTCGTGGAGATCACTAGAAATACCCTTCCCGCTTCTTGAGCTCCATCGATCCTTCTTCATCGTGATCAATCGCACGGTTCTCACGCTCCGAACGCCGGAACGAAACCATTTCCTCCACAATTTTCGCTACGGAGTCCGCTTCCGAACGGATAGCTCCCGTGCACGGAACGCATCCGAGCGAGCGCATCCGGCACATCAACATTTGCGTCTTTTCCCCGGGCAAAAGTTCCTTCGCACTGTGGATCAAGACAATCGAGCCGTTTCGCAACACCACTTCGCGTTCTTTCGCGAAATAAAGAGGGACAATCGGAATATTTTCCGCTTGGATATAGAGCCAGACGTCGAGCTCCGTCCAATTCGACAGGGGAAAAACGCGAATGCTTTCTCCCTTGTCAATTCGGGAATTAAAAATACTCCAGAGCTCCGGCCGCTGATTTTTCGGATCCCATTGCCCCAACGGGTCGCGGAACGAGTAAATTCTTTCTTTCGCGCGCGATTTCTCCTCGTCCCGGCGCGCCCCTCCAAACGCAGCGTCAAAGCCGCCTTCCGTCAGTGCGTCCAGAAGCGATTTCGTCTTCAGCAGCCCGCAGCACTTCTGAGTTCCCAGCGAGAAAGGATTGGCTCCCGCGTTTAGGGCTGGCTGATTCTTGTGAACGATGAGTTCCGCACCAATTTGCCGCACGTACTGGTCACGAAACTCGATCATCTCGGGAAATTTGTAGCTGGTGTCGATATGCAGCAGCGGGAACGGAATCTTGCCCGGAAAAAACGCCTTCTGCGCCAAACGCAGCATCACCGAGGAGTCTTTGCCGATCGAATACAGCATCACGGGGCGAGCAAATTCAGCCGCCGCCTCGCGCAGGATGTGGATACTCTCCGCCTCCAGCGCCTTCAGATGATTCAGCCGCCGAGCGACGACCGCCGCCCGGCCTCCGCTGTGGGAAGACGCTGCAGCCAGTTCAGAAAACGAGACTTGCGATGTGTGCGCCATGAACCTCAGTCTAAAATAAAAAACCCACCTGCCAGGGTTCCCGGCGGTGGGTCAGCTACAATCTTGCAGTAGAAGGCTTATTACAAATCTAGCTTTTCACCCCTACAAGACACAGCGGCCCTAGCCGTCATTTGCTGACGACAACAACAGCCAGCGGTCGTAGGAATAAAGTCAATCACAAGAGAGAATGATACCCAATTCCCTTAGACGTATCAAATCACCTTTTCGCTCGCCAATTATCAGCATTTTGGATGAATGAAACGTCAGTGTGGTTACAGGCGCGAGATCATCGGGCGCCGCCAAAGCTCCCGAAGACCAATCGCCTAACCGCTCTGCACGCAATTCATTTCAACAAGAATGGCCGATCATCTGAACTCCGTTCTGGCACAGTGTCGGCATAGCCGGATCGCTGAACGGCGTCGACAAAATGACAAACTGCGGTAAACTCAACGCTTAGTCGGTCGGGGCGTAGCGCAGCCTGGTAGCGCGCCTGCCTTGGGCGCAGGAGGCCCCCGGTTCGAATCCGGGCGCCCCGACCAATTAGCACGCTGGTTTTGGTGTCACCTCCCCTGCGGGTTTCTCCCAGGCAGGCCGTCGATTTTCCAACTTATATGCCAGTCGTCCAATGAAAAGTAGTGTCACTCCAGGTCCCTTCGCCATCATCCAATAGATTTTGCCA
>DATBYP010000212.1:0-3140 GCA_036513675.1 Candidatus Acidiferrum sp.
CGGGACGGTCCAGAAAGCCTCCTCCGCGGGATGGATGAAGAAAAACGGAAGCATCGTGTTTGCATTCCGCTCAGTCCAGATGCCGGACGGCACGACGAGAGATATCCATTCAACTGTCGGAGGCATTCAAGCCGAGCGTTCAGAGGGTTTGGACGTCGGTGAGGAAGGCGAAATTAGGGCTACGACTTCGACTCTCGAGCGGGTTCTTGCTCCCGTTTCATTTATTGGCCCATCGAGAGCCGTTGCGGACTCCACTGTGCAGAAGACAGCATGGTCTCGGTCCGGCGAAGGCCGTAAGGGCTTCGGTTTGCTCGGTGCCGGAGCAGCGCAGGCATCTGTAGGCGCAGCAATTGGCTTCGGATACTTTGGCGCCGCAAAGAAACTTTGCGATGCATTCATCACTAAAGGTTCAAACGTGGAACTACCGGTAAACACGCCGATTCTCGTTCGTTTAGATTCCAACGATCCCTCGGTTGCGCTTGCAACGCGATAGCCGAGATTGAAAAGGAAGACTTCCAAAAGATAGCCCGGCTGGCTTGCACGCAGGAGGTCCCGAGTTCAAATCTCGGCGCCCGGGCCAATCTCTTTTCTCCTTCACTCGCGATGCCAGCTCCGCCCGCCGTATTCCTCCGAGGCAGGAGGATTGATTTTCAATTTCGGTGACTTCATAGAGGCTGAAGAATCCGTGGCTGAAGCCATGGTTATTCGAACGGGTGAATGAGTGAGAAGGGATTCGCGCACAACTCATTCAACCGAAACTGACTCCCTTTTGCTTACTAAGGCATCCAACTTGCGCCGGGCAGATACCGATTGCCCGGAATAAGTGACCAGACTAGGATAATGCCCCCTCGGCGCCGCCGCAGGAATCTGCGGTCAAGGAGGCTCCTGTGAGGCTCTGTTACGGACCCCGCCCTACCTTCCTGCTTGCCGGAGTGGTGTTGTGCGCAGCAGCCACGTCTTTTGCGCAAACCCAGACAACACCCAGTTCGAGCACGCCGGGTCAAGCAATACCCGGGACGTTGGGAGTGAGTCCGTTCGCGGGTAGCGTTCCGGCGAAGCCCGCTCCCGGGATTATGCCGATCTCGCTGCAGGAAGCGATCGAGCGCGGGTTAAAGCAAAATCTAGGGCTGCTTCTTTCGAATGCCGATATTCGCGCAGCCCGCGGACAGCGTTGGGAGCAATTGAGTGCGCTCCTGCCGCACGTAACCGCGGCCCCTTACGCCGACGTGTCGCAAATAAATCTCAAGGAACTCGGGATTTCGTTAAACATTCCGGGCGTCAATATCCCGCCGACCGTCCGTTTTTCGTATTTTGATGCGCGCGTAAGTGTGGGCCAGTCCCTGTTTGATTGGAAGGCGATCAACGCTTCCCGCGCGGCCAGCCGAAGCTTGAAATCCGCGGAATATACCTACAAGGACGCACGCGATCTCGTTGTTCTCGCCGTCGGTTATACCTATTTGCTGGCAATTGCCGACGAGGCTCGCATCCAAACTGCGGAAGCGCAAGTTGCGACGGCGCAGGCACTTTACGATCAGGCATCGGACCAAGTTACCGCCGGCACTTCGCCTGCAATCGATGGGCTTCGCGCCAAAGTAGAACTTCAAACGCGGCAGCAACAGCTGATTCAGGCCAGGAACACTTTTGCAATCCAAAAGCTGACCGTGGCGCGCGTGATCGGGCTGGCGTCCGGCCAAGAATTTGACTTGACGGACAAATCGCCTTACCAGCCGTTTGAGGGCATAACGGTTGAAGAGGGTCTGAAGCGTGCATACGCATCGCGTTCAGATTATAGGGCGGCCCTGTCGGACGCCCGCGCAGCGGAGTTCTCCCGGAAGGCGGCGGTGGCCGGCTATTTTCCGTCTCTTTCCTTCAGTGCCGACTATGGGGCCGGCGGACAGCATCCCTCCACAGCGAGCCAGGTATTCGATGTGCGCGGTACGCTCACGATTCCGATCTTTCAGGGCGGCAGTGTTCACGGTGAGGTTTTACAGGCCGATGCAAGACTCGAACAGAGCCGCGAGCGCCTGGAAAACCTGCGCGCACAGATCGACTCCGACGTTCGCACTGCGTTACTGAACCTGCAGTCGTCGGCGGAACAAGTCGCCGTGGCGCGTAGCAACATCAACTTGGCGGAAGAGACGCTGGTCCAATCGCGCGACCGTTTCCGCGCCGGTGTCGCCGATACCGTGGAAGTGGTGCAATCGCAAGAAGCGGTAGCGAGCGCCCATGAGCAGTACATCTCGAGTCTCTACAGCTACAATTTTGCAAAAATTTCCCTGGCGCGCGCTCTAGGTGTCGCTGAAGAGGCTGTCAAAGAGTATTTCAAAGGAAAATGAACATGGCGGACGAGATCCCACCCCGTTCTGCGCCTGATGAAGGCAAAGAATTCCCGATTGAACCGTCACCCGTGACGGACACAGTGTATTCGGCGCCGTCATACGGGAGGTCCAAGCGGCGGAGAAACATTCTCATAGTAGTTGTCGTCTTGGTCGTGATTGTTGGCGGGCTGTTCTTGTGGCGCTATTTCAGCAGCTATGAATCCACCGACGACGCCCAGGCAGATGTTCATCTGTACCCTGTCAGCGCGCGTATTTCCGGGCATGTGATTAAGGTCAATGTGGATGACAACCAGTGGGTGCAGCAAGGCACCATCCTGGTGGAGATCGACCCGAAAGACTATGAGGTTGCGGTCGCGCAGGCGCAAGCCAACCTGGCCAGTGCCGAGGCTACCGCTCAATCGCTCAATATTACGGTGCCGATTACTTCGGTGAGTACCGTGAGCCAGCTCACGTCCACTTCGTCGGACATCGAAAACGCTACCGCAGGCGTCGCTGTCGCCGAAAAGCAACTCCTTGCCGCCCACGCCCAACTGGAACAGGCTCAGGCGAACGACGTGAGGGCGCAAGACGATCTCCACCGCTACAAGTTGCTGGTGGACAAACGGGAAGTGGCCGAGCAGATTTACGATCAGGCAGTGGCGACGGCCAGGTCCAGCACGGCTGCGGTAGCGGCGGCCAGTGCCAATGAGTCCGCCGCGCAGCAATTTGTGCAACAGGCGCATAGCCGTCTGGTGCAGGCGGTGGCAAACCACACATCGGCGGAGACAGGACCACAGCAGGTGTCGTCCACCAAGGCTCGCG
>DATBYP010000213.1:0-7097 GCA_036513675.1 Candidatus Acidiferrum sp.
ATTGCCGGTGCGCGCTCGGGAGAAACGCAATACTTGCTCAACGGCTTCGAAGTCGGCGACCCTATCAACAATACGCTGAGCGCGCGTTTCAATATCGACGCCACCCGCGCCGCGGAAGTGCAGACCGGCCGCATCGGCGCCGGCTATGCCCATTCCGGCGCGAACGTGTTGAGTTTGGAAACGCCCGACGGCGACGACAAATGGCGCTTCGGCACCACCAATCCGGTCCCAGGCATCAACATCCAAAATGGTGTGCGCTTGGGAAACTGGTATCCGCGTTTTACGTTTTCCGGCCCCATCCACCGCGGCCGTTTCTGGTTTTCAGATGCCATCAGCCTGCAGCACATATTCACGCTCGTCCGAGAGTTGCCCGCAGACGCTAACACCTCCAGCCAATGGGCCGGCGACAACCTGTTCCGTCTGCAATACAACTTCACCCCAAAACATATCCTGCACGGCACTTTTCTCTACAATCGCACGCGCGACGACAGCATCGGGCTAGACCCCCTCAATCCGGAATCTACAACATTAGATCGGCGGCAACAGCGCGTATTCGTTTCGTTCAAAGATCAGATCTGGCTGTATGACACATTGATAGAACTTGGCGTCGCGGCAGACAGTGAGCGGCAGGATTTTTTTCCGCAAGGCACGGACCCTTACGTTTTGCTGGTGAATGGAACGAGCGGAAATTTTTTCGCGCGGATCCACGAGCACGGCAGCCGCGTACAAGGCTTGTTCAATGTCATTGCGGCGTCGCGCCCTTGGCACGGAACCCATCAGGTGAGTCTCGGCGCAAACATCGCGGGGCTGGAATTTCGTCAAATGACCAGGCGCGGAGAGATCCAAGCATTGCGCGCGGACGGCACGCTTGTTCGCCAGACCACGTTCGCTGGACCGGCGCGACCGCAGGCTACGAACACACAGGCCGGCGGCTATGTACAGGACAATTGGTCGCCGGTAAAGCGCCTGGTTCTGCAAGCAGGCCTGCGCACGGACTGGGACCGTTTTACGCAAAGCGCCATGCTTGAGCCGCGGCTTTCTGGCAATGTGCTGCCTTTCGGCGATGACAACGCCAAGCTCTCGGTGGGGTGGGGCATCTACAATGCTCCGCTGAATCTCGCCGTGGTCGAGCAAGCGCTCGATCAGAACCAGATCGATACTTTTTTCGATCCTACGGGGACAGTTCCGGTCAACGGTCCGGTGATCAGTCAATTTCTGCTTCCCACGCGCGGCCTTCGGCAGCCTCGTTTCACAACCACCAGCGCGGGATGGCAGCAAAAGATTCGCCGCAACACGCTCCTCGACATTGAACTACTTTCGCGCAACGGCTACCACGGCTTTGTCTATGTGGACCAGAACCCAGCCCAGATCGGCGGAACTTTTCTTTTGCAAGACACGCGCAAGGATCGCTATCGCGCCGCAACCTTTACCTTGCGTCATATCTTTTCGGAGGATACGGAAATTTACGGCGCCTATACGCACTCACGCGCGCGCAGCAATCAAGTGCTCAACCCCGGTCTTGGTTCGATTTTCTTCGCCGGGCAGCAATCGGCGCCGCTCGCGTGGGACGTTCCGAACCGTTTTCTGACATGGGGCTGGACGCCGACGCACATCTGGAAAATTCAATTCAGCTATTTCTTCGAGTACCGCACAGGCTACCCTTACAGCATCGTGAATCTCCAGCAGCAGCTGGTCGGCCCGCCAAACTCCTCGCGCCTTCCCGACTACGACAACCTGAACCTCGCGCTGGAAAAGAAGTTCGCCTTTCGCGGATACTTATGGGCCGCCCGCATAGAGATGGTAAACGCGTTCGGCCACAAGAATCCTAATGTAGTGGTGAACAACATCGACGCACCCAATTTCGGGCAGTTCTCCGGCGGCCAGCGCCGGGCCTACACCGCCCGAGTCCGCTTTGCCGGAAGAAAATAGGCACATCTACAGAAAAGGGTTTTCGATGCGAAGGGTTCCGAATTCCTGTCCATGCTGGAGGTCCTCAGTATACAAGACGTGGGCTCCTCCCTCGATTGCAGCAGCCACAACCACGGAGTCGTACCACGAAAGGCTATAGCTATAAGCGAGTCGAAGTGCCTCAACATACAGCGCCGCCGAGGAGTTGACCGCCATAAGGGGGCGAAGCGTCGTGGCCAAATATTGTTGCGCCTCGGCAGCTGTCATAGGGTGAGTAAAACGCCGTAGCGCAACATTCAGGAACTCCTGAACGACTTGGTAACTAACGATGCCGTTGCGCGAGCGGACGGCTTGCCGGATCAGCTCTGAGGCGCGGTCAGATTTTTTGGGCGCATTCTCATCAAACGAATAAACAAAAATATTGGTGTCGAGAAAGAACCTAACGTTCATTCATCTCATCCCGACTAAAGCGCCGCCCAGCTTTAACGTGCTGCAAGCGCCTCATAAGGGCGTCATATTCCTGCACATTGCCGGCTCGCGCGGTGAATTGCTCTAACCATTCGCGAAACGCAGCATTGAGGGTCTTATGCTGCGACTTGGCAACAAGCCGCGCTTGGTCAATCAGGTGTTCGTCTGCACTTAGGGTGACATTTTTCATACGGATAAAGTGTACACTATTATCGTGGAGCGAACAAGTATACCGGCGAGACAAACCCATGGAAATAACCATCGACGGAATTTTGAAGGCAGAATGTCCGAAGACTGCGCTCGGCTGCGTGACCGCACAGGTCGAAGCTCCTGCCTCCCCCGAAGCGCTGATCGCGGAGTTACATAGTTGCGAGCAGGCAGTTTTGAGGTTGCCGGAACCGCGGAATGTTTTGGAGGCGCCGCAAATTCTGGCAACGCGGGCGGCTTACAAGGCACTGGGCAAAGATCCGGCGCGGTATCGCGGCTCGGCGGAGGCGCTGTTGCGCCGCATAATCGCAGGAAGGGGCTTGCCGCAGATCAACGCCGTCGTCGACATCATCAATTTGGTCTCGGTCGAGAGCCGATTGTCCATTGGCTTGTACGACCTCGCTCACGTCAGCGGCAAGATCGTGTTTCGTGCCGGCCGAGCCGGTGAAACCTACAAAGGCATCGGCAAATACGATCTAAATCTCGAAGGATTGCCAGTATTCTGCGACACCCTAGGCCCACACGGCAGCCCCACAAGCGATTCAGAACGCACTATGGTCACAAGCGAGACAAAGCACGTGCTGGCGATAATTATTTCCTTCAGCGGCACAGAGAGGATCGATCACTGGACCCGGCGTACGACTGAGTTCCTTGAGCGGTATGCCATGGGGCGGGACTGCGAGACGGAGTTGATTGCGTGAGCGTAGCAGCTGGCTCGTGGCTGCGGCGCTACCTCCCAAGGACAACGTCGATCCCTGAAAGCAGTAGTTGGAGTTTCAGGAGCGGCAACTTGCCGACTCGCGCCTTGAGGAATTCCTTATCGATGGTAAGAATCTGAGATACGTTGGCGACGGATTCCTTGGGTAAGCCAGTCACACGAGCACCTAGACGGACATTTCCTGGGGCCAAGGCCCACTTGAGATTACTGGTCAGCGGGACACAGATCACGGTGGCAATGCGGCTGCGATTCAGCCCGTCGCCTTGAACGACGACCACAGGTCGGCGGAACCCGGGACCGGAACCTGCCGGGGCAGGCAAGTCAGCCCACCAGATCTCCCCTTGTGAAATTACCACTCGCTTTGCTCGAGAGTCCGCCGCGCTGACGTGGAAACGAAGCGATCATCGGTCGCGCCCAATTCGTCGAGAGCATTATTCATCGCTTCGGTGACCTGATCGGGCGTGTGGCGCGCTAAGTACTCCTTCAAAGCGTCCCTGAACAGACGACTCCTAGACTTCTTGGTCCGCCGGGCAAGGCGTTCTGCACCCTCAAAGAGATCGTCAGGAATGGATACAGCCGTTTTCATACCAATAGTATAACCGTGGAGGGTCTTGCATGAAAAGGGGCGTTCGCTGTTCTGCACTGACGGCTACGAACACGCAGCGCCGTTTGGGTCAGCGGGACACGGGTTCGGCCTGTGACTGTTCTCCTTCGGCATTTACGCGGCGACTTAGGAAGCCGCGGGAGGCGAGGAGCTCGGCGTTGAGCAGGGCTGCGCCGGCGGCGCCTCGCACTAAATTGTGCGAGAGCAGCGTCAGCTTTACGTCGAGGAGCGAGCATTCGCGGACGCGGCCGACGACTGCGGCCATGCCGTTGCCAGCACTCACATCGCGGCGCGGCTGTGGACGATCCTGCTCTTCGAGGACGACGATGGGGTTGCGCAACGCCGATGGCAGCGCGGCCAATTCGGAACTCACCTCGAACTCGCGCAAGGCTTCGCGGACTTCCCGCAAGGACGCAATTTTCTTCAGGCTCAGGCTAACGCACTCCAGATGGCCGTCGAGCACCGGAACGCGATTGCAATGCGCGCTGATGCCCAACCCTGCGTCAACAAAACGATCGCCGTTCCATTTTCCGAGCAGCTTCTGCGGCTCGGACTCCATCTTCTCTTCTTCGCCGCTGATGAATGGCACCACATTCCCTTGAATGTCCAGCGAAGCGACGCCGGGATAACCTGCGCCGGACATCGCCTGCAGCGTCACGACAAAAATCTTCTCTAGCCCAAATGCCTCTGCGAGCGGCTTCAGAACAAGAACAAGCCCCGCGGTGGAACAGTTCGGATTCGTGACAATGAAGCCCGTGTCGTAACCGCGATTTTTCTGCTGAACCGGAATGGCGTCCAAGTGCCCGGCATTCACCTCCGGAATAAGCAGCGGCACGTCTGCATCCATGCGGTGATTTCGCGAATTGCTCACCACCGGATAGCCGGCGCCCGCAAAATCTTCTTCCGCGCCGCCCGCCACCGAAGAATCAAGCGCGGAAAAAACAAAGTCGCACTCCAAAGTAGGAGCCAAACCCCTGACCACCAAATCGCGCGCCGCCGCGGGAATCGGCGCATCCTGATGCCAGCGCACGGCCTCCGCATACGTCTTGCCCGAAGAGCGCTCGGAGGCCGCGACTTCGGTGAGTTCGAACCACGGGTGATCCGCGAGCAGGCTTACCAGTCGCTGGCCGACTAGACCGGTCGCGCCGAGCACGCCAGCGCGAAGCTTCTTCTCAAATCGAGGAGCTTGCGCGCTCATGCTGGCTCCTTGTTTACTAGCGCGGGGCCGATGCGGGTCCCGCGCACATGCGGCTTGAACGTGTTACGCACCCAAACGGTCATCTCGGTTTCCTCGGCCAGCGGCAGAACATGCGGATGCAAAACCTTTGCCCCGCTTAATGCCAGCGCGTGTGCGTCTTCGTAACTTAGATCGTGCAGGAGCCGGGCCTGCGCCGACTCGTGCGGATTCGCGGTATAGATTCCGTCGACATCGGTCCAAATCACCAGTTCATCCGCGTCCACCACATGAGCAACGATCGCGCCGGAGAAATCGGAGCTGTTGCGCCCCAGCGTGGTAATTCGCCCATCCGGAGTCGCACCAATGAAACCGGTGACGACCGGCACGATACCGTCCGCAAGCAGTGGAAGCAAGACCCCGCGGCCGCGCTGCTTGGTTTGCTCCAGGCGCGGCTTGGCATCGCGAAATGTATCGCAAGTCAGGACAAATTCCGAGGAGGAAACAGGAACCGCGGCCACGCCAGAGTGTTCAAGAGCCGCCGCAAACAGTCGCGAGGCGAAGCGCTCGCCGAAGGACGCGAGCCGATCAAAAAGCTCCGCGGACGCGGACGCGGGAAAAGAGTCCCTGCGCGCGGAGACTTCGTGAAGTAGATCGCGGCCAAGAGAGTTTAGCTCGCGAGCGACTCGCTCGTGTTCGTCGGAATCGAGCGCCAAATCACGAAGAACATCGACGTGCAAACACAAAACGGCTTCCGCTTCCGCGCGCGCCCGCTCTGTCTTGCGTTCGCTGAGCGTTTGCGCGATCCCCAACAGCCGATCCGTGACGCCCTTGATTGCGGAAACCACCACCACAACCTGGATCCGTTGCGCCACCGGCCGGACAAGGCTCGCTGCATGGAGCATGCGCTCAGCACCAAGCAAAGAGCTGCCGCCGAATTTGAAGGCCACCAGCGATTCGCGAACGACCGCGGGGGAACCTACCTCGGCACTGGACACCGCGCGCAGACTCCCAACGTCGTCTACCGCGACTAACTCTTCTTCAACATTCTCCGGGATCATGACTGCCGCTCCTCTTGTTCCGCGGGAGCGACTCTGGAGGGGGTTAAATTAAGAAACCCACCGCCAGGTTCGCTTTGGCGGTGGGTTGGAAACTTTTTTCTAGCTTTGCTAGTTGTTTCTCCACGCGCCGGAAGCGGTCTTAATCGACTTAGTCGTAGTCGAGGTAGTCGACATCGACGAGGTCGCGCTGGTAATTCGCTTCGTGGCGGTGGACAAAATCATACGAGAACGCAGCATAGCATGGAGCTGGTTTTACTGGCTAGCGAATAAATGTCGAAGCGGCCCGGTTGCTGTGCCCGGGCGGTTAACTGATCACATCGAACAGGAGGCTAGAGCAGGTCAGCCCCGATTCGGCTTTCTGCAGCTCGGAAATATCGAGTAGCGTAATGTGAAAGCCGCAAGCTTCCAGACGTGCGCGCGCGCGCGGGAACGACGCCGGAAAAATCACCGTGCCGCCAATCATCAGCGCGTTGGCTGCGAGCGGCTCCTCGGGCGCGACATCGATCCATTCGAATCCGGAGAAGGGCGTCGTGTCGAACCAGCCGCGATTCGCCAGCAGCGTATTGCGACCTATATAAGTGACCGCCGATTTCAGATGCAAGCAGCCTGTCACCGCCACGCTAACGACTTCATATCCGTATGGCGCGAGTATGGACGCGAGCTGCCGAATGCCCTCGGCATTCGTGCGGCTGGAAACTCCGGCAAAGAGCCGCCGGCCCACACGCAGCACGTCGCCACCCTCGACGGTGCCCGGCAAGTCTACGCAAGCGAGTTTGCAGAATTTGGCAAGGGCTTGCGCGATCGATGCCGCCTCCGCTCGCCGCGTCTTAGTCCCCAGCGGAAGAATAATCGCCAATTCGTCGAGGACGACGGCAGGATCTTCGACGAACATGGAATCGGGAAGCGCGGGCTCGGCCGGAAGAGTGATGACGCGCGCGCCGCATTTTTCGAGGAGCG
>DATBYP010000214.1:0-9499 GCA_036513675.1 Candidatus Acidiferrum sp.
TCATCGAGGCGCGCTGGCTGTTCGGCGTCGAACCAAATCAGATTGATGTGGTGATCCATCCGCAGTCAACCATTCACTCCATGGTGGAGTTTGTGGATGGTTCTGTTCTCGCACAACTCGGCCCAACCGACATGCGCATGCCCATCCAATATGCGTTAACCTATCCAGAGCGAGTGGCATCCAATCAACTAGCCCTAGATTGGTCGAAACTCCGGCGTCTGGATTTTGCGAAAGTTTCCGCGCGACGATTCCCGTGCCTGCGTTTGGCCAAGGAAGCGATGAAGAAGGGCGGAGCATTGCCGTGCGCGCTGAATGCCGCGGATGAAATCGCGGTAGCGGCTTTTCTGGAACGAAAACTGCCGTTTCTGGGAATACCCGAGGTAATCGAGCGAGTGCTGGCGCGCACGCCGAAGACACGATTTGAGAAGATGGACGATGTGCTTACCGCGGATAGCGAAGCGCGTCGAATGGCCAAGGAAGAAGTAGACCGGCTGGCGGTTACGGCAGCGGCGGCATCGTAGTTCAGAGAAGGGAAAAGCAACCACATGGATTTGTTATTGGGCGTAGCGCTCGTGCTAGGAGTGATGATTCTCGTGCACGAGCTTGGACATTTTATCGCCGCGCGGATCTTCGGCGTGCGCGTGGACGTTTTTTCGATCGGGTTCGGGCCGCGGTTGTTTGGCTGGAAGCGCGGAGCGACGGATTATCGCGTGAGCGCGCTGCCGCTGGGCGGCTATGTGCGCATGGCAGGGCAGGACCCGTCTGAGATTGACTCCGCGAATAGCACTTCGATTCCGGGGAAAGAAAAAGACGGGAACGCGGCCGATCCGCAATTGCAGGGGCTGGCGAAAGGCGCGCCGGATGAGTTGATGAACAAGCCCCGGTGGCAGCGCGCGATCATTTCGTTTGCCGGCCCTCTGGTGAACCTGATTTTTCCGATCCTGTTGCTGACCGTCTATTTTGTAGCTATCGGAATTCCGTATCCCTCGTATCAGGACAAACCCGTGCAGATTACCGCGGTGCCGGCGAATTCGCCGGCCGCGGCGGCGGGGCTGCATGCCGGTGACAAGGTTGTTGCTCTCGACGGAGAGAAGAACCCGGACTGGGAGCAAGCGGAGAAGGTCCTTGCAAAGCTTACGCCGAACAGCAAGCTGGCGATGGAAGTGGAAGAGGCGGGGTCGCGGCGTTCGCTGAGCGTTCCTGTCGAACAAAAAGATCTCGAGCAACCCGAGCGACTGCTGGGTTTTGCGCCGATACGGCCGGTTCTGGAAGATGTGGCGCCGGGATATCCAGCGCAGCGCGCGGGACTCAAAGAGAACGATTTGATCTCGGCTGTGGACGGGCAGAAGATCCAATGGTGGGGCGAGTTCACCGAACGCGTCCGCGGATCGAACGGCAAGCCCGTGGCTCTGGATGTGGACCGCAAAGGACAGCTTCTTCATCTCGTGGTGACGCCGCAAGCGGCGACGAACGAGCGCGGGGAAACCGTTTATCAAATTGGCGTGCAGGTCCACGAAGATACCGCTTACAAGCGGGTAGCATTTCCCGAAGGCGCGCGCTACGCGGGATTAGTGACCGTCGAAAAAATTAAAGAGACCGCGGGCATCGTCGGCAAACTCTTCAGTGGGCGCGTTTCGCTTAAGCAACTGCAAGGGCCAGTGGGAATTTCCCGCGCGGCGGGGCAGGCGGCGAGGAAGGGTCCGCTGGCGATCATTTCGTTGATGGTGCTGATCAGCGTGAACCTGGGGATTCTCAATCTGTTGCCGATTCCGATCCTGGATGGCGGGCACATCCTGCTGCTGGCCATTGAAGGCGTCTTGCGGCGCGACATGAGCCTGGCCTTCAAGGAGCGCTTCGTGCAGGTGGGGCTGGTGTTCCTGTTGGTGGTGTTCGCCATCGTTATGTACAATGACGTGGTGCGGCTGTTGCCGATTCATTCCTGAGCCTGACTGGCCCCTCGCTCCTCGCCGCACCCGGAGAAAGAATGCCTGCATCTTCGCAGCACCGGGCCTCCACCGGCGAGCGAATCAATACCGCGGAAACAACCGGGAAATTGCAGCAAGCGCTGGGGACGCGGCGCATTCGCTTGACGCGGCAGCGGCGCGTGATCCTGCAAGTGATGGATGACGCCGAGCAGCATCTGGACGTTGACCAGATCCTGGAGCGCGCGCAGAAGATTGATTCCGGCGTCCACCTGGTCACCGTTTACCGCACGATTGACCTCCTCAAAAAACACGGACTGATTGATGAGCTGGACCTGCTGCACTTGCGCGGGGACCGGCACTACTATGAGACGCATGGTCCGCGCGACCACATCCATGTAGCGTGCCTGCGCTGCGGGAAAGTGCGCGAGTTCGAGAGCCGGCTCTACGAGCAGTTGAAGCAGCAGATCGCGCGAGACTTCAATATGAAGGTGACGGTGTCGCGCACGGAAGTCGGCGGCTATTGCGCGGAGTGCCTCGAAAAGTCGAACTCGTAGCAGCGAGTTAATCCTGCCGAACTCCTACAAAAAAGAAATTGTAACAGGTCAAAATTCAAACCGATCAATTACCGAACTGATGGTAGTGGGTCAGTTTGGTTTCTTGAGGCCTTTAATTGCATTGACCTTGGCGCGAGTCTCGTAATAAGCAATCGTGCATCGAATGCCGAAAAAAAGCCCCATAATCAACGAGGAGTAAAACAACATCGCGAAAAGCGATTTATCAAAGTCGCTTAGGGTAGCAACCGTACGAAGAACAATCCCGAACGAAATGCAGGCGCCCAAGCAGAGACCAAAAAAACCTAAATGTAGTGGCGCATTACCTGACACTAGCATGTCCAACTTATCTTCACTTACGGTGTGCATCCGAAGGTGTCCTGGCACTACTTCAACTATATAAGAGGGGTTTACTGACGGGGCGATGGGATTGGATGTTTGAACCTTAACTTCAGTTTCGTCAGCCATTTGCTGCCGCTTCTTTAGTGGTAGATAGTCCTAAAGCCTCTGCAAGCCCTAAAGTGACCGCGTTATAGAACATCATGTAGCCGCAATAGCTACACGTGAGAGGAACGCATGGGTACATTTGCCCAGTCAGGTTAATACCGAACTGGGGATGATGCTGTAATGGAAATGCAACAAGGGCCTGCCCAATCTCCAATGTTTTGAGTCGCCCGCAAGATGGACAGGCGTTCAGCTTTTTTTCGGTAAGTGTAGCCGCTATTTTTTGTATCTGTTCGGGCGTAAACATTTTCACTGAATCATACCATTGGCTGCAATAACGACGATTTCTTCCACCCTGAAAGACCTAGCCGCAGGCAAGCTCCGCCCTCTGGAACCTGTCTCATAAATGCTTCTTTGGGGTCGGAGCGTGCATCCCCACCTAAAGAACTATGTAGCCGAAAGAATGCGAATTCCCGCTTCATTCGTGCAGCGTCACTCGCTGTAACGGCACGTGGCGCGGGACGGCACGGGATGGGACATCCTCGGGCACCACTTTTCGCAAGGAAAATAACAGGTTTCTCGTTCAGAGTGGTCCCTCTTTGGCGTGGCCGGCGGTTCGCTTTTCTCCCGCAGTGCCTTTCTGCAATTGGTTGCGGAGTCTGTGGTATATGCACATGGCATAATAAGTCTTATTCTGGCCATTATGCAACCTGAAGAATGCGAATCCCCGCTTCATTCGCGCAGCGTCACTCGCTGTAACGGTACGTGGCGCGGGACGGCACGGGATGGGACATCTTCGGGCACCACTTTTCGCAAGGAAAATAACGGGTTGCTCGTTCAGAGTGGTCCCTCTTTGGCGTCGCCGGCGGTTCGCTTTTCTCCCGCAGTGTCTTTCTGCAATTGGTTACGGAATCCGTCGTATATGCACATGGCATAATAAGCCTTATTCTGGCCATTATGCAACCTAAAGAATGCGAATTCCCGCTTCATTCGTGCAGCGTCACTCGCTGTAACGGCACGTGGCGCGGGACGGCACGGGAAGGGACTCCTCGGACGCCGCTTTTCGCAAGGAAAATTTAGTGGTACGGCCTTGGCCGGTTTGACCTGGATCACGAGAGAGCGCATGCACATTTGATTCTATATGGCTTTCTGCAAGCGTTTCTTCGGGACGCCGAACGGAGCTTCCTGGCGGGGAGGGCTGCAATAAATAGGCGAATAGGTGGCGAATAGACATTTCCAGAGTTCTGGTTTTCTGCAATATGTTTTTGTTGACGAGCAGTGAATAACACGCTAATATAACGGTCAAGGAGATTCAATTTATGAGCGTCTCAACAGGGGCTGCTCGCGACCTTGAGGCTTTATTTGTGGATGACGGCGAACAAGCGGTAGATGGCCTGCTAAAGGCCGCACTTGAACCACTCTTGGGATTCACCCGCGACGGGAAGATTGTTACGAAGGCGCCGTTCTTGAAGCTGCAACTGCCAGCGAAGGTCCTGAGCGTGATGCTTGCTCGCCTTGCAATTGTGCGACTAAAAGTCCCTGGCGCGAAGGGAGAAGCAACTTCCGAGCAACTTGAGTCGGAATGTATGGCTACAGTGAAAGCTGTCAGAGAATGTCTGTCGAGACTCAAGCGTAAGAATCTGCTAGCGAAGAATGCCGTCGGCTATTTTATTCCGGTATGGGCTGTGACCAAAGCCGTTCAGGAGATCCAGCAATCGTGAAGGCACAGTAACGAGGAGAATTTCCTATGGACGAGAATGCATTCGAAGCCGCTATGAGGACTGCGAGGCACGCGGCGGAGAAGGCAAGGGACTTCAGGTCTGAAACTTATGGAGCTGTTCTCTTGTTCGAGTTGATGAGATCGGCTGTTCCTGTACCAAGGAGTAGCCGCGAACTTGTTGCCGCAGTGCCGGCCCCGGGACCAAGAAGAGAAAAAGCGTACTCACCTGCAGAGCTTTTTGCGAGCAAATCCTGGACTACGGAAATAGAAAAGGTAGTGGTTGCGAGCTACTTCCTGGAGCACTTCGGGGAGAATGCGAGTTCTACCGTCGACGAAGTAAGGAACTGCCTCGTGGCCGCGAAAGTGCCACTCCCGAAGAACGTGAACTTGGCCATCATACAGGCGGTCAAGAAGGGTCTCATGATGCCGATCCCTTCGCGAGGAGGAGCCCGGAAGACGTGGGCGCTCACGCAAACGGGAGAGCGCTACGTCGAGCAGATGACCACGGGAAGCAAAAGTTGACGCACTTAGCGGAAATTCGTAAGAGAGCTGTCACATGAATACAAAAACGATTGTTGACCTCAGAAAGCAAGCAGAGGAGGCCGTGGCCGACATGGTCGAAGGCCCATTAAAGGTCAAGGCATTTGAAGTGGTTCTGGAAACGTTGCTCGCGGCAGAACAGGGAAGTGCCCACCCTGTGAAAGGCCAAAAAACAACGTTTGCAACGCAGAGCCCGACGTCCGGCCCCAAAGATCAAGCGAAGCCAAAAACTACAATTTCGTGTCCGGAGCGGATACTCGTTCTACGAGACGAAGGCTTCTTCAAAACGCCTCGAACGATAGGCGAAATCCGGGACCAATTACAAGTCCTTGGGTGGACCTATCCAGTGACTACCCTCAGCGGGCCGTTGCAAAGGCTTGCTCAAAGGCGTGAGCTTAGAAGGGTGCCCGGCCAAGATGCAAACGCCGGCTCCTATACATACGTGGCGCCCTGAGTATAAGGAAAGTATCGGCCTCTATGACCCTGATCGACAGTAGTACACTTCTCGGAGACTTGAGCATTCGTCTGGACCCCGCACTAACCGAGCAGCTACTGTCAGAGTACATCTCACAAGAGAAGCGGTACATTCTCCGTGAATGGGAACCTGCGACCCTAGATGGGGGTCAGTTCGTCGAGGCCGCGGCACGGATCATCTATCACCTGGATTCCGGGAATCTCAACCGGACCAAGGGCGTAAATGACTGCCTCTCATACGTGGAAGACCCCACGAACCAGAACAGCCATTCATTCCCAGAGAGGAAGTCTGCCCATCACCTATGCAAAGTCCTACGGACAATCTACAAGTTTCGAAGCGATAGAGGGGCAGTGCACATAGATCCCCTCTACACCGCTAACCAACTAGACTCCCGCTTAGTCATCGATAACTCGAGATGGGTACTCTCTGAGCTCTTGCGCATTTTTTGGTCCGGCGATCGGAAGGAGGTCGGTAGGGCGATTCGGGAGATCCTTCAGTATGAAATTCCAGTAGTCGGACGATTCGGCAATCAACGACTCGTTCAGCGGCCAGACTGCAGCGCTGAGGAAGAGATTTTGTTATTGTTGCGAGACAGCGGAGAAGACGGGCTCTCGCGCGAAGCCCTCGGCAAATTTGTAAAAAAGACCTCAGGACGAGTCACCCAAGCCGTCCAGAAGCTTGAGCAAAGGCGCGACATAATCCAGATTAACGAGAGCACCTACCGCCTAACGGACCTAGGGGCAATTCGCGTCCTCAATGAGCTTGGAGAAAAGATTCACTTAACTTAAGAGGCAACATGCACATCCAAATCCGAGTCTCGCACGATGGGAAGTTATTCGAGGGCGGCGCAACCCTTTCCGAGGTGGGTTCATCTGCCGGAAGTCAAACAAAAAACCCCTACCCCAGAGAAGCCTGAAGGGGTGGTCACGAAAACTGCGCGCGCGCTGGACACGCTTTACGCCCAAGCTTCCTTTGCCAGCGAGCGCGCACTAGCCGAGGTGCGAGCGCAACTGCAGCAGAATGGCTACAACTTCGGAGCAGGTATCGTAGACCGATTCGCGCTCTTCTCGGAAGGAGGAAGGGATGCATTTTCAAAGACGCCGACTGCTTCGAACTCTGTCATTTGCTTTCGGGTCGAGCTTCCTCTTGGGGCGCAACCAGCTCGGGATAGCCGCGCAGACAACCACGCAGCCAAAGGTCTCTCCTCCCCCTGCGGGGGTCGCTGTTCGCGATGGGATCGCTGGAGGAACGGAAATGGAAAAGGTGACGGGAATCGGAGGATTCTTCTTCCGAGCCAAAGATCCGAAAGCGCTGGGGCTCTGGTACCAGCAACACTTGGGGGTCTCGCTCATACCAACGAGCTACGCGGAAACGCCTTGGCAGCAAGAGGCTGGACCCACGGCTTTCGCTCCATTCAAGGAGACGAGCGACTATTTCGGGGATACCCACAAGGTCTGGATGCTGAACTTTCGAGTCCGGGATCTCGACAAAATGGCAGCCCAGCTACAAGCCGCGGGAATCGAGGTCAAGATGGACCCGCAGTCTTATCCCAACGGCCGGTTTGCCCGCGTGCATGACCCTGAGGGAAATCCGATCGAATTGTGGCAGCCTAAGGTTCCAGACACCAAAGGCTAGGTTGCAAAGCAGTTCAGACTGTTTCTGGATTTCTCCTGGGTTACGCGCCACTCTAAGCTGACCCGATACTCAACTGATTCTGGTCTTGACGAATCCATTACGGTCCTGGTAGGATAAACAGGTAAGAAACTACGCCCCGACGCTGTTCGGGGCTTTTTCTTTTTCTGGCGCAGGCGTCACCCCCTATAGCGCCTTTTGTCTCCGTCTTCCTCTCTGCTCCGCCCTCCGCTGTAGTGGCGGATCTTTAGACCCGTGTTTTTTCTGCTGCTAGCTGCCAGCCGTGGCGAGTGTCAACGGTGCGTCAAAGACGGGCACGGGTGTCCCGTGCCCCTACATTAGCTGTCGTTGAACTGTCGGCTTCTGTCCCCTTTGTTTTCTGCTTTCCGCATCTGCTTTCTCTTCTCAAGGATCTGCACATGAAACCCAAAAAACTGAACCCCGGACTCCTCTGGATGCAGTTTGAGGATGTTCTCGCCCCGCGTCTCGGCCTAAGCGTCAAGGAGCGCGCGGTCTATTCCCATCTGCTGCGCCATTCGCTCGTGGTCGGCAAGCTCCGCCTGCAGTTTGCGGTTATGGCCTTAGCTCGCACTTTGGGCCTGTCCATCGGAGCGGCGCGCCAGGCCGTGCGCCGGCTCGATGAGCTGGGGGCTTTGCGCGTGCTCGAACGCAGCAAGAGCGGCCATCTCGCTGAGATGCGGCTGCCGGAGAATATCCGCGCGATCCGCCTGCACAAAAATGGCGCGTCAATAGCCTCGGGGGCCGTGGGAGAGCCGCCTGCCTCGACGCTCGAAAACACGGATTTCCTGAAAACATGGGCGCTCCGCAAAGCCATTCACGATCGCGAACGCGGCGCTTGCTTTTACTGCCTTCGCCGCACTCCCGCGAACGTGCGGTGCCTCGACCACGTCGTGCCACGGGTGCGCTTCGGCCGCAATTCCTACCGCAACCTGGTTTCGTGCTGTATTGAATGCAACACGCGCAAGGGCGACCGCCCGGCCGCGGATTTTCTGCGTACGCTCTACCGCCTGGGTCGCCTGACGCCCGCGGAACTCGACGCACGCCTTCGCGCGTTGAAAGACCTAGCCGCCGGCAAGCTCCGCCCGTAGTGGCGGGTCTTTAGACCCGTGCTTTTCTCTTCTCGCTTCCGCGCTGTCGTACCGGTCTAAAGACCGGCCACTACAATTCCTCGCCGCGATGATACTATTTGCTGTAAATTACTGCGCGGTATGCCTATCCATCGCCGAGTCGCTCGTCTTGCGCCGCAAAACTACTTCGGGCGTCAGGCGTATTTCGTCACCATCTGCTGCGACCGCCGCGCCCCTTTTCTCCGAAACCCAGCCACGGCGCAAAGCGTCCTTGCCCTGCTGCTGCAATGCGCCGCCACGCACTCGTTCCTGTCGCATGCATATTGCTTGATGCCGGACCATTCTCACGTTCTTGCCGAGGGCCTTCACGACCGCTCGGACTTGCGCGAATTCATCCGCGGCTTCAAACAGCGCTCCGCCTTTGCATTTCGCAAATCTCACCGCCGCCGTCTCTGGGAAATGAGTTATTACGACCATATTCTCCGGCCCTCGGACCGGATCGAGGATGTCGCCTGCTACATCTGGTGGAATCCCGTCCGCAAGAAGCTTTGCGCGCGTCCGCAAGAATTTCCTTTCTCCGGTAGCCAAACCATCGATTGGATCAAACATTCCTCCGCAGCCCCATCCTGGTCCGCTCCCTGGAAAACTCCCACTGTAGTGGCGGGTCTTTAGACCCGTGCTTTTCTCTTGCAGCCCCGCGTAGTGGCGGGTCTTCAGACCCGTGCTTTTCTCTTTCTCGCTTTCCTCCCTGGCGGTTCCGCGCTCGCGTACCGGTCTAAAGACCGGCCACTACACGGAGCTAGGAGTTTTCCAGGGAGCCGACCAGGATGAGGCTGCGGAGGAACGTTTGATCCAATCGATGGTTTGGCTGCCGGAAAAAGGAAATTCCTGCGGACGCGCGCAAAGCTTCTTGCGGACGGGATTCCACCAGATGTAGCAGGCGACATCCTCGATCTGGTCCGAGGGCCGGAGAATATGGTCGTAATAACTCATTTCCCAGAGACGGCGGCGGTGAGATTTGCGAAACGCAAAGGCGGAGCGTTGTTTGAAGGCGCGGATGAATTCGCGCAAGTCCGACCGGTCGTGAAGGCCCTCGGCAAGAATGTGAGAATGGTCCGGCATCA
>DATBYP010000215.1:0-8475 GCA_036513675.1 Candidatus Acidiferrum sp.
CGCTAAAATTGGCCCAATGCTGATGAGCGGGTTGCTTGGGCAGATCAGGATTCGATCCGCATCGCGAATCGCCTCGAGCACGCCATTCGCGGGACGCGCCTTGTCCGCGCCGTCAAAGCGGATTCCGCGCACCACTGGCTCTCCCCGGCGTTTCACCAAATATTCCTGGAAGTGCAGCTCGCCCTCGGCGGTGTCAATCATTGTGGGCACAGGTTGATCGCACATCGGCAAGATGCGCGCCTTCACGCCCACTGCGAGGCGAATCGCTTCCGCCGCATCGCTCAGCGACTTGCCTTCGGCGAGCATCGCCGAACGATGAATGTGCGTGGCCAGATCGCGGTCGCCAAGGTTGAACCAATTGATGCGGCCGAATGCGGCCAAACGTTTCAGAGTGTGAAACGTCTCCCCGCTGTAGCCCCAGCCCTTTGCGTCATCCACGATGCCTGCCAGGGTATAGGTGACAATGTCCAGGTCCGGCGAGATTTTCAGGCCGTGCAGGGTGATATCGTCCCCGGTGTTTACAATGACCGTCAGATCGCGCGGGTCGATTACATCATGTAGGCCCAGCAGGAGTTTGGAAGCGCCCACGCCGCCGGCCAGCGCGGTGATACTTGTATGCTTTTTAGAGGGCATCAGATATGCAGCCGCTATGCTGCAAAGCCGTCGGCGTCGGCTAGATGCTGAGTGCGTTCACGCACGCGATCCGATAGAAAGTGGCCGCTCATCACGAACTCGGGATAGAGCGCCAGCCGTTCCCGCAAAGTGAAGCCATGCGCTTCGGTTTCCGTACGTAGCTTGGTGATTTGCGGCCACGCCGCTTCGGGGTTGATGAAATCCTTCGTGACTGGCGAAATGCCGCCCCAATCGTTGATTCCTGCCTCGAGAAGTCGCGGAAAATCCGCGTAGCTGAGATTAGGCGGGGCCTGCAGGTTCATGTGCGGACCCAGGATCAGGCGGGCTATGGCAATGGTCCGCAGCATATCTTCCATTGACGGCTCCGAGTGATGTGCCATCAGGATGTCCGGCTTGGCGCGGAAATTCTGCACGATTACTTCCTGAATGTGCCCGTACTTTTCGTGCAGTGCGCGGATCGCGAACAAAGCATCGACTCGTTCCTCGAAAGTCTCGCCAATCCCGATGAGGATTCCTGTCGTAAAAGCTATCGACAGTTTTCCCGCTTCCTCGATCGTGCGCAAACGCAGCGCGGGAACTTTGTCAGGAGCCTTGAAATGCGCCAGGCCGTTGCGTAGTAGCCGGGTGCTGACCGTCTCGAGCATCAAACCCACGCTGGCGTTCGACTCCTTGAATCGTTCTAACGCCGCGCGATCCATTACGCCGGGATTCGCGTGCGGCAGCAGACCCGTGCGCTTCAGCACCATTTCGCACATGGCGGCAGTGTAATCGAGCGTGCGCGAATACCCTTGCCGCTGCAGAAAATCGCGAGCTTCCGGGAAGATGCGCTCCGGCTGGTCGCCGAGGCTGAATAGCGCCTCCTTGCATCCGGCGGCGCGCGCCCGCTCGGCTAGCGCGAGCACTTCGTCGGGGGTCATAAAGTGCGCGCCCGGCTGGCCCGGATCCTTCCGAAACGTGCAATAACCGCAGTAATCGCGGCAGAGCGTGGTCAGCGGAATGAAGACTTTCTTTGAGAACGAAACTGTCGTTCCTTTGCCGCGAGCGCGTAACGCAGTGGCCCCGGCGAGAAGTTCTGAAAGCGGGGCTTGCAGGCCAACACGGAGAGCGCCTTCGCGATCCAGCGAGCCCGCCTCTCGCGCACTCGCAAGGATCTCGCTTACCTTCTCGTAGGTCGCGTGATTGGCGAGGCTTGTTACTTCGCGTTGCGGCTGCAGTTCCATTGTGGTTGCGTCGTGGTCCGAGGCGGCGGCAATCCTTCAACTCCATCTTAGCGAAATAAGTCTTCTCGCGCAGGACGGATGATTCGCGTCGCAGGCTCTTGCGCGGGCCGGTACTTGTAACCGCGGATGATAACCGCAGGGATGCCTTCGCGCTTGCCCATGACCAAGCCGGCGGCGGCCGCCAGCTCGTCAGCGACGGCCAGAATGGTGGCCCGTAATGGTTTCAAGTTGCGGTCGCGCGTGCCCCGCAAATCCAGCAGCACGGGCACGCCCGCGGCGCCCACCGCGACATTCGTCAATCCGAGGCGCCAAGGACGGCCAAACGTGTCGCTGATCACCACGGCGACGCGCTTCCCGCTCAGTTTCTGCAATGCCGAGACTAATGCGCGCGCTGAACGGTCCGGGTCTGTGGGAAGCAATGTCACGACATCGTCCCCGGGCACGTTCGAGTGATCCACCCCCGCATTGGCGCAAACAAAGCCGTGATGCGTTTCGACGATCAAGACAGGATGGTCGCGCACAATCCTCTGCGACTCCCGCAAAATAATCTCTACCAAACGAGGATCTCTTCGCTGTTTCGCGGCAAGTTCCGATGCCTGTGCCGAAGGTTCAACAGCGGATAGCCTCGCGAAACGCCCTTCCGCCTTGGACACGATCTTTTGCGCAACCACGAAAATATCTTTGTCTCTGAAGGATAACCGGGCTTTGCGAGCTGCCCCGAAAATCAGTTGCCCTAAATCATCACCTTCACGAATCTCCGGTAAACCAGGAATTGGTATGAGGTCGATGCGACTTGGCAACCGCTGCTTAGATGCTCTCGCCCTCGTGCTCTTCGCCATGATGGGTGAGAAGAGTTTATGCGATGCTCGCCTCTTATGCATCGCTCAACCGGACCGGACTAAAAAGAGCAATCGGTGGAGTTCCACAATAAAACAGGGCGGGGCCCGCCTTTCGGCCAATGCCCCGCCCAAACCTATACCTGAAATAGACGATTAACCCTTCGGAGGCTTGTCCTTGTCCTTGGGTTTGTCCTGTTGTCTTGGTGGCGGTTGTTGTTGCTGCTGCCGAGGCGGTGGCTGCTGGCGCTCAGCCTGCGGTGGACGCTGCTGTGGGGGTGGCTGCTGACGCTCCGCCTGAGGCGGCCGCTGCTGCTGATGTTCCTGCTGCTGGCGCTGTTGCACTTGCTGCTGCGCCTGTTCGTGCTTTCGTTCCAGGTCCTGGAGCTGACGCTGCTGCTGCTCCTGTATTTGCTGTCTGCGCTGATCGTCTGCCCTTTGCTGGTCCGCGCGTTGGCGTTGTTGTGTTTGCTGCTGTTCGACGCGCTGGCGTTCCTGATCCTGCTGTCGGCGCATATTCTCCAGCTCTCGCTGGTGCTGCTGCTCGAGCTGCGGATTGCCGTTCGGCGGCGGATTCGCGGGCCGAGCCGATGGAGGCCGGTCGTTGCGCTCGTTCGGCCGGTCAGGGTTCGGCGGCCGGTTTGGCTGCACGTTTGGCGGTGGAGTGTTTGGCCGCTCAACATTCGGTGGAGGCGTACTTGGCCGTTCGTTATTTGCTGGACGGTTCGGCTGTGTATTCGGGGGCGCAGTGTTCGGCCGCTCCGCATTGGGCCGGTCATTATTCGCTGGTCGGTTCGGCTGCACGCTCGGCGGCGGAGTGTTTGGCCGCTCGGCATTCGGATTGGCAGGCCGTGCGGACGGCGGACGGTCGTTGCGCTCGTTCGGCCGGTCAGCGCTCGGCGGTCGGTTGGGCTGCGCGTTCGGGGGTGCCGTGTTTGGCCGCTCAGAATTCGGCGGACGATTCGGCTGCGCATTGTTGTTCGGCCGGTCTGAGTTCGCAGGCGACGGTGACGGCCGGTTATTTGGCTGAACGTTGCTTTGCTGCTGCGCCGGACGGTCACTGTTCTGCGCGGGCGCAGCCCGGTTATCCACATTTCGTTGAGGGGACGTTGCCGGTCGCGACGGAGGAGCCATCCGCACCGGAGTTGCAGCCCTCGTCTGTTGAGTCTCCGCTGTCCTCATCTGCGAAATTGCCGGCGACTGGCCACCATTCTGCCGGATGAGCTCTTGCTGTCTATCCACGCGCGCAGGAGGTGGTGGCGGCGTTGTCCTTGCGACGACACCGCGAGTCACAACTTGCTCGGGCGGACGGGCCTGAGTCGGCCTGCCGCCCCCTGTGAAAGCTTGCCGCTCGGGGGCGACTGCCGGTGTTCTGGCCGTGACCTGCGCGTTGCTGATTTGCCTTTCGTCCACCCGCATGACGTTCCGCCCGACAGGCTGCGCCGTTGTCATGACCTGTGTCGATGTAGCCGTCACAGCGCCTGGCACTCTTTGATTGACGTAGGTAACGTTGTTAACCGTCGTCTTATTCACGACCACGTTGTTGTAATAGTTGTTGACCACAGTCGTGTTCACCGTGGTATTCGTCACGTTCACGTTGTTCACGTACGCGCGGCTCACGTGATAGGCGGGCACGTAGACTTCACGCGGTCCCAGCGGGAACCAGCCCACCGCTTCGCCGCCGCCGACGGCGATACCAATCGCAATGTGCGGCCCGCCTACCCAGGCCACCAGGGCGGGCGCATAAACAGGGCGCACATACGCGACACCTATGGGTTCAGGCCGGCATGGCACCCAGCCCCAAGAGCCACTCACGGTAACCCAGCGGCCGTAGTGGAACGGTGCGAAGCCCCAAGGCTCATCATCGACCCACGTATATCCCCAAGGTGCAATCCACACCCAATGGCCATAGCGATATGGCGCCCATCCTACGACGGTGGTGTGTGGAAACCAGATCGTGCCGTATTCTGGAGTGGCGCGCCATCCGCCATACTCATCGAGGTCCTCATATCCGATGGCTTCGTCGGAAACGTAGCGCCTAGACGAAGAGTGATCTTCGCGGCGGTCGCGCTCGTAAGACCAGCGCTCCAAGTCGTCTTCACTGCCAACTCCTTCGATATCGGCATTCAATTGGTCAGTACCGGTGAAAATGCCGGTCTCGTCGGAATGCACTCGATACGATTGCCCGCCACCGGTAACTTCTCCCTCTCCGTCACGAACAACGACCACGGTAGTGTCGCCTGCATCATTTACATTGATCCGGTAAATGCCGGGACGCGACGCCGTAAAAGCCAGATTTGGTGTGTCAACCTCGAAAATTTCGTTACGAGTCAAGCGCCGCACACGAATTCGCAGCGTGCCTTCGGTGAGCTGCAGTTGAGTGGTATTGTCGTCGAGATTCAAAAACGAAAAGCCAGTGTTGGCCCCAAGACGAATCGACGCGGAGCCGAGATGGAGTTCGGCGCGGGAATCATGGTCGGCCCAAAGCTTGTCTCCCGTAGTGAGAGGCCGGTTTATCGCGGCGCTTACCCATTCATCTGTGCCGGCCGGCTCAAAGGAAACAGAACCCTCAGCAACGCTAAGACGAGCGACACGCGTCGGCGGATCGTCTTCGTCCGCCGCGGCTCGCTGCGGACCAAAAATTGTCACCGCCAATGCCATAGCGATCAGGCTTGTAATTTTGAGCGCGTGTTTTCTCATAATCAGATTCTCTCCTGAACCTGACGCGGCACTATGCTTTTCTTCAGCCGCGTTTATTTCTACTTGATGGGGTCTACTGCCTGGGAGCCGATGTTACGAGTATGAACCGCATTCGGAACCTCGCTCTATCGGGCATTTTCCCTATGTCCAATCGGGAAAGGCCCGACCTCTCTCACTCGTAGTAAACACCTGCGGGGCCAAAGAGTTGTAAGGGGAAAAGAAGCCTCTAAATCTTCCAAGCACAAAAAAAGCCCGCCCCAAATTTCTGGGGCGGGCAGTTAGGTGTAGCGGTTAGCGTCCGTGTGGGCCGTTTCCGTGCGAGCCTCCGCCGCCTCGCGAGCCGCCTCCACCGCTCTGTGAACTTCCTCCACCCCCGCCTCCACCGCGACTTCCGCCTCCTCCACTGTAGCCGCCTCCACCACCATAGCTATGGCTCGGCGCGGAATAACTTCGGCTCGGCGCAGAGTACGAGGGCGACGGAGCGGAATAGCCCCGGCTTGCTGGTGCGGAATACGAACGCGATGGAGCTGAATAATTCCCGCTTGGTGCCGAGTATGAACGCGGCGAAGGAGAATAGTTGCGGCTCGGTGCGGAAGAGGGACGAGAAGGCGCCTCGTACGAGCGGCTGGCTCCGCGGTTGTTGTAAGACGGGGCATTCGAGTATGCCGGTCCATTACTTCCTGACGGAGCGCTCGAGCGTGCAGGCGGCTGATACGAGCGATTCCCGTTCGAGTACCCGCCATTCGAGTAGCCGCGGCCACCATTCGACGGCGAAGACGACGGCCGGTTGCTGTTGTACGCCGGTGCGCTTGAGCGTGAGTTCCCGCTCTCAGCCATCCGGCTATTTCCAGAACCCGCCCATGACGGCCGATCCGCATGAGCGGACCTTCCTGCCTGGCTGGCGCCGCTCGGGCGATCGGACGACGCGCTGCCGAATCCCTGCGGCGCGCGGCCGCGATCCGTCGCATTTCCTTGTGCGGACCAGTTTCGCGACCCGCTGCTGCCCGGTCGGTTCGGCGACGCATTGCCATTCACCGATGCGCGTCCATTGACACCAGCGCTTGCGTTCGCTGATGGCGGCCGATTGTTAGAGAGTTCCTGCTGCCGCGAAGACATCGCTCCATTGTTCACTTCGCGACCGGAGTGATAATTCGGCGACGCAGAACTTGCGGCGCCATTGCGAGCGCCGAAACCGCCGTTGGTCCCTCCCCGATTCATTCCGCCATTCACAGCGCTATTACCTGCGTGCCCCGCAGAGAGTCCGCGTGTATCCATCGTTCGCACCGGCATGTGTGAAGCAGCCGCAGCCGGAGCTGTACGCGCCATTACCGAACGGTTCGTTACCGACGATGGCGGAGTGAAAACGCGTCCACGGGCATTCGCTGCGCCGGTGAAGCTGGTCCGTGTAGGCGTGAAGTCCGCCCGAGTGGTTACGTGCGCGCCACGCAGCGATGCTTCCGTCACACGCATCGATCCGCGATTGATCGCCTGTCCGTTCACAAACGCGCCGTGCGAAGCCGCCGTTACGGCGCGAACGTTATGCGCGTACGCATAATTGAAATTGTTGTGATTGTTTAGGGCGTTGACGTTTGTGATCCGCGTGTTCGTGATATTCACGTTGCGAACGTAAACGTTGCTGGTGTGATACCAAGGATGGAACGGTTCGCGGAAGCCAAGCGGAAACCAACCGATGCCTTCACCGAATCCGCCGCCAAATCCGAACCCCGCGCCAAAATGTCCTCCTCCCACAAAGCCGACGAACGCCGGTCCGTAGAAGGAACGCGCATAAACAGGTCCCGGGCACCAGCCCCACCCGCCGTTGATATACGACCAGCGGCCATAGTGAAATGGCGCAAAACCCCATGGCGCATAGTCCACCCATGTCCAGCCCCACGGGCCAACCCAGTTCCAATATCCGTAGCTATAAGGTGCCCAGCCAACTTCCACGGAGCGTGGGTACCACACTGGACCATAGTCCGGCTCTTCACGCCATGATCCATAATCATCCAGATCCGAATAGCCGGGAACATCTCGCGAAACGTACTTCGCCGAAACCGAATCCTCTTCCTTCAGATCGCGGTCCGAAGCCCAGCGATCCAAATCGTCTGGACTTGGAGCACTCTCGACATTGTATTGGGGTTCGTCCACGCCATTAAGTTCCGCCTGCTCGCCGGCATGTACCTCGTAGGTTTTGCCTCCCGCTGTGATTTCGCCTTCTCCACGAATCACCGTGACGCGCGTGCCGTCGCCATTTTCATTCACGTCGACGCGGAACGCGCCCGCTTCCTTCACCGTAAATGCGAGGTTCGGCGTGTCTACCTCATATAAATCGCCTTCGCGCATTTCCCGCACGCGGAAGTTGATCGCGCCCTCTGCGATGCGTGCTTGCAGGATGTTTTCGTCCAAGTTCAAGAATGACAATGCGGTCATGCTGCCCAAATGCAGCGAAGCTTGCCCAGCCTGCAATTCCGCTCGCGAATCCTGATCCGTCCACAACTTGTCGCCCACCGTTACGGGGCGATTCTTCGCAGCGGCAGCCCAGTCTTCGGTTCCCGACGGTTGAAACGACACGTTTCCATCCAAATAGCTGACGCGCGCAACGCGCGACGGCGGATCGCCTTCATCGGCTCGCGCCTTGGGCGCGACAAAAAGCAGTAAGCCGGATAAGCACATGAGCACGAGCGCCCTGCTCTTCCCGGCGAAAATGGCCTTCATGTTGTTTCCCCAGTCTTCGGCCGCATCTCCTGAAGCTCGGCCGATTCGGGAGCGCATCCGTTCGCACTTGGTCTTGCCTGACACTCCCAGTGGATACAACCCTGTGCCTACAATTAAGTTGCTCATGCGAGTCCATATTGGGACGGCTCCCGGCCCTCAGGCCATAGGGTACTAGAACTATAAATAACTGGCCCAAAATCCGTTCCTTAGGACAGTCGGCGTCCTCGCACCCCCCAGCCTACACTACCTTGTTGTGAGCGCCTCTGCGCTCTGGGAGAATGCATGCGTATGAACTGGTTCGGAGCGGCGGCACTGGCATTGACTGCGGCGGTCACCACACCGGCACAGACTTGGCGCCAGGTCGGGCCTCC
>DATBYP010000216.1:0-7588 GCA_036513675.1 Candidatus Acidiferrum sp.
GGCTGCTGTTGGCGAGAACCGTCGTCGGTGTGAACGTCGCTGTGTTGCCCGCGTAGGTGACTACTCCCGCCACGGGGGTTGCGCCGGGCCCCGTCAAAGTAAACGTAGCCGCGCTAATCGTTGCCGGGTTCATCGCCTCACTGAACGTAGCGGAGACAAGAGTGTTAACGGGCACTGCGCTGGCGCCGTTCGCCGGAACTGTGGAAACCACGGTCGGTGGTGCAGCCGTTGTAAAAGTCCATACAAAGTTCGTTGCCAGTGGAGCGCCTGTGGGATCTTTCGCTCCGGTGGTAATCGTTGCTGTGTATGGGCTGCTGTTGGCGAGAACCGTCGTCGGCGTGAACGTCGCTGCATTCCCTGCGTAGGTGACAACTCCCGCCACGGGAGTTGCGCCCGGCCCGGTCAACGTAAACGTAGCCGCAGTGATCGTCGCCGGGTTCATAGCCTCGCTGAAAGTAGCCGAGATGGCCGTGTTGACGGCCACCGCGGTGGCCCCATTTACCGGAACTGTCGAGACCACGGTGGGTGGCGGAGCCGTTGTAAAAGTCCATACAAAGTTCGTTGCCAGTGAAGCGCCCGTGGGATCTTTCGCTCCGGTGGTAATCGTGGCCGTGAACAGGGTGCTGTTCGCGAGAACGCCCGTCGGCGTAAATGTCGCCGTGGTGCCAGCATAGGTCACGGCACCGGCTACTGGGGTTGCGCCCGGTCCGGTCAACGTAAACGTAGCCGCAGTGATCGTCGCCGGGTTCATGGCCTCGCTGAACGTAGCGGAGACAAGAGTGTTGACGGGTACTGCAGTGGCACCGTTCGCCGGAACTGTGGAAACAATCGTGGGTGGCGGAGCCGTTGTAAAAGTCCACACAAAGTTTGTTGCTAGTGGAGTGCCCGCGGGGTTTTTTGCTCCGGTGGAAATTGTGCCTGTAAACAAGGTGCTGTTAGCCAGAACCGCCGTCGGCGTAAACGTTGCCGTGACACCGGCGTAGGTGACTACTCCCGCCACAGGAGTTGCGCCCGGTCCGGTCAACGTAAACGTAGCCGCAGTGATTGTCGCCGCGTTCATGGCCTCGCTGAACGTAGCGGAGACAAGAGTGTTAACGGGCACCGCGGTGGCGGCGTTCGCCGGAACTGTGGAAACCACGGTCGGTGGTGCAGCCGTTGTAAAAGTCCATACAAAGTTCGTTGCTAGTGGAGCGCCGGTGGGATCTTTCGCTCCGGTCGTAATCGTTGCTGTATATGAGCTGCTGTTGGCGAGAACTGCCGTCGGCGTAAACGTCGCTGTGTTGCCTGCGTAGGTGACTACTCCCGCCACGGGAGTTGCGCCAGGTCCCGTCAAAGTAAACGTAGCCGCGCTAATCGTTGCCGGGTTCATCGCCTCACTGAACGTAGCGGAGACAAGAGTGTTAACGGGCACTGCGCTGGCGCCGTTCGCCGGAACTGTAGAAACCACCGTGGGCGGCGGCGCCGTTGTAAAAGTCCACACGAAGTCGGTAGCCAGGGCGCTGCCTTGGACGCTTTGCGCGGCTGTGCTAACGGTGGCCGTGTACTGCGTGCTGGCCGCGAGAGCGGCTGTCGGCGCAAAAGTGGCCGTATTGCTTGGCGCATCATAGGTGACCGTACCTGCCACGGCAGCTCCGCCACCCGCCACTGCCACCGTAAAGGTTCCCGCCGCGATGATCGTGGATCCAATCATCGGGCCACTGAAAGTTGCGGTGATTTTCTGATTTAGCGGGACGTTGGTGGCCCCATTGGCGGGAACCGTGGAGGTCACCGTGGGCGTGGATGTTGTAGTGAAAATCCACGCAAAGTTAGCTGCCAGCGCAGCGCCTGCGGCGTTTTTCGCGCCGGTGGTAATCGTGGCCGTAAACAAGGTTCCGTTGGCGAGAGCGGCCGTCGGCGTAAACGTCGCCGTGGTGCCAGCATAGCTAACGGCACCGGCTACGGGAGTAGCTCCCGGGCCGGTCACCGTGAACGTTGCCGCATTGATGGTTGCAGGATTCATGGCCTCGCTAAACGTAGCGGAAATCTTCGTATTGACGGCCACAGCGGTGGCCCCATTTACTGGAACTGTGGAAACAACCGTGGGTGGCCCAGCCGTCGTAAATGTCCGCACAAAGTTGGCTGCCAGTGGAGCGCCTGTGAGATCCTTCGCGCCGGTGGTAATCGTTGCCGTATATAAAATGCTGGTTGCAAGTGTCACAGTCGGCGTAAACGTCGCGGTGGTGCCAGCATAGGTAACGACACCAGCCACGGGAGTCGCTCCCGGGCCGGTCACAGTGAAGGTTGCCGCGTTGATGCTTGCAGCGTTCATAGCCTGGCTGAACGTAGCCGAAATCGTCGTGTTGACAGCGACAGCTGCGGCTCCATTCGCCGGAACTGTGGAAACGACCGTGGGCGGCGGAGCCGTTGTAAACGTCCACACAAAGTTGGCTGCCAGGGGAACGCCTGTGAGATCTTTCGCTCCGGTTGTAATCGTGGCTGTATATAAGGTGCTGTTGGCGAAAACTGCCGTGGGCGTGAACGTCGCTGCGGTGCCTGCGTAGCTGACTACTCCCGCCACGGAAGTTGCGCCCGGTCCCGTCACAGTAAACGTAGCCGCGCCAATCGTCGCCGGGTTCATCGCCTCACTGAACGTAGCCGAGACCAGAGTGTTAACGGGCACTGCGCTGGCGCCGTTCGCCGGGACCGTGGAAATAATGGTCGGCGCACCGGTTGTGAATCTCCACACGAAACTAGCCGCGAGCGCATTGCCGAACGTGTCGCTCGCCTTAGTGGCGATCGTGGCGGTAAAAGTAGTGCCCGGTGCAAGGCTGGCGGAGGGCTGGAAGGTGGCGCTATTGGTCGCTGCAATGTAGGTAACTTGCCCAGAAACGCTCGCCCCTCCGGAGCTCAAAGTAAACGTAGACGTGTTAATCGTCGCAGGGTTCATTGCCTTGCTGAAGGTTGCGGTGATAACCGCGTTGTTAGCGACGGTAGAGCCGTCCGGCGGAGTTACGGAGGTCACTCTAGGCGGGGTTAGCGGATCACCTGGGTTCCTCGCATTCTTGTCCCAATCGCCGCATCCGGCCACCAGAACGGCCAGCAGGAACACCCAGATCCAAATCTTGCTAACCACCAATTTGCGCATTACTTCTTCTGTTCAACCGGTGACAACGCATTCCCTCGATTCATGGCCGCGGCACGTTCGAATCTTTGAAACTCTCACGCGTGTTGTGGCACTAATAACGCCGCAGGTTTAGGCCGGCTGCGTTCCGTATGGAGTTTTTCTCTGTACTCAAGAGAGCTGCGGCATGGTTGAGGACTTGATGCCAAGGGCGCTAGCTCGAAAAGTTAGCCAAAACCTTTACGCTCGGTTTTTCTGGCCAATTACTTCTCGGCTCTCTTGATAGGAGTCCTGTTCCGCCGCGAGAGACCGTGCAAAACCCATGCCAAAGCAGATTTATAACGCATCAATACTCTCGACCATGCCAGGCCGCTAACACACCGATTCCAAAGGGGACGACAATTTGAGTTTGTTAATGTCCGCTAGAAAGTGGTTCGCTTGATGATTCGAATGCACGCCACATTGGAACCAATTCCATTTGAGGAAATTTGGAATGCACTCAAAAAATGGCGATCCTGCAAGTCCTTCCAGGCGGGCCTCTACGCGACCGCATTCACGAGTCTTGCTGTGCTGTGGATTCACTTCTCCGTCCAACCTGCACGCCCTCCGTGTTGAATCTTTCTTCTCCTCGCCCTTTGTGGTGAATTCTTTTCCGTGCGAGTAAAGTAGTAATCCATGAATTCAGTCTTTGTAATCGTCGCCATAATTTTGGTTGCTCTAATCCTCTGGCTCCTCATTCAAATCTCCCAATCTCAGAGAAAAAGCTCCGCCCTCGAATCCCAACTCACCGAGCTCCGCCGCGACCTCCTATCCATCGCCCAAACGCAATCCCAAAGTGCCGGCCAAATCCAATCCATCGGCCAAACCGTTTCGCAGCGCCTCGAAGGTGTAACCAAAGCCCTTCACGACGGCGTTACCAACTCCGCGCATATCGCCACGCAAGGCCAAACCGCCATCGCCGCCGAGCTTAAGAACACGCGCGAACAGATCCTCCAGCTTCAGGAACAAATCGGCGCCGTTCACGAACAAAGCCGCGGCCTTTCCCTGGCCACGCAATCCATCGAAAACATTCTCGGCGGCACCAAAACCCGCGGCCTCCTCGGCGAAGTCACCCTCCAGCGCCTCCTCGAAGACTCTCTTCCAGCCTCGCAGTTTTCGCTGCAATACCGCTTTTCCACCGGCGAAGCCGCCGACGCCGTCATCTTCCTCCGCGACAAAAAACTTATGGTCATCGACTCCAAGTTCCCCCTTGACGCCTTCCGCCGCATCGAATCCGACGGCGACGAAGCCCGCCGCGCCTTCGCCACCGCCGTCAAAGGCCACGCTGATTCCATCGCCAAAAAATACATCGTCCCCAACGAAGGCACGCTCGACGTCGCCCTCATGTTCGTTCCATCCGAAAATGTTTATTGTGAAATGCTCAACACGCTGGACAACAAAGGTCAGGCCATCGACGCCTACTGCCGCGACAAAAAAATCGTTGCGGTCTCTCCTAACACGCTCTACGCCAATCTCTGCGTCATCGCCATGGGCATGCGCGGCATGCAGATCGAAGAAAACGCCCGCCGCATTCTAAGTAGTCTCGACGGCATGAAAAAACAAATGGAAACCTTCGCCGACGTCTTCGAAAAACTCGGCAATCACCTGAAAAACGCGCAGCAAAGCTACGCCGAAGCCGACAAGCGCTTCGAAAAAGCCCAGGACACGTTAGGCGGCATGCTGGGCCAAGCTCCCGCCCAAGCTACGCTCCCCTTACCCGAGCCAAAGTAGCGCGACTCAGCTCGACCCTCAAATAATAGGGGAGACCCTGCATGAGTAGATTTGCCGTTGACAATACATCTATGGAACACAATAATTCGTCCGCTTTGATCACCCAACCGGGCGTGCCTGCGCCATCCACGGACGAAGGACACGACCAACCCCGGCAGGAGCTTCGCAATGACTTCCAACCTATTTTCAAGACGGAAGCTTTTCCAAGCAGGTGCGGCGGCAGCGGCCGCGGCCGGAGTGGCGGCCATTCCGGGCGCAGCGCTGGCGCCCCCGGCGCAAGAGAGTGCGTCCGAGCTTGAATCCCTCTTTCGAGAAGGCGATCAGGAAAGATTCGGGAGGTCATTGCAAAACGCCTACTTGTTTCTGGACACCATGATGGACGCTTATGCACAAGGTTCCACGACCCGCCTTTCGCAAAGCTATTCTGACGAAATTGGATTGGAGAGCACCGCGTTCGTTTACGACAACGCCGTGGAGATCATGGCTCGGCTGGTGCGGGGGCGCGGACAGGATCTCGCCCGCGCCAAAGTGTTGGGCAATGGCTTGCTTTACGCACAGCAGATCGATGCCGCCGCGGATGGGCGTGTACGCCAAGCTTACTTCGTGGACCATGCGGACTCGAAGGGAGTTTTTGTCGTCCCCTCAGGCTTCCCCTTTTTCTTCCTGGGCAGCGCCACGGGAGATTTGGCATGGACGGGAATGGCCCTGGCGCAACTCGCGAGTCGCACGCGAATCGCGGCCTATCTGAACGGCGCCGTACGTTTGGGGAATTGGATTTTCAACAATACGTTTGATACGCGAGGCGCGGGCGGCTACAACTTCACTGCCGGCGCTAATCAGGTGAAATCCACGGAGCACAATATTGATGTCTTTGCGTTCTTTACGATGCTGGCTCGCTTGGCCGGCGACTCGGCCACTTGGACGGATCGGGCCGACCATGCCCGCATTTTCGTTGACGCGATGTTCAACGTCCCGGGCGGATTTTTCTTTACCGGCACGGCGCCGGACGGTGTCAGCGTCGATCCCAACCTCAGTAAAGACAATATCCCCGAGGACGTGCAGGACTGGTCCTTCCAGGCATTTCTCAACTCCGACCACGCCGCGTCCATAGACTGGTGCAAAACAAATCTTGCAGTGACCGACACGCCCCAGAGCTACAACAGCGACCTAATTCCCGCCCTCAACAACAACAACCTGACCGGCAATATTCGCGTTTCCGGAGTTACCTTCGCCACACAGTCCATGCGACCGCCGCTCGCCGAAAATGAAAGCGCGGAATCCGCCTGCTTCATTGCGCCCTCGGATCCATTTTCCAATCAGCCGAGTCCCAGCGCCGTATGGCTGGAAGGGACCGCCCATTTAGCGGCTGCCTTGCTGACCCGGCGTTTGCCGCGGAACCGCGACATTGATGGCTTTAACGGTGATCTGGACACCGCGCGAATCCTGCTCGACAACATCCGCGTCGCGCAGAACAACCTAGGCAAAGGCCAACACGTCGGCGGTGGACAGCCCATTATCGGCCTAGGCAAAACCGCGCAAACTATTCCGGATGGCCTGGGCGTCATCGCAGCCACCAGCGAACTGAACACCGGGTTTGGCTTTTCCTACAAACGCTTCCTGCATATAGGGGCGACCGGCTGGTACGCCATCGCGGCGCAGGCCGGCAATCCATTCCACCTCGGCTTGGGGCAGAACCCCGACTAGCGGTTGATCGGTGACGAACGCAAAAGTCACACTCGTTCGGTCGTTAGGCCGCGCGTTGCACAAAAATTCCCGCCAGATATTGCTTGTAGCGCACCGCAAGTATTAGCCAGAGCACGACCACCACAATCGCCAACGGAAGCCCCTCGGGGGCCATCAGCGCGTGAAAGAAAAAGATGTTAACGATTACCGGTCCAAGCAGGACCAACGCGAGCGGCACATACCTATTCACCAAAAGCAGCACGCCGCCGATCACCTGAATACCGAAAACGACGACCCAATAATGCGAGGCGAAAATCGCACCACCGAATTGGCCGGCTAATACCCCCTTGGGAGGCGGCATGGGTATAAAGTGCAGAAATCCGTTCAAGCCAAACACGAGAAAGATTAGCCCCAACAGGTATCGTGCGATTATCGATGCAATTTTCATCTTTCCGTCTCCTGTATGCGGATGTGTGCTTCTTACAGACTGGCCTGCGCATGCACTTTCTCAAGTGACGGCGCGAGGAAGGCTTGTGGGTCGATTGTGCCGGTCATCAGTTTGGCGGTCCCTTCGGCAGCAATGAAGTTTACATCCGTTATGCCCATGAATCCGAAGACCGTGCGCAGATAGGGTGTGACGAAGTTCAACGAAGCCCTAGCGCTTCCATGTTCGTACACACCGCCGCTTGCCATGAGCAGCGTCACTTTCTTCCCCGTCAGCAATCCTTTTGCGCCGCTAGACCCGTAAGAGAAGGTCTTACCCGCTCGCATCACTTGATCGATCCACAGCTTCAGCGTGGAAGGAATACTGAAGTTGTGCATAGGCACTCCCACCACAAATTCGTCCGCCTTCTGCAAATCAGCAATCAGCGAGTCCGAGACGTTCAGCGCTTGCTTCTGCTCCGCGGTACGAGCCTCCTCAGGCGTATACGCGGCCGCCACCCAGCCACCATCTACCACCGGCAGATGCATCGTCGTCAGGTCGCGCGAGTGCACGGTCCCCCCTGGATGCGTCTTGCTCCAGGTTTTGGCAAA
>DATBYP010000217.1:0-27019 GCA_036513675.1 Candidatus Acidiferrum sp.
GCTTCGCACCGGCTGCACTTCACTTCCGTTCGCGTCATACCATGAGTCGTGTCGCGATCTGCTGCCACGGCTTCCTTATCGGCCGGCGCGTAGAAGCTCGGCCAGCCCGACCCGGAATGATATTTCGTCTCCGATCGAAAGAGCGGCTGCCCACAGCACACGCACTTGTAGGTTCCCGCGCTCTTCGTGTCCTCGTATTCACCCGTAAAAGGAGGCTCGGTTCCCTGCTGCCTGGTGACAAAATACTGATTCGGCGTCAATTGCCTCTTCCACTCCGCGTCGTCCTTACGCACCTTCTCGCTCATTGTGCTTCCTCCAGGATCGTCCCGAAATGCCGCACCTTGCTATCAGATTCGCCATCTTGGCTCGAGGATGCAACGGGTTAAAACACGTGGCCTAGCTGAAAGAACCATTTGTGGTGACTACTATCTCCCATACTTCCACCCACGAAGAACGGTCCCAGTGCCGTCTCGGCAAGAACGCCGGCCGCGAAGTCATTTGGGAATCTACTTTCATGCACTGCGCCGTACATCTTCCCCGCTTCATACGACGCTATCGCATAGACTTTCTTCCCGACAAACGGCGGCAGCGATACGATCTCATGCAAATATCCACCTCGAAATAAATAGTATTGGTTTCCGAACAGCTCATTCACTCCGTAAGCGCTTAGGCGTGAAGCTCCGCCAAGAAAAAATTGAGGCACTCCGGTGTTGCTTGAACCGAAGGTGCTTCCGCCTTCGCCGCTCACGAAAAATGACGCCACACGCGAGACTGGCTGAAAAAACTCCACCTGCGCAGCCAAAACTGGAAAGGCACTGGTCGCGCCAGCGTTGGCGTCAAACCAGTGAAAATTGGACTCGACGCGGAAGCCACGCCGCGGGATGACCGGGTCATCTGTGTGATCCATCAAATAGCGCAAGCGCGCCGCACCTGTGCGACCATCCACCGCCGGAATTTCGGCGGTACCCAGGCGCAGCTTCGTGCTGAGGGTGCCGACTTCATACCCTACGCGCACTTCGCTGAAGCGGCTGAATCCATAACCAAGATCCCCCCCGATATTCGTTCGGTAGAACCGATAATCCGCCAGCGGATCATTCTTCGCGTAAATCTGGAACGTCGTATCGCTGGCGCTCGCGTGGGGAGCGACGAACCACTTGCTCTCTGCTCGGAACGGCCGGTACAACTCGCTTGAAACACCATACGTATTCCCGAATAAGAAATCCGTGCGCCATTCCGATCGGAATCCCGTGACGTCCATCAACGTCAGGCGCGTGCCGAGCGTGAACTCAATGTCGCCCGCTTCTGAGCCGTCCACTTCAAAAGCGGGCTGGAGCGTTGGCGGCGCAAAATCTTTCTCCTTCACTACAATTAGCAGGCCCTGCTTCCCGTCGCGTTCCATGATGTGATAATCCAGCGTGTTGTAACGACCACGCCCGGTCAGTTGTGTCAGTACAGTTTCGAGTTGGTCTGCGTTCAGCGGCTTCCCGATAAAATCTTTCAAATAGCGCCGGATGTCTTCCTGGGCCGGCGCGCTGGTACCTTGCACTTCAATAAACTGCGGTGCGGCTGTGGACTTCTGCTTGCGGCTATCGCGTTCCCGCAGATATTCATTCCAGCCGGCATCATCCAGCGCAAAACCCGCTAGCAATTTCGATTTCCCTTTCGCCGCTTCATATCCGGCCCGCATGATGGGGACGTTCTTTGTAAAATCCCTCATCAGGAAGCGCCCGAGCGGCACGGACACGACCGCATCAGCGTTCGCAAGCCCGCGTACTTCGTTCACGGAAATCACCGCGCGCACGGATTGTTCGAGCACGCTCAGAAGTGACTGAATGTCTTTTGCGTCCGCCGGTTGGGTCTCGAGGTGCACCGCAATCACAATGTCCGCGCCCATTTGCCGCACCACGTCGGTCGGTAGATTGTTCACCAAGCCTCCATCGACGTACACGCGCTGCCCGTCATGCACCGGCGTGAACGCACCGGGGATGGACATCGTGGCGCGCAATGCCTCCGCCAGTGACCCGTCCTTGAACACAAATTGCTTCGCGCTAACCAAATCCGTCGCCACACAGCGAAACGGCACCGGCAAGGCATCGAATGACGGCAATCCAAAGTATGGGAGCATCTCGCGGTCGATCAGCAGGCCGATTTGGTGCCCGGCGTTGAGTCCCGCGGGCAGATACAAACCCTTTCGCAATCCCAGCACCAGCGAATTCGGATACGCTCGTTGATCCTCCTTGCGTAGCAAAGACAAATCCGGATACGGAGTGCGGTCTCGCAGAATCCTGTCCCAATCGAGGTGTTGGATCAAATCCTTCATGTCCGCCGGGCTGACTCCCGTTGCAAAAAAGCCTCCGACCAGCCCGCCCATGCTCGTGCCCGCGATGTAGTCGACCGGGACGTGTTGCTCCTCGAACCACTGCAGCACGCCAATATGCGCTAGCCCCAGAGCTCCGCCGCCCTCGAGCGCTACACCAATCTTAAGTCGCTGCTTCGCCTGTGGCCGAGACTCTGCCAGCGGAGCAGGCGATTCTTGCCCAAGCGCGAAAATAGGGAATACGAGCAGCACAAGAAAGGAGAAAACGCGGCCCATCAGGTCCTCCGAGAGAGCACGAACAGCTTAGAGCTGGAAAGTAAGTTTGTAGCAGGCTTGCGCTTCCAGCAAGCAGGACCTCGTATGACTGTTACAAATCAGGCTGATTTATTTTCCTGAAGGGTGTTGCCGCCATCTACGACTAGAGATTGGCCCGTGATGTATGAAGCCGCCGGTGAAGCCAAAAAGCAGACTGCCGCGGCAATTTCGTCCGGCGTTCCCGCGCGTCCGATCGGGGTATGCAGTCCTGCTATGCGCTCGATTTCGGTCGACGATGCGGTTGCAATCCATCCCGGGGCCACCGCGTTGATCGTGATGCCGTCGAGCGCCGTCTCCAACGCTACGGCCCGCATCATTCCATCCATCGCGGCTTTTGCCGCCCCATACGCCGCCGAACCACGATTACTCACCAGCGGGCCGGTGACAGACGAGACATTCACGATGCGTCCGTACTTTCTCTTGGTCATCACCAGCAGCACCGCGCGCGTCATCAAGAAAGCCGTGTGCAGTGTTATTTCCACTTGCCGCAACCAATCCGCGTATGAGCTCTCTTGCAGCGTCTTGCCGTCCAGAGAGTGTCCCGTCTGCGCCATGCCGGCATTGTTGACCAACACATCGATCCGGCCGCTTCGCTCCATCACCACGTCAACGATCCGGCGACCTGCCTCTTCCTCGGTCAAGTCCGCAACAATTGGCACCACGTTCTTGCCGCTCGCGTCCAGTTCCCGCGCGCGCTCGTAAATGCGTTCTGTTGTAGAGGTAATGGCAATCTGCGCGCCGGCCATCAACAGCCCACGCGCTATGGCGAACCCAATTCCCGTGGGGCTCCCCGCGCCTGTCACAACTGCGGTCTGACCCTGCAACACGTGCTCCATGAGCCCTCTCGCCGACGTCACTCGTTTAGTCGCACTCCGGCCTTGATGGTCCCCTTCGCGCGCGCAATTTTGAGTAACTCCGGATAGAACTGCACAAACGAATGCTCGACCGCCGCGTTCTGCTCGTGGCAGTTCCAGCAATCATTCCTGCTCGGCATATCGGCACTCGCTGTTGTGGCGCTCTCAGAAAAATTGAAGTATGCCCATTTGTCCTTAAACCGAGATTCATCCTTCACTTCCACATCCAAGCCTGACAATTCCGTCTGGTAGCTTCCGTGCTTGTTGATCGAGCCGCGCGAGGTGGAGCCATACACCTCCAATACGAACATCGTCTTGTCCGGCCAATTTCCGTTGGCGACAAAATGGTCGTACGCCGCAGGCGTGACGAAAACGTTTGTAAACATCTGCACTCCGCTTGGACTCTGGCTGTAGCTCATCCCGTATCCCGAAGAGACGTACGCCCATTTCCGGTATCCTTCTGGCCGCACCAGCTTTCCGCCGGACGTGAATTGTGGCGCGGCTATCTGCGGCTGCCCCGCAGTTCTCAAGAAGATAGCCAGACAAACACTTGCCAGGCCGAAACCGACGACGAGCAAAACTTTTCCCATCATAGTCCCCCAGTGGCGCTCCGTCACTGAACTATGTCGTGCAACGCTATAGCTGTAGACGACACATGCCCTATTTCGTTTCCGTCGTATCCATTACGTCGCGCCTAGCAACGCGTTCTCTTGTCCCCAGCAGCCCTACCTCGTAGGGTCTGTATAAGGCGAGCTCACGCTTCGCCGCAAGGAGCCGCATCATGAATGCCTCCGCCACTCCCGGCAACACTAATCTCCCCAATGACGTGGCGCCGCGCAAAGTCAGTCCCCTGCGTCTGATTTTCCGCATCGTACGCTGGACGACTTACACCGCCGCGATTATCACCCTGCTCATGGTGTTCCACGCCGCGCCTCCTCCAATGATCATCACTAGCCCGCAAGCCGCCGCACGCGTCGAGCAAAAAGTCGAGGCCGTAGAGCAAGCAGTCGCCAACGGCCAATCCGCCATGCTTCGCCTCGATCAAACTGAGCTGAACTCTTATCTCGCTTCTCATCTCGACATTTCCCCAACCGCTCAAATAAACCTGTCGCCGACGACCAAATCCCCTGATGGCGCCACCTCCAGTACTCCGACGCCGTCCGGCACGACTGCTGAGCAGGTCGCGCAAGCTCGCTCGTCCGTCCGCGACGTCAAGGTTGAACTCATCGAAGATCGTGTCCGCGCCTACGTGGCCTTCGATTTCCACGGCAAAGAGATGACTCTGCAGCTTGAAGGCCGTCTGGCGGCGAACAACGGCTATCTTCGCTTCGAGCCCGTTAGTGGACAACTCGGCTCGTTGCCCATTCCTCAATCCACGCTGGAGACGGCCGTACAAAAGATGATGGACTCGCCCGAAAACCGCGAAAAGCTAAAGCTACCAGCAGAAATTTCTGGCTTGAGGATTGAAAACGGCGAACTCCTAGCCACCTACCGCTAACTCAGACGAATGACGTCACTCAGAACTAAGGATCAGCCGCCAGCCCTCGCAGAATCTCGTCCGAGTGCTCGCCCAACATCGGCGGAGGCAAACGATAACTCACCGGCATATCCGAAAACCGAACAGGATTGGCAATGCTGCGAACTTCACGCAGGGCCGGGTGCTCAATCTGTACAATCAGTCCCCGCGCCAATGCTTGCGGATCGCGCAACGCCTCCGGCACGCCATTGATGGGCGCCGCCGGAACGCCAGCATTCGCAAACCTCTCCAGCCAAGTGTCTCGGGGTTGCGCATCGAAACGCTCCTGCAGAATCGCGACCAGTTTTGCGCGATGCTCGATGCGCAGTGGGTTGCTCGCGAACCGCTCATCTGCTCCGATCGTTGCCTTCGCCTGCAAGACCTCCACAAATTTCGTCCACAGCCGTTCCGTACCTACCGCGACCACGAAGTGTCTACGGTCACTTCCGCGAAACACCTGGTAGGGCACGATGTTTGGATGCTCATTTCCCCATCGCCTGGGTTCCACATTCGCATTCAGGTAGCTGCTGCCCGCATTGGCCAACCAGGTGACCTGTGAATCGAAAAGCGCCATATCCAAAAATTGTCCATCGCCCGTTTTTTCGCGGGCAAACAATGCGCCCAGAATGCCCATTGCGGCGTACATTCCGCAAGTCATGTCCGCAATCGCGATCGGATAGCGCATCGGTCCGCCTTCCGGTTCCCCCGTGAAGCTCATCAATCCGGCTTCCGCCTGCGCCAGGATGTCGTAACCCGGGCGTCCTGCTTTAGGACCGGTAAAGCCGTACCCGGTAATGCTGCAATGAATGAGCCGCGGATATTTTGCGCGGAGGGTCTCCGGGTCGAGTCCGCGCCTTTGCAACGAATCCAGCGACGGTTGATTGCTGAGAAACACGTCTGCTGATGCGATCAGCCGCTGCAGGATTTCCGCATCGTGCTGGTCATCATAATTAAGGACGATTGAGCGTTTGTTCCGGTTCGTTGCTAAAAAATACGCGGACTCTCCGCCCACAAACGGCGGCCCCCAGCCACGCGACTGGTCTCCGGTTCCTGGGCGTTCCACCTTTATCACGTCCGCGCCAAAGTCACCCAGCAGCATCGCACAATAAGGCCCGGCGAGCGCCTCCGTCAACTCAATGACCCGAATACCCTCAAGGATGGTTTTCACGCGCCAGATTATAGCCGAGGAGAAGTTCCTGACCGAACTCTGCGAGTGGCCCGAACACTTAGACGGTTTCGCCCATAAACTTTTATACTGTTGCCTCATGACCAGCATCGTAGGAATCGGTAGCTGCGGCATCGATTACTTCGCCATCGTTCCCCGCTTGCTGGGGCCGGACGAGAAAATCAATGCCGAGCGCCTCGAGATTCACGCGGGAGGCGTCACCGGCAACAACCTCACGCAAGTCGCGCGCCTGGGAGCCAAAGCCGGTTGGCTCGGCCTTATCGGCGACGATGAAAGCGGACGGCTGATTACTCGCGCCTTCGCGGAAGACGGTCTGGATCTTTCCGGAATCGAAATTATCCCCGGAGAAAAATCCACCTTCACGTGGATTCCCGTCGATGCCCAGGGCGAGCGGTGCATATACATGTTCCCGAATGTAAATGGAAAGCTGAGCCCCGAGCAGGTCCGCACGCGTTTTGCCGGACACATTCTCAAAGCCAGGCATTTTCATACCGAAGCCTCGCAGCTTCCTCTGCCGCCTGTCCGGGAGGCAATGTGCGTCGCGCGCGAAGCCGGCGTTCGTGTGATCTTCGATCTCGACGTAGCGCCTAGCTATTTTGCCGAAGCCCAGCTTGGGGCCGAAAACGAATTGCTCGAATCCCTGCGCCTGGTCGACGTGTTGAAGCCGTGCAAGGCCGCGGCCCGTGAGATCACCGGCGAAACCGACAACGAAAAAATGGCCGCCAAACTTCTCGCCCTCGGCCCCAAGATCGTCGCGGTCACGATGGGCCCGGAAGGCTGCCTTATCGCTAGCGCAAACACGATGCACCACGTTCCCGCTTTTGACGTCAGCGTCGTAGACAGCACCGGCGCCGGCGACGCCTTTATGGGCGGCCTCTCTTACGGTCTTCTGCAGGGCTGGGATCTCCCCAACTCGGGCCTGTTCGCCAACGCCTGCGCCGCGCTCTGCTGCCGCACTGTAGGCGCCCGCGCCATGGGCAAGCGCGCCGAGGTGTTGGCCCTAATAAAATCCCAACGTCCCGCGGACGCCTCGGCTTTCTGAACGCACAATCAAGCGTTTCGTCACCCGAAGGAGTTCTCGCTTGCACCTCGCCCGGCCCGAGAACTATACTTTTATCCTCCACTAAAAATCAGCGCTTCAGGCATTCACGAGCGTGGCTCAACGCGAAACGCGGAGCTGTGCTCAGGCGCCGAGGTGCGCAATCGCGAGGTCCGCGATTGCGCTCGTTGATGTGGGACGCAGTGGCGGAAAGGGAGGACTTATGACCACCGATCCGAAAAACGCGAATCGTTCCGTTCAACCGTCTGCAGCGCCACGCCGCGCAAAAACTCCAGCAGAAAAAGTCATGCCAGCCGTCGTCTATCAGCTGCCTGGAATGGGTGCCGTTACGGTGCGCCCAAATCTAAAATACGGTGACGTGGACAATCCATTTCTGCTAATGGATATTTACACGCCGCCAAGCCTCTCAAACAATGCGCCCCTTCCGATAGTCGTGTTCATTCACGGTGCTGCGGGCGCTCAGTACAAGCCAAAAGATTGGGGACTCTTCCAGTCTTGGGGGCGTCTCATCGCCGCCGCCGGAATGGTGGCCGTAATGTTCACGCATCGTCTCGGCTACCCCAAGCCCTTGTTAGCCGAGGCCGCGCTCGATGTGAACAACGCCCTCGATTACGTTCGCTCTCATGCAGATTCGTTCAAGGCTGACGCTAACCGCATTGCGCTGGTTGCCTGGTCTGGAGGCGGCCCGTTGCTGAGCATTGCAATGCGGGACAGACCGCCATTCGTTCGTTGCCTAGTCGCGCTGTATGCGTACCTTGATATCCAGCAATCACCATCTCATGTCGAGAACGAGACTCCGGAATCCCTGAAAATCTTCTCTCCGACCTCGTATCTTCAGGAGGCCCCGTCTGCCATGGTCCCAGTATTTGTAGCCAGGGCCGGCCAAGATGAAATCCCCATGATGAACGACTCGATTGATCGATTCCTCGCCGCGGCCGTCGCGGCAAATGCACCCCTAACCTTCATGAACCATCCAGTTGGTGAGCATGGCTTCGATAATCAAGACGACGGGAACCGTTCGCGCGAAATCATCCGGGCGGCCCTGACCTTCTTGCACACTCATTTAGGCGCTGGCGTAGAGCTATAAATCGATCGGCCGTGAAGTCTGACAGACTGGTTCAAATCATATTGAGATAAGGAGGCGGTCTAGGCCGGTGATCCGAGATATTGCAGGGTCTGCGCAATCAGCGCAGTTGTTCCGGAATATGGATCGCCCTGAGTGTCAAATTCCATGGAGCAATACCCGCGGTAGTTCGCGCGCTTCAGGATGCCGAAGGTGCGAGCCATATCGACCCGAAATACTTGGCCTTTATCGTTGGTTTCCAGGTCTTTGACATGGCAGATGGCGTAAGCGTGCTTGAACATGGCGGCGATTCCCTTGTAGGCGTATTCCTCGCGGCCGGTCACCAGTGTGTTGCAAAAGTCGGGATTGGAGTGCAGCCACGGGCTGTTCACTTTTTCAATTAACTGCACGAGGAAAAATGGATCCTCGCTGACGGCATTGTCGTTCTCGAGGTGCACGACGACATCCTTGCTAGCTGCATAGTCGGCGACGCGTTTCAGGCTGTCCGCGGCGCGTTCCAGGTCCGGCTTGGAGCCCTTAGCTTCCGCTATGTTTGTTCGCACGCTGGGTGAACCAATGGCGGCGGCAACGTCGATCCATTTCTTGCTGAAGGCCACCGTCTGATCACGCTCCGAGGCATCCGCGGAGTACGGACTGTGGTCCCCGTCGACCGCGATGTTCACCACCGCGCCGCGCGCTTTCTCGACCGAGGCGCGAAATTCTTCCAGGTACGTGGCATCTGTCGAGCGGAAGTGCCGATTCCAAGGTTCAATCTTGCTGATGCCCAGTTTCTCCCGGCAATGAGCGGCGAAATCTTTTAAGTCAATCTTCTGTGCGGCCGCGCTGTCATGGGCACCCGAAATGAAATCACGGAAAGGGTATGACGCGATGGCCACGCGCTCCCGCGCCGCCGTCGGAAACTGAACATGAGGAGACCTGTCCACCGAAAAGGCTAATCGAGGGCATAACGAGGCCGCCGCCGCGGCGAGCGCGGACTGTGCGAGAAAGCGTCTTCGTGTGCTGTGCGACAAAACGCGCACAGTCTAGCAGATTCATGTCTGGAAGTAGCGGCCCTGACCAGAATCAACGGCCGCTTTTTCTAAGCCGAGGTCGGGTGAAGCGTCAAGTGAACTGGAGCATTTGCCGGATGGCTGCTCCGCACAATCAATAGTCTTCTATAGGGCGACACGGACACGGTCCGGGCCAAGGAAGCCGCGCACTAAGCCAAAAAAAGGAGAGCGAAATGGACGCACAGGGACGAGACGCAGCAAACACCGAGACAGGAATAAGAGAGCAGGTCACCCAAAGAGCGACTCAAGTAAAGGATAAGGTTGCCGATTTGGGAAGAAAAGCCGGTGACAAGATTGACGAGCAGCGCGTGCGCACCGCCGATACTTTTGACAACACGGCCTCGGCGCTGCACGAGGGCGGAGACCGATTTGCTTCTTCCACTTCCAACGCGGTGCATGCCACAGCGGACAAAATCCAAACCGCGGCCGACTACCTTCGCGAACACGACGCCCGGGCGATGATGAACGACTTTGAAGGACTGGTGCGCCGCTATCCGGGCCAGGCTTTGGCGGCCGCCGCGGTCGTGGGCTTTTTGGCCGGTCGCGCTCTCCGTCGTGGCGACTAAGGAGCCACGGAGGAGAACAACTATGGCTCAGCAAAACCTGCAGAACGGAAGGTCGATGGCCGAGGTTCTGCAAGACATCGTCGCAAACATCCAGGAAATCTTTCGGTCCGAATTTCGGCTGGCGAAGGCCGAGATACACGAAGAAACGACCAAGATCGCGAGGTCCAGCATACCGCTCGGAGTCGGCGTTCTTTTGGCACTGTATGCCTTTGGCTTCATCCTGCTGGCAGCCGTTCATGCACTGGGCACGGTTGTCGACGCATGGCTGGCCGCGCTCATCGTTGGCGTAACGGTGCTAGTCATTTCGATGATCCTGGTCAGCATCGGAAGAAAGCGGCTCAAGGAAGTCAAAGTCGTCCCGGAGAAAACAATCGGCACGGTGAAGGAGAACGTCCAATGGGCGAGACACCAGATCAGATAGAGCGGCACATTTACGAGGAACGCAGCGAGCTGGGCAAAAATATCAGCGAGCTGCAACTGAAGGTAAAAACCGCGGTGGACTGGCGTGCACAGTTTGAACAGCGGCCTATGGTCATGATGGGTCTCGCGTTCGGCGGCGGGTTGCTCTTGTCCATGATGTTCAGTGGCCGCAAGAACTCGCGACGCTCATCCAACAAGTGGTCGGGCAATCGCTGGAGGCGCGAATCGCAGCGTTCCGATTACGGCAGCGAAGCAAAGACGCACGATTGGCAGGAGAAGACGGACTCCACCTGGGGAAACATTCGCGGAGCCGTTCTCGCCTTCGCGGGGAACAGGTTGGGTAGCTTAATAGAGGAAGTGCTACCAGGCTTTCAGGCTCAGTATAAAAAGAGGCAGCAGGAGAAGAGATCCACAACCTCGCGGCCTAACGGACCGGAAACACCATCGCGCAGAACCGCAAGCGGCGAAACCGATTACATGCCGCAAAGCTAGGTGAAACTCTAAAACGCAAGCAACTGCCGTACGATATGTGACGCGCCACGCGGGGGCGGAGCCACCCTTGCGCGCCTGTTCAGCATCTAACTTGCTGGGTGAACCTCAGAGTCCAAACGTCTCTATGGTTGGTCAGCGCGATTGTGTTATGGCTCGCCGCCGGCTCATGCAAGGGAAGCGACTATGGAGTTTTGCAGCCGACTCCTGAAGATTTATGTAAATGCCTGCCTATTGAGCCCGATATCGCCGATTTCCGCCATATCGCCAAGCATGTTGCCATTCCCAACATGGCCGCCGAAGAGATCGGTGTCGACACTATTTTGAGCTGGACGCAGGACGCTTTTGTCGCGCCGGACGCTCCGCGGACCGGCCGCGAACTACGCGTCTTTCATGTCGCCACTGCCTTCGTTCAAGAGGCCAGCGTCAATGCCGCCGACTGCGACGTGCATTTTGAAATTTCGCAAACAGCAGACAAAAAGGCACCGCGTGTTATCGTCGAAACCCCCGTCGACAGCGAATTCTGCAGCGCGCGGCAGACGGCGCAAGCGCAGCTCGCAAAACACGGATTCCGGCTAGACTCGCAGCACGGCGGAGAGTTACCGCAAGCTTTGCCTGCCGAGCTGCTGGGTATGGCCTTCGAGGATTTCGATCACTCCCGCGGTTCCGCACAAGTGGCGACAATATGGGAGCTCCATCCGGCCATCGTTACCATTCCCTGATCGCATTCGCCCTGCGCTCATTTCTTCTCTTTGCTTTCCTTTTTGCCGCCCGTTATTTCTAGCCCGGGCTCCGGATGCGAATATGTTCCTGTCATTTTTACTGGAATCTCCGCGCCGTTCGGCTTCTTCTTGAAGATCGCATCAAAAGGTTTTAGGAAGATCGATTTGATCCCACCACCCCCGACTTTCGAGAATTCCGCATCTGTTTTCAGTACTCCGTGAAAATCGATCTTTTGGTTCACCAGATTAAAGGTGCCGTGCATGTAAGCCACTGCACCCGGAACGCGGAAAGAAATATCCGTGAGCGTGGCCACGCCATTTTTCAGCACGACGTGCCCCTTCAAATCCGACACAACTCGCTCGGAATCCCCAGCCTCGGCATCCATATCTTGGCCTGGCTGCTTCTTTTCTTTTTCTTTCTCCTCGGTCTTCTTGCCCTCGGCTCGCTCACTCAGATCATCCACCTTCTTTTGTGTTCCTGGTTTCGTGAAATGGCTGTCCTCGATCCCGAAATCACCCACTAGCACCACTTCCTGCTCGAAAGGGCGCCCTTCCGGCGGAATAGTGACGTGCGCTCGAAAGCTAATATCCCCGACGATGGGCGAGCGAGGCTCTTTGATGAACAGACGCAAAATGTCCTGAATGCGGCCGTGGCTGGTGTTTAAATCGACAGACGTAACTTTGCCGCGGGGCCCCGGGGTCTCCTCGACGCCGCCTCGCGCCAGCACGTTTGTTTTCACAATTACGGTTTCCACATGCTCCAAACGAACGTCGCCATTGAGCGTGTTCACAAACGAATCAAAGCGGCTCTCAATGGGAGCGCTGCGCGCGGCGCGGCGAACCTTGAAGTCGGGAATGTCCACCGAGCCATGGGTTTCCACCCGAGCCAGTGTTCCCCGGAAATTGTCGTGCGAACTCAGAACACCGTCAATCCCGTGAAAAACGCCGAGGTAGGCGTGTTCGAACTTGTACGTGCCGGAGACCGGTGTCTGGCCTGGATCGTCGGAATTCCACGGACCGAAATGGCCGCGAGATTGAATTTCACCAGGGGGTAACGCGTTGAGGAAGGTGGCGTCGTAACTGAATCCCTCTTTACGACTGACGGAATTGAGAGTCAACTTGTGAATCTCGAATCGTAACGGCTTCGCGGTCTTCCGCGCGACTTCCAACACCGCATCGTTCGCAATCACTTCTCCCACTCGCGTTGTCGAGGGATTTTCGTTCCGTGGTGTTGCGGGCATTGTCCCGCGTGCCGGAACGTGAATCTGCAAACCTTGTACCTTTATGTGCGCTATGTACCCTGGGCGCACCAGAAAATCCAGATAATGAGCGCGGATGATGAACTTTTGAGCAGAGGCAAACGGAGGAGTACCATCCGGCGCACCCGGCCGGACCAGCTTCGCGCCCTCCGCGACGCAACCCGGATGCGGGAAGAGGGTGATGTGAAAACCGCTAAAGGTAACCGTGCCGTGAAAGTCGTCCTGCAGGTCCTGAATGACGCGCTGGCGCGAGAAGGGCCAGTGCCGCCCCAGGAGAACCAAGCCTACCAGCAATCCGACAGAAACCAGAATGCCTATGATCGCAAGCCACTTACGCCAATTCCCATCAAAACGGCGGTGCTGTAGCGCACGCCCTTCAGCGACGGATGCGTAAGCTTGGGACATTGCGCGAAAAAAGGCAGACGAGGCTGGTCAGTAGGCGTTGGCCATTTCCCTTTTTTGAGACTTGGAGCGCAGCTTGCCGGTCTCCGGATCAAATTCCCGGAGCCATACCGCGCAGGCTTCGCGTTGAGCCGCGAACTTGCGCTTGAAGCTGGGCTCTGCTTTGGACTTGATGCACCAACCGGGCACCTCATTCTCATCGAAGGTGACGCGGGCCACTTCTTCCTGGTTCTTGTTGAAATAGATGAGCGTTGACGAAAGCATGGAGTCCTCGGGTGAGATTGCGCGCACACGCAAGCCTGCTGCCCATAGGCACTTGGCGTTGCGGCCGCGCCGCTGGGAAGGCAAAAATTAGACGCTGGGGAGTGGCAAAAAGGACGCTGCATACAGCGAAGCGAGTAGGAAATAGGCGCCCCTAGCGCCGCGCGCACAAAGGCGCCGCCTATACGTTGCCGCCTAGGCGCAATGTAGGGATAGCAACGTTCGCATCTGTGATTGCTTGCGTGCGTGAGAGTTCTCCCCGACAATATGTAGTTCTACGGGTGCAATTTTTTGACTACGGCGAGTGATGTGGGACTTGGCGAGGTGTCGAGGCAGATGGGGACGAGGTTTAGTTCGCCCAAACGGTTCGTCGCTTACTTTTCCATGGAGATCGCGCTGGAGAATGCTATGCCTAGCTACAGCGGGGGCTTGGGCGTCCTGGCGGGAGACACCGTGCGCGCGGCAGCGGACATCCGCCTGCCAATGGTGGCCGTTTCTCTCCTTTACCGGAAGGGATACTTCTCGCAGCGGCTCGCCGAGGATGGCACGCAGACCGAGGACCCGGTGGAATGGCGGGTCGAGGATTTTCTCACCGAAGAAGATGTGCGGGTAACCGTCCCGTTGGAGGGCCGGCGGATCGAGTTGCGTGCCTGGCGCTACACCGTGACCGGAGTGCGTCGATTTGAGGTGCCCGTGTATTTTCTGGATGCGGATTTGCCCTCCAACACGGAGAGCGACCGTAACCTCACGGGAAGCTTGTACGGCGGAGACGCCTATTACCGCCTCTGCCAGGAAGTACTCCTGGGCATCGGCGGCGTACGCATGCTGCGCGCGCTCGGTTACAACGATTTGACGCGCTATCACATGAATGAGGGACATGCCGCCCTGCTTTCACTGGAACTGCTGGGGGAAGAAGCGGAAAAAGCGGGCCGGACCTCAATTCGCGGCGAAGACATCCAAAAAGTTCGGAGCAAGTGCGTTTTCACCACTCATACGCCCGTCCCGGCGGGGCACGACCGCTTCCCGATGGAATACTTGACGCGAGTTTTTCCGGACCAGAACGGCTTCTTTGATTTAAAAGATTCCTCTTCAGCCGATCTCATGAAGCGTGTACTGCAAGCCGAACGCGATTTCCCCGATATCCAGGAAGCAGCCCGGGCAGGAGCATCGCTGAATATGACGTACCTGGCGCTTAGCCTAAGCACATTTGTTAACGGCGTTGCCAAGCTACACGGGGAAACCTCACGCAAGATGTTTCCGCAGGTGCCCATCGAAGCGATCACCAACGGAGTCCACGCCGGCACCTGGGCCTCTCCAGCGTTCCAGGAACTCTTTGATCGCTGCATTCCCTCGTGGCGCGAAGACAATTACAGCTTGCGTACCGCACTTGGTTTGCCACCCGAGGAAGTCTGGTCCTCCCACTTAATCGCCAAACACGAGCTTTTTGAGACCGTGCGCAAGAAGACAGGTTTGTCCCTAGATCCCGAAGCGTTCACCATCGGCTTCGCCCGCCGCGCCACCGGATACAAACGCGCGGATTTGATTCTTTCTGACTTGGACCGCCTGCGCCAAATTGCCAAGAGTGCTGGAAAGTTTCAGATCGTGTACGCCGGCAAAGCGCATCCGCATGATGGTGGCGGCAAGGACATTATCCGCAGAATCTTCCAGGCCAAGAAGGCCTTGCGCAAAGCCGTGCCTATGGTTTTTCTGGACGAGTACAATATGCGAGTGGGCGGCCAGATAACCTCCGGCGTGGATCTGTGGCTAAACACGCCCCAATATCCCCTTGAAGCTTCTGGAACAAGCGGCATGAAGGCGGCGCTCAATGGCGTACCAAGCTTGAGCATTCTGGACGGGTGGTGGGTGGAAGGCCACATCGAAGGAATCACCGGCTGGTCCATCGGCGAGCCGCGGCTGCCGGACTCCACCCCGATTGCTACGGACAATGCCAGCGAGTCGCAATCGATCTATGCCAAGCTAGAAAATACGATTTTGCCGATGTTCTACAAGGACCGCGCCCGCTATTTAAGCGTCATGCAGCACGCGATTGCCATCAATGGATCGTTTTTCAACACGCAGCGTATGGTGCAGCAATACGTCACCGACGCGTATCTGCGCTAAATCCCAAGCGCTTTATCTCCTTCAGCAACAACTTCATTTCCGCTTCCGTGCCGATTGTGATGCGCACGAACCCCGGACCGAGGTCCTTGGTGCGCTCGCGCAACAGAATTCCTTCGCGTTCCAAGCGCTGAAACAGTCTGGGGCCGCCTGCCCCAAAATTGGCAAGCAGAAAATTCCCCGCGCTTGGGAAAGTCTTGACGCCCAGATCGCGCAGTTTTCCCTCAAACCACGCTCTGATGCGCCGAATTTCGCGCACATACCCTCGGATAGCCCTCCCGTCGCGGACCGCCGCTTGCGCCGCGACGAGCGCAGCTAAATTCACTGGGAAGGGCGGCATTGCTCGCCGCAGATAGGACAGCGACTCGGCGCAGGCGATGACTGCGCCGAGCCGCAGAGCAGCAAGCCCAGCGGCTTTGGAGAACGTCCGCGTAATGAAAAGGTTTGGATATTTCCCGATGAATGGGACAAGTGTTACTCCCGAAAATTCAGCGTAGGCCTCATCGATCACTATGGCCGTGTTGATCGCAGCCTGCAAAATCTCTTCTATTTCCGCAATCTGGAGCAGAGTCCCCGTCGGATTATTGGGATTGGCAATGAACAACACGCGAGGCTTCTTTTGCAAGGCGGCAAGAATGGTGGACGTCGGGAATTCCATGCCCGCGCCATAGCGTAGCGCCTCCACCCTGGCTCCCGCGATTTCCCCGTAATAGCGATACATCGGAAACGTAGGCTCGCAAATCAGGATGCTGGACGCCGGCTCGATAAACGTATCGAAAAATACACGCAGGGCGTCGTCCCCTCCATTCGTGAGCAGCAGTTCACTCGACTGGACGCGAAAATGACGTGCAATACGCTCAGTGCTTCGCTGGTATTCCGGATACATTGCAAACTGCTTCGCGGAAATCTTTCCGAGAGCGCGGATCACGGCACGCGAGCAGCCCGCGGTGTTTTCGTTGAAGTCCAGCCGTACCTTGCCTTCGCGGCCCTCGGCAGGAGCTTCGTAGGTTCGCCGTTCGAGAATAGCTTTGCGCACAGGAAGCTGATCGGTCATGGAGGAAAAGGTAGCACAAGCGGCGTTCGCGGGACGCTACTCAAAGTGCGTGAAAAGGTTGTTTAGAGACTCGGCCAACGTCGGATGAGCGAAAATTCCCTCCCGCAGAGTTGTGAATGGCACGCGACCCATCATCGCGATTTCCAGCATGCCCATCACTTCGCCACCCTCAATCCCCAAAATCGCCGCCCCGAGGATTTGATTGTTCTCGGCGTCCACGATGGCCTTCATGAAGCCGCGGCTTTCATCGACCTCGAGCGCGCGGGCGACGTAGCTCATGGGCATTTTCGCAACCCGAAACTTTTTGTTTTGCGCGCGTGCCTCGGCTTCTGTCATCCCCACGCGCCCAAGCTGCGGATCGATGAAAACGGTGTACGGCACAAGGCGATTCTCGATTGTAGCGTTTCCCTTCTCGATCAGATTTGTGCGCAGAATGCGGAAATCGTCGTACGAGATGTGCGTGAACGCCGGATCTCCTTTGATGTCTCCGAGCGCGTAGACCCCTTCGACGTTCGTCTCCAATTTTCCATTCACCTTGATGAAGCCGCGCTGGTCTATCGCAATTCCCGCCGCGCTGACATGCAAGCTGTCCGTGTTAGGAGTGCGTCCGGTAGCAACGAGCAAGTGCGAGCCATCCAAGGTGCGCGACTCGTTGCCCGCACGAACGCTGAGCTGAATTTGCCCGCCGGATTTCGCGACGCGCTCCGTCTTGGTGTTCAGCAGCACTTCGATCCCATCTTGCTTCAGGATGGACAACACCTCTCCCGCAACATCAGGGTCTTCGCGGACTAATAACTGACCAGCGCGCTGCAAGATTGTGATGCGACTTCCGAACCGCCGAAAGAGTTGCCCGAATTCCAGCCCGACATAACCGCCGCCGAGCACAAGCAAGTGTTCGGGGACCGCGTCCAACTCCATGATCGACGTGCTGTCGAGAAATGGCACACCTTGTAAACCCTCGAGGTTTGGCACAGAAGGCCGTGCTCCTGCATTGATGAAAATGCGATCCGCGGAAAGTATTCGTTGCGCACCGTCTCTCATGCGCACGCTAAGGGTTTTGGGCTCGGTGAAGCTCGCTTCGCCGAAAATCAAATCCAGATTTGACGTCTTTTCCAGCCTCTTCTGGCTTCCGTTGCGAAAACTGTCCACAATGTCGCGCTTGCGCTGGCGGATCCGTTGCATATCGATGCGAATCTCACCAGTCTGTACCCCGTAGTCTTTGCCCCTGCGAGCCAGATAGGCGACTCGGCCGCTTGCCACCATCGTCTTCGTCGGCGTGCACCCCTCATTGACGCAAGTGCCCCCGATGTGACTCCGCTCGATCAGCGCTGTTCGCAGGCCTGCCTCCGCCAAGGCTCTGCAAAGAGGCGTGCCACCCTGCCCAGATCCGATCACGATCGCCTGATAGTGGTGAGGTGCAGTCATTAGATTTCCCGGGCGCAGTGATTTCGCGAAATGTTCGAAGATTGGATGCCAGGGAGTCGATTAGAAGCACGACAGCGGTTGCCGACCAGCCCTAGATGCCGAGATATCTCGCCAGGTGAAAATTACAAACGCGTCACGATGAACAGCCCGCCAGCAACCGCAACCAGATCCTCCAGTACAGCAATCACAAGATCGGGAACCTTCAGCGCACGGACGAGTCCGGTGCGTACCTGGTAGCCAGCGAATGCTCCCACGACACCGCCGACGGCGCCGACAACGCACCCAACTGCGGCCGACTGCCCGCCCGCAAGCGCAACGGCCGCACCCGAAAGTCCACCAAGGACGATGCGCGCCATCAATCCCGGGGCCTTCGTGCGCGCGGGCGTCGAGGGAAGCTGATCAGCAACGAGTTCGACCAATGCAAGAATCGTGAAGATCGCCACAGCAGCGGTCGATCCCATAAACGATAGGGAGGTGTTGTGAAGGTTGAGCCAGCCACGGTGTTCCGCCCACGCAACCACAGCCGGCGCAGTCAGCGAGCGCAGCCCGGCGACGATGCCTATGGCGAGCGCCAGCAGCAGAACATCAGAGGAGGGCATGGCAGGAGAGCCTCTACCCTGGATGGGCCTTTGTCAATATCGGGCCTTGATATTCGCTTTTTATTCGCTATAATGGCGAGTGGTAGAGGAAACGGGAAACGGCTGGCGGCTCCATTGCCTTTGGGCTCTCCCGGGCCGCCGGCCGTTTGAATGCGCATAGGTGCTCGGACTTCGCAAAGGCTCCCTCCAAAGCAGCCAAAAAGCCAAGTAATAGGGCGGACACACGCCTGCAGAGCCAGTTGCGGCGCTGGTTGACCAAGCCCATACTCGCACTATGGGTGTTCTCTTCAACCGCGGCTGCCGCCTGGCATCCCTTTGTGCCCTCTTTGCCGCGGCCATACCCGTCCTCGCGGATGAAATCCGCTTGAAAGACGGCAAAAAGCTCTACGGCGTAATCGTCGCTTACGAAGAAAACATGTTCAAGGTCAAAACGGACTTTGGATATGTGCTCGTCGAAAAGGACAAGATCGCCTCGATCATCCCCACCGGACCGACGAGCTCGGAAGCGCAGCCTGCTGCGAAAAGCGCAGACCCCGCGAAAAGTGGAGCAAACGGGCAGCCTAAGGCCGAAACTGCCGTTCCATCCCCTTCGGACGCAACGCCTCCTTTCGCCAACGCCAGCGCAAAGGCCACCATTCCGAATCCAGGCAAGCGGGACAAGACCAGCGGAAAAATCAGCGGCACGCCAATCAAGCCGGAGCTGCCCGCATCCAAGCCGACCAGCGAGGCAGTTGCTCCCGCGCTAAAAAGCTCGCCCTCCGCTGCTAACGCGGCCCTTCCCGCTCCTGGGGCACAGCCTGCGCCGCCGAAAGAGCCGGAACTGCCCGCAATCCGCGAGGAGGTGCAGGGAAATCTCTACACCAACTACACGCACGGATTCCGGATGTACAAGGCGCCGAGCTGGCAACTGATTGATGACGCGCGCAACGCCCTTCCGAACGCAATCGTCGCCATGGGCACGTCAAATGAATCCTCGTTGATGGTCATCGGCCGCGAGAAAACAAAGGAACCGCTGGAGTCCGCGGCGGTGACGGTCGAAGGTCGTCTGCACGAGGTGTACGAAAACTATCAGCGGGTCTCGCAACGCAAAACGCTTATCGGTGGATCACCTGCAGTAGAGTTTCGCTATCGCGGCAAGGCCGATGAGCATAACTGGTCCGGGACTCTGGCCGTAATTAGCCGCAACAGCGACATTTTTACCGTCTTGGGAATGACCTACGCCGACAGCGACCTGATACAAATCCAGGAAAATGTAATTGCCAAAGCGATTGCGAGCCTCAGCTTCGACCTGCCTGAAGTAAAAAAGTGAACGAATTAATCGGAGCCCGCCGCGGAGTGTTCGGCCGATTTCCGGTACTCGCGGATCAGTGCGATCAGCGCTTGCGCCGCGCGTGGCAAGCTGCGGTCTCGCCGGTACACGAGGCCAAGCTCGCGAAATAGATCAACGCCTTCTACGTTCAGCAGTTTCACTTCGCCGGCTTTCACCTGGTCCTTCGCAAAACTTTCGCTGATGAACGAAACGCCGGCATCCGCTCCCACAAAGCGCTTGATCATCCCGATGCTGGGCAGCTCCATGGTGACGTGAATCCGCGAGCGATACGGCCTGAACAATTTGTCGAGCACCTGCCGCGTAAATCCCGTTCGCGGGAAAATGAGCGGCTGCGAAGCCACTTCCTCCAGCGTCAATTTCGATCGCTGGGCCAGCGGATTCCGAGTGCTGACCATAAATCGCAACCGATCGCGATGAATGTGGTGCACTTTCAGGTTCGGCGATTTCGTCGGCAAAGTGACTATTCCGACATCGATCGAGCCGTCCTCGACGCGCTGCAAAATCTTGTGGCTGAAATTCCGGTAGATGCTGATGTGCACCAGCGGGAACCGCCGCTGAAACTCCGCAAAAATGTCCGGCAAGAGATATAAGCAGGTCGCTTCATTCGCCCCGAACACTACTGGTCCCTGCACCACGTTCCCGCGATCGGCAACCAACTGAACGGACTCATCGCGCAACCGCAACAACTTTTCCGCGTACTCGAAAAGCACTTCTCCAGCCGGAGTCAACTCCACCGATTTCGCGGATCGATCCAGCAGCCGTGCATGATAAGCCTGCTCCAACTGCCGGATCTGCGCGCTGACCGCGGATTGTGAACGAAATACCTTTTGCCCCGCGCGCGAAAAGCTCTTCAGTTTTGCAACGTAGACAAATGTAGCGAGTTGGTCGAAGTCCATGGGCGAAGCGCTCGACGTGGATTATAGCGGAATCGATGCGTCGTGCGCGGTCGTAATTCTCTTTCTAGGCATGCAGCGCTGCCTGTGAAATTGCCGGAAGCTCCGGCCCGACCAGCAGGGGCTCGCGTTGTTGCAAACGCTCCAGCACCGGCTTCCAAGCGTCGGAAATCGTGCCCTGGAAATGCACGGGCTGCACGCGAACTAGCGGCAGCACTCCTCTTCTCGACAACAAACGCGCCGCGCGCGGACTCGCGGTGAAGTGCTGGTGCGCTTCCAGAACGCGCCGCAGCCACAATTGCTCATCAGCCTCCGTGTCCGCCATCGTCACGAATTCGCGGTGCAGAACATCCTCGGCTTCCGCGCGCAGGACGTATGCCAGCCCGCCCGTCATTCCCGACCCAAAATTGAGCCCGAGCGGCCCCAGCGCCAAAACCACTCCGCCCGTCATGTATTCGCAGCCATGCTGCCCAACGCCCTCAACCACCGCCAGCGCACCGCTATTGCGCACAGCAAACCGTTCCCCGGCTCGCCCCGCAATGTACAGTTGCCCTGAAGTCGCGCCATAAAGCACAGTGTTTCCGGCGAGCACATCGCCGCGCCGCGAGGCCGCCGAACCCGCCGAAATCGCAATCGTCCCGCCAGAAAGCCCCTTGCCCACGTAGTCGTTCGCTTCGCCGGATAATTTCAACGTCACACCGTCGGCCAGAAACGCCCCGAAGCTCTGCCCCGCCGACCCCATGAACGTCTGCGTGAATTCCTGCTCGACGTCGCAATCCTGCGCCCGTCGCCGCATCAATTCTCCGCTGAGCCCGGTCCCCACGCTGCGATCGGAATTGTGAATCGCCTGTGGCTCGGGCTGCGGCGCGATCGCGCTGCTGAAGTGCAGCGTATTCTCCAGCGTCGCCGAGTGATCCGTAGGAACCTGCTGCGGCGCTACCCGCCGCGTCTCCGAAATAGGAACCACCAAGAACGCGTCCATTCCCGACCGTGTCCCCAAGCGGTCATACCACCCGCGTAGTTCGCCGAGCGATCGAACTCCGAGCTGCGCCATCCGCTTGCGCACCTCTTCCGCCAGTGCCCGGAAATACGCGACCACCATTTCCGGTTTCCCGTTGAATCGCAGGCGCAGCTTCTCATCTTGCGTAGCGATGCCCACCGGGCAAGTGTTCAAGTGACACTGCCGCGCCATAACGCAGCCGATCGCTAGCAATGACGCCGTGCCAAACCCAAACTCGTCCGCCCCGAGGATCGCCGCAATCAAAATATCCCGAGAAAATTTCAGGCCTCCGTCCACGCGGAGAGAGAGGCGTGAGCGGAGGCCCGCGCGAACCAGTGTGTCATGTGTTTCGCGCAAACCAATTTCCCACGGCAAGCCCGTGTTCTTGATCGAAGTAAGCGGCGAAGATCCCGTCCCGCCATTGTGTCCGCTAATCGTGATGACATCCGCGCCCGCTTTCGCCACGCCCGCGGCGATGATCCCGACACCCGATCCCGAAACCAGTTTCACGCCAATGCGCGCCCGCGGATTCACGGTCCGCAAATCGTGAATCAACTGCGCCAAATCCTCGATACTGTAAATGTCATGGTGCGGCGGCGGAGAAATCAGCGGCGTCCCCGGCGTAGCGTGCCGAATGCGCGCGATATATTCTGTCACCTTGCGCGCCGGAAGCTGCCCGCCTTCCCCGGGTTTCGAGCCCTGCGCCATTTTGATTTCCAGCTCCTGCGCGTGCACCAAGTAATCCGCAGTCACTCCGAATCGCCCGGAAGCCACCTGCTTGATCTTGTTCGCCGCATTCGGCTCGCGGCGGTACAGCGCAGGATCCTCGCCGCCTTCGCCCGTATTACTCCGTCCACCAAGCGAATTCATCGCCAACGCAAGTGTCCTATGTGCCTCAAGACTTAGTGACCCCAGCGACATGGCTTGCGTGCTGAATCGCCGCACAATCGCGTCAACCGGCTCAACCTCTTCCACCGCAACGGCAGGCGACGGCACCGTTTCGAGTAGATCCCGCAGGAAAACCGTTCCCTGGCTCTCCGCCAATTCCTCGAAAGCGGAAAATTTTCCAGCATCCGGCGCCTTCACATGCGCATGCATGCGCCGCACAATCTCCGGCGAATTGGCATGCAGCTCCGCACCCTTCCGGAATCGATACAACCCAGCATCCGCGAGCTCGTTGGCAGCCCCGGAAAACGCGGCCCGGTGCATGCGCAAATAATCGCCAAGCAAATCGTCCAGACTCTTCTGTCCTGGAAAATCCGCCGCGTCCTCAAAATATTCCGCACACAGGTCTTCCGATAGCCCCACAATCTCAAACAAATGGCTGTTCCGATAGCTGGCCAGCGTAGAAACACCCATTCGCGCAAGAACCTTCAGCAAACCCGCATTAATCGCCGAGCGCATTTTCTCCGTGCCGCCCGCCTCAATCGATTCCGCGAATTGCTCCGCCAAATAGGGCACGACCGCACTGGCACCTGCCGCCACAAGCAATGCCACATGATGCGTATCGAAAACCTGCGCCGACTCCACAATCAGCGGCACGTCCCACAACCCCTCGCGAACCATGGCCTTCCACACCACCGCAGTTGCCAGCAGTGCGGGCAGCGCCGCGCGTTCACTGCTGATGCCGCGATCCGAAAGGAGGAGAAGCCCCGGACGCGCGCTGCCGCTCAGAGGGGTAGTCAACTGAGCCAAACTGCAGCGAGCGCCCGGGACTTCGTTGGGGGCGGAAAAAGTAAAGTCGATGTTCTGCACGGAGCCGAACGTTGTCGAAAGCTCAGCGAGCTGCGCCGCACCAATCAGCGGACTTGACAGCACGATCCCATTCTTCAAGTGCACTGCCAGCGACATCACGTGTGATTCGCGCAACGGATCGATCGGCGGGTTGGTCACCTGCGCAAAGCGTTGTTTGCAGTAATCCCACAGGGTTCGCGGCAGGGTGGAAAGAAACGCTGGCGGCGCGTCGTCCCCCATGCTCCAGTTCGCTTCATGGCCCTGAACCAGCGCGGAAAACAAAATTTTGAATTGGTCTTCCGTCCAGCCTGCAGCCGCGGCCATGCGCTCCGGACGCTCCACGCTTGCGGCCGCCGTAGAACCAGACACGCAGACTTGCCGCACCACAGGCAGCGGGTTGCGCGATTGCAGCGTAGCCAGCCGCTTCAGGATTTCACGATAGCGAAAAACAACCCCTGTCGCAGGGTTCGCCATAATCATTTCGCCTGGCCCGAGCCGCTGCCGTTCGGCAATCCGCGACTCTTCCAGATCGATAATGCCGACCTCGGAGCCGGCCATCAGCAACCCATCGTGCGTCAGCGTGTAGCGGAGCGGTCGCAAGCCATTGCGATCCAGCTTCGCCCCTACAAACTGTCCATCCGAGAAAACCAGCGCAGCCGGGCCATCCCACGGCTCCCCATGCTGCGACAGCGACGCCAGAGCCGCCCGCACATCGCGTGACAGCAGCGGATCATTCTCAAACGCCGGCGGCACCATCGAGAGCATCGCGGCATCCGCCGAAAATCCTTCCAGCAATTTCAACTCGAAGCCGTTGTCAAAGCTGGCGGAGTCGCTGACGTTTTCCTCGAGGAGTCGCAGCCACGGTCCGGCCGTCAGCTTCGCCCGAATTTCCCGTTCTTTCGCGCGCATCCAGCGGCGATTGGAAACAATCGTGTTGATTTCGCCGTTGTGCGCCACATATCGGAACGGCTGCGCCAAATGCCATGAAGGCTGCGTGTTCGTCGAGTACCGCTGGTGAAACACGGCAAAGGTCGTCGCAAAAGCGGGGTCGCGCAAATCTTCGTAAAATTGTGGAAACTGCCACGGCGTGAGCAGGCCCTTGTACACCACCGTCTGCGAGGAAAGCGAACAGATATAACAGCGCGCCGGCAAGAGCGCCTCCGCGCGTTTGCGCAGCATCGCCAGCCGCCACTCAAACCGCGCCGCGCCGCGCGCCGGGTGAAATGGCTCGACAAAAAACTGCCAAATCTCCGGCATGGTCTCCAGCGCCAGCCGCCCTAGCGAATTCGTGTTCACCGGAACACGCCGCCAACCCAGCACACGTAACCGCTCAACGTCCGCCCCTGCTTCTACGGCGGCGCGAGCCTCCGCCGCAGACCCCGCAGGAAAGAATGCGAAGCCCAGCCCGAAGACCTCTGGAAGCGCAATCCCCTGCTCCTGCGCCCGCGCACGAAAGAACGCCTCTGGTATCGAGGTCAGCAGGCCCGCTCCGTCACCGCTAGCGCCGTCAGCGTCCACACCTCCGCGATGGGTCAGGCGCTCCAACGCGGTAAGCGCATGCTCAATAATGTCGTGGTTAGGCGCTCCGCCGAGGCGCGCAATGAACCCTGTTCCACAGGCATCGTGGTCCGGGTGACCCCAATTCGGGTGAGGGCACATACTCGTTTATTGAACGCGGAGGGCATCCTTGTACAACTCAGAATTTGCATTCGACCAATCGAATTTTGTGGGTCACTGGAAGGTAGTACCGTCCGGCTTAACAGTAACCCTTTCAGAACAATCGCGATCAACCAAATATACGACACTTGTTTGCGGGGGAAAATTATTGAAACCGCGGTTCCCAATCAACCTGAGGATGCGGCAATGCTCGAAACAGCCAGCACGCAAAGGACGGAAATGTTCTCGGTAGTTGGTTTGACCTTGGATGAAGTTTCGTCGGGTGCGCTGCCACATATCCGTTTGTCGAAGACGCTCGACAATCGGATGACCAAGAGCAACTTTCGATATGCGGAAAGAATATTGGTCTACACGACGATCGAGGCAGACACTCAGGCCTTAGTAGCCCGAACGAAATACAGGCAGCAGGGTCAATTCCTTGTGTTTCTGTATTTTAATGACGCTGCGGTGGAGGCTTGTAGGGAGATTGGCATCCCGCTTCGGATTCTGGATCGCATCGCGGAATCCGAACTCCCTCCGCGGCGATCTACCATAATCGAACGCCCTTATTTGGCTCCCGTCTCGAAATAGCTGGCCTTTTCCCTTTACAACTCGCAAATCCTTAGAACTTTGTGACTTCCGAGAAGTTAAAATCGCGGATCTTCATCGCGGGCACTACCATCTCGAAAGCCTCTTCCCCGGTGGCGCGAACCGCAGGGCCCATAATCTCAACATTCCGCAGCATCTCCAAAATGGACTGATTGAACCGGAAATTCCGCACCGCGGACGTGACGCGTCCCTTGTCCACCAAAAACAGCCCGTCCCGCGTCATCCCCGTCATGATCTTTTCGTAGGGGTCGACCTCGCGGATGTACCACAACCGGGTCACCAGTAGTCCCCGCTCGGTTGAAGCAATCATCTCCTCCAGCGACGCCTGGCCACCCGAGAAAACCAGGTTCATCGGCGCTTCGCCGTATTCGTTCGGCAGCACAAAACCGTGCCCGGTTGGCTTCTTTTTCGCGATTTTTGCCGAAGCCCGTGAGTACACCAGGTTTTTGGGCACGCCTTGGTCGACCAGCAGCACCCGCTGGCGCGGAATCCCCTCGCCATCGAAAGGCGCGCCAAGCTGCAATGGATGATAGACATCGTCCTCAATGCGGATGTTCTTGCCCAGCACCTGCTTGCCCATGCGCTCGTTGAAACAAGACCGCTTGTCCCGCAGCGCCGTCGCCGCAAAGTCGTAGAACAGAAAGCCCACAAGATCGAGCACTGCGGCTGGTTCAAGAATCACCGTGTACCGGCCGGGCGCAAGCTCTCGCGCATCGGCCGCACGGTGCGCTTTGTCGCTCGCGCGCTGCGCCAGTCGCTGCGGGTCAATCTCAGCGACATTCGCGGAGTTCTCCTTGGCCCAGCTCGCCGCGGAACCCTCGTGCATCGTGATGGAAAACACCGCGTGTGTATCGCGATAAGCCGTAAACAGGCTGCGCGAATTCCCCATCGCGCTCTGCGACTGCGCGCTCGAAAAAATCCCAGCAGCCGTCTGGCCCTTCTTGACCGCCAGATCGCAAACCCGCCTTACTGCCAGTGCGCGGTCTTCCGGCGTCAGCGCCGCGGTCTGCTTGATGAAACGGTTGACCCCGCGGTAACGCTGCTTCCCCGGCATCGGGAGCAAATTCGAATTCTTTGGCTGGCTATGCGCCAAAGAAAGCG
>DATBYP010000218.1:0-8466 GCA_036513675.1 Candidatus Acidiferrum sp.
ATCCGCCGCTCCTCATGATTCCAAAGAGCCTCGTGCCGGAAACACGATAAATCGAAATCGGCCCCCAGCTCACGATTGATGCGCGCCAACACATTCAAATTAAAGGCCGCAGTTACGCCGGCAGGATCGTTGTATGCAAGCAACTGCGTTGCGATATCTTTTTCCAAATCCGTTCCGAGCAGCAAAGCGTCGCCCGGTTCCAGAATCTCCCGAACTTCGCGCAAGAAATCTTCGCCAGCCGAGCGGTCGAAATTTCCAATCGTGCTTCCTAAGAAGAGAACCAGCAGGTGATCGCCTTCATCGCGCCCCTGAGCCACGGCGCGCAGGCCCTCCAAATAGGGCTGCTCGTAACCGACCATGCTCACCATGTCGATCTGTCCCAACTCCTTTTCGCAAGCTTCCAGCGCCGCCGGCGAAATCTCGATCGGAAAATAATAAGTTCGTTGGCGGCGCGAAAGCGCCTCCAGGATCCATCGCGTCTTTTTTCCGCTTCCGCTTCCAAGCTCCGCAACGTGAATCGGCGAGGGCAGGCGGTCCACAATTTCTTGTGCATGCGTTTGCAGCAATCGCGCGTCCGCCCGCGTCAACCCATACTCCGGCAGCAGGCAAATCGCTTCGAACAGCGCCGAGCCTACTTCGTCATACAAATATTTCGACGGCAGCTCTCGTTGTCCAGGCTTTAGCAGGCCATCGCGCACCGCCGCTGCAAATTCGGACACGTGTCGGACGGGAAGAGTTTGATAAGTCAACATGAATGGCTCCCAGGGCCTAGGGTTTTAGTGGTTTAGTCCTCGACGCAACGGAAGGTTGCGTACACAAACGGGTAATGCGGCTGGAACCAATTGCGGAACGACCGCCGCAGCATGCAAGCCGCTGTGCGCGGTGAACCGCCTTTCATGACGTAGTGCTTTCCATCGAAGAAATTCGCTGAATATCCGGGATAAAACGGCATCGCGGCGAACCCGGGAAATGGTTTAAATTCCGTACGCGTCCATTCCCACCCGTTGCCGACGAGATCGTGAACGCCGTGCGCGCTCGCTCCACGCGGATAAGATCCCACCGGGGTGGGATCCCAATGCGCAAAATCAAAATTCCCATACCGCCCGTCCGGTGCTTCATCGCCCCATGGATAACTCCGCTCCACCTCGGAGTTCGACGTCCCATACGCCGCGCGATGAAATTGCTCCTCGCTCGGCAGCTTGCGCCCTAGCCATTTTGCGTAAGCCGTCGCCTCCGCATGGCTCACGTAAACCGGCCAGTCCATGGGGAGCTGAATCTCTCCAAACATCGTGCGATATACCCACAAATTTCCCGCGCGCCGCCAGAAAAGAGGATGCTGCACGCCCTCTTTTGCCTTCCACTCCCAAGCTTCCTTGTCCCACAGCGACGGCTCGGAGTATCCACCGGCCTCTACGAAGGTCATGAAGTCTCGGTTCTTTACGTTGTAGTTGTCGATGGCGAAGTCCGCCACGCGCACGTCGTGGGCTTCAAACTCATTGTCCCAACCGAACTCGTCGCCATTCCGGCGCTGCAGGCCCAGCGTCGCGCGACCTGCGGGGATGTCCACCAAGTGCGACTTCGCGCGCGGCGTCCTCCACACGGTTTCGTGCGCGGCGGGAATCTTCTTCTCCGGTGAAAGCCGGTGCAACATGTACGCGAGCGTTTCCGCGTGCATCAATCGATGCTCCACCGCCACTTCTAACATGGCCGCCAATTGCGGATGTCCATCGGCGGGCCGCCGCAGCGCATGGGCGATAGCCTGGTCCAACTCGTTCTTTAATCGCTCATTGTAACGATCGACTTCTTCGCGCTCCGGCCAATCCGATGGCTTGTCGGTAGGCAGTCCGCCGCCAACCGGGTCAATCCCAAACGCAAAAAGTTGATCGAACGCAGGATGAAACGATTGCAGCCCGAAGGCCCGCTGTCCTAGCAGGTTCCAATCGAAAGCTTCCACGTGGCCGACGTAAAAAATAATGCGATGGCGCTCGGCAATGGGCCGGTCGTACAGCGCATCTTCGCGCACAATACGGAATACTTCGTCGGTGCGCTTGCGTGCATTTATGAGGCGGGTGTGAAGGTCATGCCGGATGCGGACAGCGCTAGCCGAGGGTCCCATGCGTGTTCTCCTCCCATTGGATGCGGCTTCCGCTGAGGCGATACGTCAAAATTTCGGCGGCCAGGAGGCTGACTGAACTATTATGTTCGCTCCCGGGTGCACCGAGTGTCAATCCAAATGAATCCGAAGACCGTTCCAGAGAAAGCCGACCGTACCATTCAGTTCAAAAATGTGACATACAGCATTAACGGTACTGAGCATCACAACATTGTTAACGAGATCGGCTTTTCCGTGGCCTCTGGCGAAACTCTCCTCCTGCTCGGGCGCAGCGGGAGCGGGAAGACCACGCTATTGAAATTAATGAATCGCCTGCTCGTCCCCACCACCGGCCAAGTCCTCGTCCATGGCCGCCCCACAACCGAATGGGATCCCATCCGCCTACGTCGCGGCATCGGCTATGTCATTCAGGATGCGGGTCTTTTTCCCCATTTCACCGTCGCGCAGAACGTCGCCCTCGTCCCTTCCCTTGAAAAATGGGATTCGGCGCGAACCAACGCTCGCGTTCACGAACTACTCACTCTGGTGGGGCTGGATCCCGCCGAATTCGTTTCCCGCCGCCCGCACGAACTCTCCGGCGGCCAGCGCCAACGCGTCGGCGTAGCGCGCGCTCTCGCCGCTGACCCAGCTATTCTCCTCATGGATGAGCCGTTCGGCGCGCTTGATCCTGTTACTCGCGCCGAGCTTCAGCGGGAATTCAGCGCACTCGCCCGCCGCCTCGGCAAAACGATCGTCTTCGTCACCCACGATCTTCGCGAAGCGCTGCTCCTCGCTTCCCGCATAATCCTGTTGGAAGGCGGCCGTATCGTCGCCGCCGCCACTCCTCAGGAATTTCTCCGCATCGATCATCCCGAAGTTCGTGCCTTCGCTGCCTCTCTGGCTCCGCTCGGTGGTGCGCCAGCATGAACGCCTGGAGGTTTTTTCTCGAGCATCGCGCTGAAATCCTTGGAGCCACGGCAAATCATCTGACCCTCGTTGTGATCGCTATGGCGTTTGCCATCGCGATCGCCGTCCCGCTAGGCATGCTCATCGTTCATCGCAAGACGCTGCGCAATATCGCACTTGGCATGGCCAGTGTTTTTCAAACCATCCCGAGTCTCGCGCTCTTCGGCTTCCTAATTCCGATCCCGTTCATAGGCGGCATCGGCCGTCGCACCGCGATCGTCGCGCTCGTTCTCTACGCGCTCCTTCCGATACTGCGCAACACCTACGTCGGCCTGACCGGCGTTGACCCGGCCGTCCTCGAGGCCGCCGAAGGTATGGGCATGACGCAATCGCAAATCCTCTGGCGCGTCCGCCTCCCATTAGCTCGGGCAGTAATCCTCGCCGGCATTCGTACGGCGACAATCATCACCATCGGCGTCGCCACCATCGCTGCCGCCATCGGCGCTGGCGGCCTCGGTACCTTCATCTTCCGCGGCGTAGCCATGGTCAGCGACGCCGTAATCCTGGCCGGTGCGATCCCCGCCGCCCTCCTAGCCATAGCCGCCGACCTGCTCCTCGGCTGGCTAGAGCGCCGCCTAAAAATCGCCTAACGCCATCAGCGGTATGCTCTGCTTCTCCCTCTTCGTGTCCTCCACGCCCTCTGTGTTAAATTGGCTTTCTCTTGCTTCATGGCCCTAAAAAAATGAGCCGCCGCCCTTTCCTTTTCTTTCTGTGCCTCGTTTCCATCCTCAACCTGCTTGGGCTGTCAGGCTGTCGCGGGAATAAAAAACCTCACCTAACCATCGGTTCCAAATTCTTTACCGAGCAAGTAATCCTCGCCGAACTCCTGGCTCAGCACATCGAAGCCCGCACGGGTGTCCACGTCGAACGCAAATCCAATCTTGGCGGCACGCTCCTCTGTCAAAAAGCCCTCCTCTCCGGCGACCTCGACTTCTACGTCGAGTACACCGGCACCGCTCTTACCGCTGTTCTAAACGAATCTCCCAGCCGCGATCCTCACGATGTTTACAGTCGAGTGAAACAAGGCTACGGCCAGCGTTTCAATCTTGAAGTCACCGAGCCGCTCGGTTTCGAGAACACCTTCGCCATGGTCGTTCGCGGCGACGACGCCCAGCGCCTCCACCTTCGCAACACCAGCGACATCGCCCCTTACGCCCCCCAGATGCGCGCCGGCTTCGGCTACGAATTCCTTGAGCGTCCTGACGGCTTCCGCGGCTGGAGCCAGCTCTATGGCTTGCATTTCGCGGCTTCGCCCAGTGTCATGGACCTGGGCCTCATCTATCGCGCCCTCGTCGATAAAAAGGTCGACATCGTCGCGGGCAACTCCACCGATGGCTTAATCGACGCTCTCCACCTCGTTCCGCTAGTCGACGACAAACACTATTTCCCGCCGTACGACGCGGTCCCGATAGTCCGCCGCGACGCGCTGGCAAAATTCCCGCAACTCCGCCCAGCGCTTGCTGATCTCGCCAACAAAGTCTCCGCCGAAGAAATGCGCCACCTCAACTCCGAAGTCGACGCCGACCAGCGCGACGCCGCCGCCGTAGTCCGCGCCTTCCGCGCCTCGAAATCCTTATGAACTCCTGGTTGACAAGCCCTGGTGGACCCTGCCGTTGTACCTTGCGATACCGCTCCTCGCATCTCAGACTACAGGGAACGACCTAACCAACCCCGGCCGCGTCAGTGCTAGGTTATCCCCCAGAGGTCATTATGAGAATTGCTATCGCTATCCTGGCGTTACTTCTCGCATTCGCCGCCCCCGCTTTTGCGCAGGACCGCGGTCAGGCACAATCTGCCGGACAACGCGGCGGTGGCTCTCACGACGTAGGCGGTGGCCATATTCCCGCACACGGTCCGCCTCCAGCGCGCAGCGCTCCATCTCACCCCACTGAGAATCGCGCACCGAATCGCGCGCCCGAAGCTCGCGATCAGCGTCCACGTCCTTCTGAAAATCGTGCGCCCGAAGGCCGCCCCCAAGAGGGTCGTCCGCAAGATGATCGTCGTTCCTTCCGCGATCATCCCGATCATCCCGAGGCCCCTCACGTTCATCATGACGACACTTGGGTCGGTCATGAATCCGGCCGCGGCGACGAGCACTATCACGTCGATCGTCCCTGGGAACACGGCCGTTTCCCCGGCGGTTTTGGGCGCGGTCATGAATACCGCCTTGGAGGCGGCGATCGCGACCGCTTCTGGTTCAACAATTTTTACTTCGGCGTCGCGCCCTACGACTATGACTACGTCAACGACTGGAATTGGGACAGCGACCCCATCGTGATTTACGAAGATCCAGACCATCCGGGCTGGTATCTGGCGTACAACGCCAGAACCGGCACCTACGCGCACGTCACGTATCTCGGCCCGCGATAAGAGCCGGTGGTATCAGTAATCGTTTAAGGATGTCGCCGACTGCGGCTACGCGGCTACCTAGTCTTCAACGAAATGGCAGGAATGGGTCTTTAACACAAGCCACACTTTTTTCTCAACGGCGAGCTCCAATGCTCGCTCTGCTCCAGGCGTCACATGGACAGTGAAAATGAGGCCGCAGTCCACGCGTGCGATCACGATCACCCCGCGGCGCTCCACGGAGGCAATTTTTCCTGCAAGGACGTTACGCGCGCTCAACCCCCGTGGCGCTTCCGTCGCCAACAGAATGTCTCCGGCGCGAATCGCGATACGCACGCGATCTCCAGGGGAGGCGTGCCCGAGCGGCACTTCGATTTCGCGTGGGGCACCTGCAAGGCGCACGCGCATGACGCCGTCCGGCTCCCGCAAATCGAGCACCGTGCCGGCGAGCAGATTTTCAAATCCCGCCGCCTGCGCCAGCCTCTTGCGGCGCGGGGCGTCTAGAACTTCGCGGGGTGTTCCTTCGCTCACAATTTTGCCGTGCTCCAGAGCGATTACGTGCTCGCCCAGCGCGTCCACTTCTTCGCGGCTGTGTGTGACATACAAGATCGGAATTTTCTGCGCCGCATTCCATGCCCGCAAGTCCTCGATGATCGATCCCTTCAGCTCGGTGTCAAGCCCGGTAAGCGGCTCGTCCAGCAGCAGCACGCGCGGCAACGTCACTAGTGACCGCGCCAATGCCACCCGCTGTTTCTCGCCGCCCGAGATCTCTCGCGGCTTTCGCGCGCGGAATTGTTCCACGCGGAACATTTGCAGGATTTCCGAAACCCGCGCGCTCCTTGCCTGCTCTGGTGCATCCCGCAAACCATAGGCAACATTGGCCTCTACCGTCATGTGGGGGAACAGAGCCAGAGTCTGAAACACGTATGCGATCTGCCGCCGCTGCGGCAGCACGTTCAGGTTCTCTTCAGAATCGAAAAACACGTCACCGTTCATTGCAATCCGGCCGGCGTCCGGTTGCGTAAGCCCCGCGATGCAATCGAGCAGCGTCGATTTTCCTGCGCCCGATGCACCGAACAGGATGGTGATACCGGACGGTACTTCGATTTCCAGATCGAGCAGAAAAGAGGGCGTCGCGTTGCCAACGTATGCTTTTCGCACACGCGCGGCTAATGCTGCGGAGCTCACTTCGCGGGCCACGGCAACCATGCGCGGCGGCCCGCTCGGCGATTCACTCCGTACACTGCAGAGAGCACTACGAAGGAAATCATGAGCAGGAGTAACGCTGTGTGGCTGGCGCCGGCATAGTCGAGGGATTGCGCGCGATCGTAAATGTCGATGGAAACAGTACGCGTGATGCCGGCGAGATTGCCGCCGACCATCAGCACGACTCCGAACTCTCCCAAGGTGTGCGCGAAGCTCAGCACCAGCGCTGTGATGATTCCTGGGACGGACAGGGGCAGAATGATGCGACCCAAGGTGCGCATTCGCCCTGCTCCTAACACGGCGGATGCATCAAGCAGCTTGCGATCCACTGTTTCAAATGAGGCAATCAGCGGTTGCACGGCAAAAGGCAAGCTGTACAGCACCGACGCGATAACCAAGCCCGCAAACGTAAACGCCAGCCCGTGCCCGAAAACCGCATACCACAGTTTTCCGAGCGCTCCGTGCGGACCCATCGCCAGCAGCATGTAAAAGCCCAACACGGTCGGAGGCAGAACCAGCGGCAAGGCCACGACCGCTTCGAGCAAGAACTTCCAGCGCCACCGCGAATAGGCCAGCCAGTACGCCAGCGGCACCCCCACGACGAAAAGAATCGCGGAAACACAAAGCGCCAAGCGGATCGAAAGCAGTAGCGCCGTGATGTTCATCGTATTGCGTTCATTGCATCTGCGCGCTCCGGCCACCCGAAGCCGGAAGGCTAAATCCGTACGATTCCAGAATCTTCCGGCCCGTGGCACTCCTTAGATAGCTAAGAAACGCTCGCGCACCATTCTTGTTATTGGCACTTCTCAGAATGACGGCGGCCTGTTCAATTGGGGAATACATGTCGGGTGGAATCTCCCAACGCTTGCCGTCCTTCATCGCAGGTGAAATTGCCAGTGATAACGCTAGAATTCCCGCTTGCGCGTTGCCCGATGCCACGAACTGCGCCGCTTGCGCGATGTTTTCACCATAGACTAGCTTCGCGCGAACTTGCTCGTAAATTCCTGCCTTGCGCAGCGCCGCAACGGCAGCGCGTCCATAAGGCGCGTGCTCCGGGTTTGCAATGGCAATTTTTTGCACACCCGGCTCAAGAAGGGCCTTCCAGCCGAGCTTTGCCAAATCGGCGTGCGCATCGGCGGTCATCCAAATCGCGATTCGCCCGACCGCATATTCGTAAACCGTTCCCGGCTCGGCCAGACCCGTGGCCTCCAGCTTGCGCGGATATTCGATATCTGCTGACAAGAAAATATCGAAAGGCGCGCCATTGTGGATTTGCGCGAAGAAATTTCCGCTCGAACCGTAGCTGACGTCAATCTTTGCTCCTGTTTGCTTTTGGTACTGTACGGCTAGTTCATCCAGCGCAAATTGCAAATCGGCGGCCGCGGCGACGCGAATTTCCTGGGCCTCCGCTACCCGGAAGGCCAGGAGTGTGGAAAACAACACCAGGAATCGCAAAGGGAGTGTCACAAAATGGCTCAGACCTTGAGCGCTTCGAACAACGTAGCGCTCATACGCGCAGGATCATCACTTCCGTTGACTTGATCAGCGCTGCGGCGCGCTCCCCAGTTTTCAAGCGCATTTCCTTGGCTGCATCCGCGGTGATAATCGCGGTAATTTGCTGCTCGCCGATCTTCAGTGTCACTTGCGCAAGCAGGCCACTGTATTTCACATCCAGCACACGGCCGAACAGCTGATTACGTCCGCTAATTTTGCGGAAATTGCCGCGCCGCGTCTCGATGTCACCGCGTTCGAGCTTTTTGGGGATTAAGCGGTCGATCTCGCTCTCTGGAATCCTGTGGTGCCCGCCTGGAGTCTTGGCTGTCTTGAGCTTCCCGCGATAAATCCATTGCTTGAGC
>DATBYP010000219.1:0-9236 GCA_036513675.1 Candidatus Acidiferrum sp.
CCGGCGCGTAATTTCACCGATGCAAGTGAGACGAACCCCTTGAAAAGTCGGAGGAACTCGGCGGGCCTGGCGCGGGCTGACAGTGAACAGCAACTCATAGTCATCGCCGCCGTTCAAAGCCAGCTCGGTTGCATCGAGCTGTTGTTGCTTTTTCCCCCTAGCCAGCTTCACCTTGGGAATTCTGTCGGAGCTAATTCGCGCGCCAGCTCGGCTTGCCGCGCACAGCCTGGACAGGTCGGTGGAGAGCCCATCCGAGAGGTCCATCATGGCGGTAGCTATGAGCTTTTCAGCTAACCATCGCCCGAGAGCCAATCTCGGCTCCGGGTAAAGATGCTTCTTGACGGATAGATTGTTTCGGTGCCCGGCGCCTCGGCTGTCGCGCAACGATCGCAGGCCGAACGCCGCCTCGCCTAAACGTCCGCTTACGAAAATCAGGTCCCCGAGTTTCGCCCCCGAACGCCGAACAGCGCGGTCACCACGCACCTCGCCAACAACAGTCACGTTAATTAGGATTTCATCGCTCCTCGTTGTGTCCCCCCCTGCTAGCTGGCAACGGAAACGTCTTCCGGCACGAGCCAGCCCCCTCAGGAACACATCCAGCCACTTGCCGGTGTGCGTTCCCGGAAGTGCGAGGCTCAGAAGAAAATGCTTCGGCTCGCCGCCCATGGCCGCTACGTCGCTTACGGCGCGCGCCAGGCATTTCCAGCCGATGGAGTCCGGCGGATGCTTGTCTCGCAAGAAGTGACTGCCTTCCAAGAACCAGTCGCAGGTAAGAATCGTCTGGTGCCCGGACGCGGGGATTAGTAGAGCCGCATCATCGCCCACTCCCAAAACCAGCCCTCCGCGGCCCTTGAATGCCAGAGCGCTCGCGATTCTGCGGACTAGTTTGTCTTCTCCAGTCTTCATCTACATTCTTCCCAAGGGATTCTGGTATCGACCTTCCCTCGATACCGAACGTCTAGTCTACCGTTAGAATCTAGCAGACCTGTACCTTCGGGCAGGGGGACGGCTTTGGATAACCTGTTCCTTATACAGGCAAATACAGGATTGACGGCAGTACCCTACAAAATCTAGTATGGCGACGGCCCAATATGGGCCTTCTGACGTTCCAGGCGGGAACACAGGGGGTGTGCCGCCAGCACCAGATTCTTATACCAGGGCCTGAGGGGCCTGCTCGTGATGAAGGGTAAGACCTATACCTTTTTTATCGCTTCGACGCCCGGTAAGCTTAAGAAGCTTATCGTGCCCGCCTACATACTGCATGGCATAGCCGTTTTAGCGATCATAGGCGGGATTACGGTCGTAGCGGCGGCTGGCTCCTATTCGAGAATGCTCTGGAAGGTTGGCAACTACAACGCCCTGCGTCACGATCAGCAAACTCTCAAGCGCCAATATCAAGAGCTGCAGAGCACCGTAGCTGATACCAACCAGCGCCTTGACTCCTTACAATCCTTGGCTACCGAAGTTGCCATGACCTATGGTGTGCTCCGTTATCACCCGGCCGCCTTCGATGTTAGCGACAACCCGGTTACGCCGCAGGATGCCTTTGACCGCTCCGTCGAGCAATACACCTTCTTGAAGCGCAATGCCGCGGTGATCGCCATCTCGAGCGGGGGCTTGCGGCTGATGCCAGCGATGAGCTTCGCGGATTCCAGCTACACGCCTTCTATCTGGCCGGTTCTGGGTCATATTACCGACAGCTTTGGCGAACGCCTCGATCCCTTCAGCGGTGAAGGCGCCTTCCACACCGGCGTCGATGTCGCCACGGATTACGGTGCCCCGGTGCACGCGACTGCCGACGGGATCATTACCATAGGGGAAAACCATGCGGGTTACGGCCGCTTGGTCGTAATCGATCATGGATTTGGTATCACTACCTGGTATGCGCACCTGTCGTCGTTCTCCGCGGTGCCCGGAGCGCGCGTCAAGCGCGGCGAGGTCGTCGGCTACACCGGCATTAGCGGCCGCTCCACCGGTCCTCACGTACACTACGAAGTACGCATGAACAACGCGCCGATCAATCCGTGGCGCTACATGCGCGCCACTCCTGCCGGCGACTAATTCCTTCCGCTTTGCTTTCCCAAGCGTTTTGTAAGATCAATTCCGCACAGGTTTCTGCGAGCGCGCCTTGGGTGTCGGCGTTTTCGAGGCAGGCATCGCCGGTGTCATAGAGGCTGGGCCAGCCGGAACGGCCGTGCTCACGGCGTTGAGAAAATTCGAGGAAACATCAAACACCGCACGGACAGCCTTCGTTTCGCCCCGGTCCACGCGCGAAATAGCAGCACCCTTGACCATGTTCAGGTAGGCATCACGAATCCGCGGATCGAGCCCGCGTCGCGTTTGCGGCCCGTTCAGCCCGGCCTGCGCAAGCACAAGTAATCCGCTAAGCAGATCCGATAATTGCCGAGTGGTTTGCTCGCTTGCGCACTCGCCTTCCGCGACGATTCTCATCGCGCCTTCCTGAGGTTTGCCGGCGAGCGTAATCCATTGGAGCTGATTGAGCAGTGCGGAGAGCTGCGGCGACTTAAAGCCGCCCGATGTTCGCAAAGCTAGTGCGCTGCCTGCCTCGGCATCTTGGCGAAGGACTGCAAATACCGGAGAGCCTGCTACTCGCGTGAAATGCTCGCGCCAGTCGCGAACATCGGCGCTATTCGGGACAGGTTTAAGAAAAACGATGAGATCCGCTGCGTCCGTCAGGGCGATTGTGTCTTTGCTTAAGAACGTGAACGAGATCTTGCGAGCACCATCTCCGAGCGGCATCGAAAAAATCTCTCGACCGCCGTGATTTTCGCGCGTTCCCGACTGCGCAGCGTACGTTTCGATCTTCTTGCGATCGAAGCGACCCTCCCCGACAGCAAACACCTTGCTTTCGTTCTGGGCATGGATAAAAGCGACTGCCACGCGGTCCAAATCGCGTTCATAGTCAAATCCAGTTTCGCTCAAGAACTTCGTATACGCTGCATCTGCTTGGCTCTTTGGTATCCAGTTATAGAACTCGGCGGCGAACGGCGCGCGCCGCAACTCGGTCAAGTCGGCAAAAACTACGGCGCTGGCCTCCGGTGGCATAGCGGAGAGAACTACATCGTGCGAGGCGGGGCCGGCATCGTGCCGACGCAGGTAAGCATCCAATACCGCGAGGGAGCCAACGAGCAGAATTGCGGCCGTCCAAAGAGTCCAGCGGCGTCTCATCATAGCGTGCTCACGCAGAAGTCAGTTATACGCTAAGCTATAGAGGCCAGGTAGGATATAAGTTATAGTGAGGTCACCTGGCGTCCGGTTTTCCACAGTCTTGGCCAGGGACGTGCTGGAAAATTGGTATGGCGCCCTTGCAATTCTTGTGCCTCTTCTGCTATTCTTGCTCGGTTTGAGAGCGCTGGCGTAGCTCAGCTGGTAGAGCATCTGATTTGTAATCAGAGGGTCGGGGGTTCAATTCCCTCCGCCAGCTCCACCAGAAAATTTGCAGGGGAGCGAGGGCGGAGCGAATCCTGGAAGTCAAAATAGACGGGCTGGTGTCTCTTGACACGAGTCCGTTTTGTGTTTTAGCTCGCGGCGCCAGGTTTGCGGATTTGTTTTTGAAGCATGCGGTTGGCATTTCGCTGGGATTTTTTCGAGGACGGGTGGGTGAGTGGCTAAAACCAGCAGACTGTAAATCTGCCGCTCCTTGCGGGCTACGGAGGTTCGAATCCTCCCCCGTCCACCATGTTCTCGTTGGCCTGTGAGCTGACCTAAACAATTGACCGGAATGCGGTCATCCGTTACGTGGTTCGCAAGAAACCGCAGGGAATCGCAGACGCGATGTTCATGGGCGGTGCAATTGGCGGCAGAAGCGCCGCAGAGGAAAGGTGCGCCGCGAGCGACAACCGGTGCAGCAGGTGCGAAGGGAAGGGAACGGGTTCGGCCTGGGTAGCTCAGTTGGTAGAGCGCGTCCTTGGTAAGGACGAGGTCACCGGTTCAATCCCGGTCCCAGGCTCCAGGATGTCGATTAGATGGTTGCGGGGAACGGAAAGTTTGCCGTGAATATCGCAGGTGGGCGGGGGTAACTCAACGGTAGAGTCTCACTCTTCCAAGGTGATGGTTGCGGGTTCAAATCCCGTCCCCCGCTCCAAAGTTTTTGAAGTTGGGGAACAGCAGAAGATCTGAAGCAGAGGGCAGAGGAATATGGCCAAGGAGAAATTCGAACGCAATAAGCCGCACGTGAACATTGGGACCATTGGTCACATCGACCATGGCAAGACCACGTTGACGGCGGCAATCACCAAGGTGTTGTCGAAGCACAACCCCAAGGTGCAGTTCCGCGCGTTTGATTCCATTGACAACGCCCCGGAAGAGCGCGAGCGCGGCATCACGATTGCCGTTTCGCACGTGGAGTATGAAACGCCGAACCGGCATTACGCGCACATGGACTGCCCGGGTCATGCCGACTACATCAAGAACATGATCACCGGCGCGGCACAGATGGATGGCGCAATTCTGGTTGTGGCGGCGACGGATGGCCCAATGCCGCAGACACGCGAACACATTTTGCTTGCTCGCCAGGTTGGCGTGCCCGCGATTGTGGTGTTCCTAAACAAGTGCGACATGGTGGAAGACGCGGAGTTGCTCGAGCTTGTCGAACTCGAAGTGCGCGAGCTGCTCAAGAGCTATCAATTTCCGGGCGATTCGATTGCCGTGATTCGCGGCTCGGCGCTGCAAGCGCTGAACGGCGATGAAAAGTGGGAAAAGACCATCGATCAGTTGATGGAAGCGGTGGACAAGAACGTGCCGCTGCCAGTGCGGGACATTGATAAACCGTTTGCCATGCCCATCGAAGACATTTTCTCGATTTCTGGACGCGGCACGGTGGTTACTGGCCGAGTCGAGCGCGGCAAGGTCAAGGTTGGCGAAGAAATCGAGATCGTGGGTTTCCGCCCGACGCAGAAGAAAGTAGTCACCGGCGTGGAGATGTTCCGCAAGCTGCTCGATGAAGGCTTGGCGGGCGACAACGTTGGGTTGCTGCTGCGCGGCACGGAAAAAGAAGATGTGGAGCGCGGGCAAGTAGTCTGCAAGCCGGGCTCGATTACGCCGCACACCAAGTTCAAGGCCGAGGCATACGTGTTGACCAAGGAAGAGGGCGGGCGCCACACACCGTTTTTCACGGGCTATAGGCCGCAGTTTTACTTCCGCACCACGGACGTAACCGGCGACGTGAAGTTGCCGCAGGGCGTGGAAATGGTAATGCCGGGCGACAACGTAAGCTGCGAAGTGTCGCTAATCACCCCGGTCGCATTGGAGAAGGGTTTGCGTTTCGCGATTCGCGAAGGCGGCCACACCGTAGGCGCCGGCGCAGTCACGGACATCATCGAGTAAGCAGAAGCCGAGATTGGAAGAGAGATAAGCCATGCGGGAAACCATTACGTTGCAGTGCGGGGATTGTAAGAACCGCAACTATACAACGACAAAGAACAAGAAGAAGCACTCCGACCGTTTGGAGACGAAGAAGTTTTGCAATTCGTGCCGCAAGCACACGGCGCACAAGGAAGTGAAATAGCTTCGGGTTTTAGGCAGGTTTTGCAGGCAGGACGGTTTTGCCCTTTGGCCTAATGGGCTTCAGGGTGAGTCGCCAAAAGGCAGGCAGGCGATTCAGGGGAGTCGTCCAACGGTTAGGACTCCGGTCTCCAAAACCGGGTATGGGGGTTCGAATCCCTCCTCCCCTGCCAGAGTTTGGCGCTCGGAAAGGGCGCAGAAGAGGCGCCTGACCAGCCGGCGCGCGGAATCAAGAAGGACGGAGCGGTGCGCACCTGTTCCGGGAAGTGTTGAGGGTTTTATGGCCACGCAAGCGGTAAAAGTGAAAAACGACGAGTCGGGCGGCAACGCGATAACCGGGGCAGCCGCGGGAATCGGCCAGCGAGTTACCGGAACGGTAACGGACGCGCGCGAATTCATGCACGACGTGCGCGTCGAAATGAAGCAAGTCACCTGGCCGAGTAAGGACGATGTGGTCTCGACCACAACCGTGGTGATTGCCACTGTGTTTTTCTTTGGTCTATTTCTGGCAGTGGTTGACTGGCTGGTTCAGCGAGGGGTGGCTTACGTCTTCAAAATCTTTGGTGTCTGAAGGGAATCCGACTGCGATGGCGATGCAGTGGTACATCATCCATACCTATTCGGGCTTTGAGAAGAAGGTCAAAGAGAGCCTGGAGAGCCGCGTGGCCGCGTTCAATTTGCAGGACAAGATTGGCCGCGTGCTGATTCCGATGGAAGACACCGTCGAAGTCCGCGGCGGCAAGAAGGTCGTTTCGTCGCGGATGTCGTATCCGGGCTACGTGCTCGTCGAGATGGACCTCGATGAAAACACATGGCACATCGTGCGCTCGACCCCGCGGGTTACCGGATTTGTTGGCTCGGCAACATCGCCGTCGCCGCTGTCCGAGGCGGAAGTGGATGCGATCATCAATCGGGTACACGTGCCGACGGATCGCCCGAAGCCGAAAGTGGTTTTCGAGCGCAACGAGCAGGTGCGCATTGTGGACGGGCCATTTGCGAATTTCAATGGCACGGTCGAGGAAATTGACGGGGACCATAGCCGCTTGAAAGTTTCCGTAACGATTTTCGGACGTTCGACGCCGGTGGAACTGGATTTTGCGAGTGTCGAGAAGCTGGGCTGAGGCGCGGCTCTCGAAGCGAAAAGACTATTTGAGGCAGGGACATGGCTAAGAAAGTACAGACGACAATTAAGTTGCAGTTACCGGCCGGCAAAGCCACTCCGGCGCCGCCAGTCGGCACCGCGCTTGGTCCACACGGCTTGAACATCATGGATTTTTGCAAGCAGTTCAACGCCAAGACGGCCAAAGAGCCGGACGGAATGATTTTCCCGGTACTGGTCACGGTCTACACTGACCGCACTTTCACTTTTATTCTGAAGACGCCGCCTGCTTCGATCTTGCTATTGCGCGCTGCAGGAATCGTCAAGGGTTCCGCGGAGCCGAATCGCAACAAGGTCGGCAAAGTTACGAAGAAGCAAGTCGAAGAGATTGCCAAGCTTAAACTGGTGGATCTCAATACGACGAATATCGAATCGGCGGTACGCACTGTGATGGGCACGGCGCGAAATATGGGCCTGGAAGTCGTAGCGTAAAGAAAGACTAGGTTACGAGGGCAGGGATGAAGAAATCGGGTAAGAACGTCGAGAATGCGCGCAAGAAGGTGGAAGCGCGGCCGTATAAGCTCGCGGATGCCGCGGAGCTCATCAAGAAGACGCACCACACGAAGTTCAACGAAACCGTTGAGCTGGCCGTTAACCTGGGCGTCGACCCGAAGCACTCTGACCAAGTGGTGCGCGGCACTGTAGTTCTGCCGCACGGTCTGGGCAAAGCGGTGCGCGTCCTGGTGATTGCCAGCGGCGAAAAAGTTCGCGAAGCGCAGGACGCCGGGGCCGATTTCGTAGGCGGCGAAGATATGGTGACGAAAATCATGGGTGGCTGGACCGATTACGATGCCGTGATTGCGACGCCGGACATGATGAAATCCGCCGGAAAACTCGGCAAAGTGCTTGGCCCACGCGGCCTGATGCCTAATCCGAAGACCGGCACGGTGACCTTCGACGTGGCCAAAGCGATCAAGGAGACCAAGGCCGGCAAAGTGGAATTTCGCGTGGACAAAGCCGGCATAGTGCATTGCCCAATTGGAAAAATTCAATTTGACGGCGCGAAGCTCGCCGAAAACGGCCATGCGGTGATCAGTGCAATAGTGAAAGCGAAACCCGCGGCGGCCAAGGGCAAGTACGTGAAGCGCATTACTTTGACTTCCACGATGGGCCCGGGCATCACGGTGGATTTGGCCGAAGCGGAAACGCTCGCAGCGGCGGCATAACAGGGAAGAAAGAGACTCATGAAAAAGCGCAGCGAAAAACAGCAAGATCTAGACAAACTGAAGGGCGAACTGGCGAAGGTCTCGACCGTGATTCTCACGACCTTCCAGGGCATTACGGTTCAGGACGACACCAAGCTCCGCCGCTCCGTGCAAGCCGCAGGCGGCAACTACAAAGTGGTGAAGAATACAATTGCGGAGCGCGCGGCCAGCGGCACGCCCGCCGAAAAGTTGCTCACGAATCTGAAGGGCACGAATTCCATCGCGTTCACAAACACGGATCCCGTCGCGCTGGCCAAAGCACTGACAAAAATCGCGAAAGACGTGCCGGCATTTCAATTTCGCTCCGGTTTGGTCGAAGGCCGGGTCATTTCCATTGCCGAAATTCAGCAGCTCGCTAACCTGCCATCGAAGGACGAGCTGATCAGCAAGATCATGTTCCTGCTGAACGCACCGGCGCAGCGCATTGCCATGGCACTGAACGCTTTGCCGCGCAATCTTGCGGTGACGGTCAATGAGGCCATCAAGGCGAACAAGTTTGGGTCTGGCGACGGGGCGCCTGCAGCAAGCCCCGAAGCGGGCCAGTGAAATTCTAAATCTTGAGAGGAGAAGAACGAATCATGTCGAAAGTGGATACGATCCTGGATGAAATCAAGGGGCTGACGCTGCTGGAGGCGTCGGATCTCGTGAAGAAAATGGAAGAAGCCTTCGGCGTTTCCGCGGCTGCGGCTACCGTGGTGGCTGGTGGCGGCGGCGGAGCGGCTGCTGGCGCGGCCCCTGCGGAAGAGAAGACGGAGTTCACCGTCGTACTCACCGATGTGGGCGGCAACAAGATCAACGTCATCAAGGCGGTTCGCGAAGTGACCAGCCTGGGCTTGAAAGAAGCCAAGGACCTGGTTGACGGCGCGCCCAAGACCGTCAAAGAGGGCGTTAACAAGGACGAAGCGGCGGCTATCAAGAAGAAGTTTGAAGAAGCCGGCGCCAAAGTCGAAATCAAGTAAGTACGTCGGCCGCATTCCGGCTCGGCAGACGTTAATTTTTACGGGCTCCAGGAAGAGGCGCGGCTAAGTAAGCGGACCACCGCGCCAAAGGAATTCACCACGCAAGTTGAGGCTGGGTATTTTCACAAGTCTACGGGCCGCCAAATGGCCCTCCGCAGCAGTGTGCGCGCTATCTTCGGGCGAAAAGCGCAGCAACACGGCTCGGTGTTTCTGTTTTTGTCCGCGTGCTGCCCGAAAGGGATGAGGGTTATTCATGTCTAACAATCAGCATGTCCGGGAACGTCAGCGTCTGGATTTCGCGAAAATCCAGGGCTCGATTCAGATTCCCAACCTGATTGAAGTCCAGATGAAGTCGTATCAGCGCTTTCTGCAGATGGATCTTCTGCCGAG
>DATBYP010000220.1:0-3942 GCA_036513675.1 Candidatus Acidiferrum sp.
CAACGCATCTCCAATGTTTTCGTGCGCCTGCCGAGCCTCTCCCAGCATGGCGTGGTAACCGGCGAGATAGCTAAGCAGGTTTGCGTTTCGCGGGTTGACCTTGCGTTGTTCTTCGCCCAATGACAATGCCTTGCGGTATGCCACCCCTGAGCGATCGCGCATTCCCGGAGCCCAGTAGTACGCATCTCCCAGGTTCCCCCAAAGCTCATAATTTCCGGGATCGAGTGCGGCCGCCTCTTCGAAACATTTGGCGGCCTCGCTGAAATGTTTCTGTTGAAAATAGGCAGTAGCCAAATTTGACATTGCTGCCCCGGTTTTCCGAATCTCCAGAGAGCGCTTGAGGGGCTCGATCGCTTCTGCATATCTTCCTTGCTGCACGCGCGTGCTGCCCAAGTTCGTGTACCCGATAAAGCTATCGGGAGCGAGCGAGATCACCTGAGTATACATTCCCGCCGCGTCGTCGAGCTTGCCATGGCGCAAATAGAACGTGCCCAGGCGATTGTACTCGACCCAGTAATTCGGACGGAGCGCTATCGCCGCTTTGTACGCTTGCTCGGCGTTCTCCATCTGATTGAGACTTTCGTATGCTCGACCAAGTCCGCTGGCCGCGGCGTCCCGCGTCGGTTCGTTTTGTGCTGCCTTTTGGAACTCTGCGATAGCCTCCTCGTAATTGCCCGTGCCTTGCGCGACCGTACCGAGACATATGTGTGCCTCGCTCAACGCGCTGTCCTTTTGGTTCGCCTCGCGGCACGAGTCTATAGCTTGCTTAACCAGCCGTTGATCGTGAATCAATTCAAATTTCTGCCAGTACGCTTCCCCTAAGCCGGCGTGGGCGGCGGCGAACGCCGGATCTTTGTCCAGCGCCCTCCGGAACACCGTTATCGCGTTTTCGACGTTTTCCTTTTTCCCGTAGTCCTGCAAATAACCTCGCCCTTGCAAGTAAAAGTCATAGGCTGCGGGTTCGGTGGTGCCGTGCGCCTGCAGCGCACTCTTCTCCTGCGGTTGCAGTTGCAACTCAAGCGCTTGCGTGACGCTCTCGGATACCTGGTCTTGCAGTGCAAAGGGATCGCCGCGCGGCGCGGTAATGGTTCCGCCGCGCAACTGTTGGTGAGAACTAGCGTCCACCAGTGAGTAATTTACGCGCTCCTGTCCTCCCGCGTGCTGTACGTTTATAACTAAGCCGAGGTTAATGCCGAACTCCGCACGTGCGGCATCGACAGTTCCGACTTTGCGCGCGCGCACTTCGCTCGCTGGAATCACCGCGAGCGGATGTTTCTCCGTCAGGGCCGTCAGGCGCGAAGTCAGCGTCTCCACCAGACCATCATTGAACGCGCTGTCTTCGGACCCCGTCGGGCTGTCAGGCGGAAGAACCGCGAGCTGCACCCTTTGTGGAACGCTGATCGCGGGCGTGCTGGCACTCTTCACGCCGCTGCCGTTGCGCCACAGCAGCGCGGAGCCGATGGCCACCAGAACGAGTGCCACAGCGACCACAATCCACAACGCGCTTCTTCGATCGGTTTCAGCCTTTGGGGCTGCGGGCGGCGCCACCACACTCGTGCTACTTATTTCCAACGCTTCCAGAGCGGCGCGCAGCTCGCTTGCGCGCTGATAGCGCCGCGACTGCTCCTTCTCTAAGCAGCGCTTGATAACCGCCGCAACCCCCGCAGGAATGTGCGCCGGTAGCGGTGGCATCGGTTCTTGAATAATGGCGGTGCAGAGGCGGTAGAGGTTCTCTCCCCGAAAGGGTCGCGCACCCGACGCCATTTCATACAACATCACGCCCAGCGACCAGATGTCGCTCTGCGCTCCAGTTTCACCGCCCTGCAATTGTTCCGGCGACATGTACGGAAGGGTTCCGGTCAGTCCGACACTGCTCTCTGTCGCCACACCTTGCGTAGTTTTACGCTGCACTTCCTCGGGATCGCTGCGTTTGGCCAAACCAAAATCCAGAATCTTCGCCGTGCCGTTCGGCGTCACTACAACGTTTGCGGGCTTTAGGTCGCGATGCACAATTCCGCGTTCGTGCGCGTGTTCCAGCGCGCCGGAGATTTGCCGCCCATAACGCAGAACCGTTTCCACGGCCATGCCGCCGTCGCGCAAAGACTCTGAAAGTGGTCGGCCCTCCACATACTCCATGGCGATAAACAGCTCGCCTTCCTCCTCTCCGACTTCGTAGATGGTGCAAATGTTGGGGTGATTCAGGGAAGATGCCGTGCGCGCTTCATCACGAAAGCGCTCCACGCGCTTGGGATCCTGCGCAATTTGCGAGGACAAAAACTTTAGGGCCACCGTGCGGCCCAGCGCGGTGTCTTCTGCCCGGTAGACCACGCCCATACCCCCGCTGCCCAGCGGATTGAGTAGCCGGTAATGCGACACTACGGAGCTTGGCACGTGCACCGCCGGGGACCACGCAGAATCGGCCGGGATGGATGGCGCAGAGTTTAGCGCCTTGTCCAGCAGATGAAGCGAATCTTAGGCCGCGTTGCCGCGTAAGTCAATGAACTCGATGGTTGCGACCGGCGCGGTTGGCGGCGTTATTTTTTGGGACTCATCAGCCGCCGCAGCAGCCGTATCTGACCAGCGTGGTAAATATCGTGAAACGCGATGCCCCACAACTGCGGCAGTAGTTTCTCCCATCGCGGCGTTTGCCGCAGTTCCGCCACGGCTTGCCGCAAAGCACGGTGCTCGTGCTCGAGCAGGTCTTTGTCGGCGCTCCACGCCGCCTCCATGTTAGCTCCGGGCTCTGGCCGCACAAAAAAGTTGCTGCCTTTCAGCGCGAAGGAGCCACGCTTGCCTCCCTCGATCCTCCGTCGCAACGCGTATTTCCAGTAGGCGGAGTGCAGCGCGACTTCCCAGATGTTGTGCCGGTCGCGGCCGGGGCGCCACGCCGCTTGCTTTGCCGTCACTCCCCGCAAAGACTGCCGGAGATTAGGTCCGTGCCAGGTGCGTTTTTCGTAGGCTTCATCGAGCAGGGCAAGAACAAGATCGGCGGAGTTCACGGCGGATTCTCCCGAGAAGGATCTGTCTGCGCAGAATCGCCGCCAGAATCGCGCTATGGCGGCGTCACTGTCAACCATCCTGTTTATGGAGTTTAGCCGATGCTTACGTCTTGCGCGTATGCTGCCTTCTTGCGCTTGTACAAGTGCCGGTCTGCGGCTTGCAACAGTTCTGGCACGGTCCGGCCGTCTTCCGGAGAAGCACTCATTCCAATACTAACGGTGAGCGGAGGCTGTTCCCGGCCGTCGCGCAATGCCTTCTGCACGCGCTGCGCAATCCGATTTGCCATACCAGGGTCAGCATCGATCAGTACGACCGCGAACTCGTCGCCTCCATACCGGGCGGCTAGATCGGTTGCACGAGAGTGTTCCTTGATTACCTCCGACAATCTCTTAAGGGCGCGATTTCCCACCAAATGTCCGTACTTGTCATTAACTGCCTTCAACCCGTCCAAATCCAGGAGAAGCAGAGCGAAGGAATGTTTGCTGCGCTCGGCGCGTCGCACTTCGCGCTCCATTGTGTCAATGAATTCGCGGTAGTTCGCTAACCCGGTCAGCGCGTCGTGGGTCGCTTGGTAGCGAATTTGATCCTCGCTCCTCTTCCGGTCCGTGATGTCGACCCCCGCGCCGACGCAACCTGTGATTTCGCCTGAGGCTGCGCGCAATGGGCTGAGATGAAGAGCAAAATGCCGGCTGCCGTGGCGATACTCGAAATAAGAAGGAATCCCTCGTAGGGCATCGGCATGCTGCGCGATGGGCGGAGCGAGAGGATCCTGGCATTCCAAGTAATCGTAAAGCGTTCGGCCTACAAAATCCCCCGCTTTGACTTTCGACGAATTGAGACCTGTTCCCCAATTCGAGGTGATTCGCAGGTGTTCGTCCGTAGTCCAGAGTATCGCGGGCATCTGCTCCACTAGCGCTTGGAGCTGGACATTTGCGTCCGTGC
>DATBYP010000221.1:0-17998 GCA_036513675.1 Candidatus Acidiferrum sp.
CGGAAACCGGCGAGATCGTTGCCGAGGAGTATCACATCTCCCGCGAAGATCAGGACGCCTTCGCCCTGCGCAGCCAGCAGCGCGCCGCAGACGCCATGCGCGCGTGCCGCATGAGCGAAGAAATCGTCGCCGTGCCCGTCCCAGGCAAAAAAGGCGAGACAAGTTCATTCAGTGTCGACGAACACCCGCGGCCGGACACAACCCTGGAAGCGCTCGCGAAACTGAAACCCATCGTGAAACCCAACGGAACCATCACCGCGGGCAACGCGTCCGGAGTGAACGACGGCGCCTGCGCGCTCCTGCTCGCATCCGAAGCCGCCGTGCGAAAGCACGGGCTTACGCCGAAAGCGCGCGTCATAGCAGCGGCAGCGGCAGGCGTAGCGCCGCGCGTGATGGGAATCGGGCCCGTTCCGGCCACACGCAAAGTCCTGGCCAAAGCAAATCTCACCATCGAGCAGATGAACGTCATCGAGTTGAACGAAGCATTCGCATCTCAGGCTCTCGCAGTACTCCGCGATCTAAACATTCCCGATGATGCGGCGCACGTGAATCCCAACGGCGGCGCCGTCGCGCTCGGCCATCCGTTAGGCGCAAGCGGCGCGCGACTAGTCACCACGGCGATGTATCAACTGCAGCGTACGAAGAGCCGTTACGCACTGTGCACCATGTGCATCGGCGTCGGCCAAGGCATCGCCGTGATCCTCGAGCGCGCGTAACCACCATGCCTATCGCGAAAGTGAACGGCTTCAACATCCACTACGAAATCACCGGGCCGGCGAACGCGCCCGCGGTCGTGCTATCAAATTCCCTCGGTTCAAATTTCGAGATGTGGGACGCACAGATGCCGGAGTTGCGGAAAACGTACCGCGTGCTGCGCTACGACACGCGTGGCCACGGAAAAAGCCAGGTCACGCCCGGCCCCTACTCGTTCGAGCAATTAGCACGCGACGTTCTCGCCCTCGCTGATTCCGTGAATATCGATAAATTTTCCTTCTGCGGATTGTCAATGGGCGGCGTAACAGGCATGTGGCTCGCCCTAAACGCAGGCAAGCCCCTATACAAGCTCGTCCTGTGCAGCAGCGGCGCGAAGATCGGCAACGCCGAAACCTGGAATGCACGCATAGAAGCCGTGCGCAAGGGCGGAACAAAGTCCATCGCAGCAACAACGATGGAGCGCTGGTTTACATCGCGCTTCCGAGAGCGCGAACCGCAAACGGTAGAGCGCATAAAGAAGACGCTGGAAAACACCAACACCGAAGGCTACATCGCCTGCTGCGAAGCGCTGCGCGACGCAGACTTCCGCGAAAAGGTCGCGTCCATCTCCGTTCCAACTCTAGTTATTTCCGCCACCCACGATCCCGCCGCTCCGCCAACGGATGGCAAGTTTCTGGCCAAGCAAATTCCCGGTGCTCGTTATAGCGAGCTAGATGCCGCCCACCTATCAAACATCGAGCAGCGCGACCAATTCACCCAAGAGGTGCTTAATTTCTTGCAAAAGCCATGAGCAATGAATGGCGTGGCGAATCTTTAGATTCGTCACCTTGACCCCGGCGCAACGATTCATTTCCCAGCAGGAGGTTTCGCCGGACCAAGTTGCGCCGCCTCTTTCACCAAAATCGGTGAGCGCGGAAAAGCAAAATTTCCGGAGACGTCGTCAACGACGTTGACCTGGCAAACATAAAAACCCGGCTTCAGCGCTTGTAGCGGCAAATCGATCTGAAAAATCACCGCCTTGCGATCAGGCGCAGTGACTTCATTAGCGACGATCGGCTTCGATTCGTAAACTTTCATGCTGCCCTGCAAAAATTCAATGCTGGTAAAGACACGCACGCTGTCACGCGGCGCTTTCGCCGGCGAAGCCTTGGCACCGTCAGTCGATGCAGCGTTCGCGCTCCCATTTGCCGCTGTATTTACAGTGGCAGCGGGAACAGGATTCTTCCCCCGCGCAGCGTCATACACCTCGTACTGCAAATACAGGTGCTGATCCTGCGTGAACACGTGCGTGATGTTAGGCACCAGCTCGGTCTGGTTCTGCACCAGGGGATGCGGACCGCTGATCTTCTTCGCGCCGGCGGGAACTCGCTGGCTGCTGAGCACCACGGAGCTCATGCGCAGCGGCGTCTTGCGCAAGTCGGGAATCTGTACGTCGGTCTCAAACGAACCCATGCGCCCGCTCTGATTTTCGCGCACGACAAATTTCAAGTGGTAGCTTCCCGGCGCAAGGAGGAAGCCGGTGTTGTACTGCACGTTCTTGTGGCGTACCTGTTGCGCGCTGTCGACGGCTAGTTTCACGGTATCGCGCTGGTGACCGACGGCAAACTTGCCGTCCGCGCGCACTTCGCCGATCACGTCGATGGTGGCGTTATCTTTGTCTTTCGCTTGCACAAACGGAATTTGCGAACCGGGAATGACGAGCGAAACCGAAAGATAGTAGTGCGAATCATCCTGCCGAAAATACGCCGCGCCGGCGTACACGGCGACGTCGGTCTGCGACAACTCCGATGCCAGTTCGTCTTGTATCTGCTGCTCGCGGTCCGCACGGTTCAGATGCTCGAAATCGCGCCCGGCATAATAGCCGGAGCGATAGTCGAGCTTCAGATCCGGCCGATTGAGCTGCACTTTAAGACGCCGGAACCGACCATCCTTCAGCGCATTGCTGCTGGTGAACCCGAGAACGTAGTACGCGGAACTGTCTTTCTGCACCTGAGAAAACACAGCGCCGAAATCGTTGGAGTCAAAGAAAGCCTTGCCGCCAGTGTCCGAAGCCAGGGTGGATAGCGTTTCCTGCGTGGACGCGTTGCTGCTGAGATCGTTGATCACCGCGGCCCCGTTGTACGCGGACTGGCCGTGCAGGCTGGCGTTCTGCGCCTCCCCGCCGGGAGGAAAAGCCTGCAAACCGCGGATGTCGACGGGATAAATCGAGACATTCGCTTTCACGGCGGAGGCCGTGGCGGCACGCAATGCCGACTGATTATCGACGCCGTTTTGGCTGATGCCGTTGCTGAAATAAATTATGGCTTTCTTCTGCGAGATTTTGCCGAGCGTTTGCATGATGGACTGCAGCGCGAGCAGCTTGCGATCCGCGTTAAATGTGTTGTAGTCGGTGTCGTCGGCAGTAAAAGCTCCGCCCGTTTCCGCACCGCCTTCGGAGCTGCTGCCCGTCGCTCCGTTGTCGAAGCCTTGGCCCTGGCCCGAGGTGTACGACGTAAGAGCGCCGAGCACTTTCGTTTTGTCGTCGGTGAAATCGAGATCAATGCGCATGTTGGTGGCCAGCGAGACAAGCGCGATGAGGTCCGCCGGCTGCATGCGCGTTTGCACGAACTTTTTTGCGGCTTCGACTGAGCGTTCAATTTCCTCAGGCTGCATGCCGGAAAAATCGAAGAAGAGCAGCATCAAGCGGCGATCGCGCGCATTTAGCGCGGCCGAATTGTCCGTGGGACGCAGCAGTCCCCCATCGGGCGCAGTCCCCGAGACGGTGGCCTCAGCAGCCCCAGCCGTCGCGAGCTCATCTACATTTTCGAAATCGAAGGTAGAAATCGCTTGGCGCTTGCCATCCTCCAGCAGCGTGAAATCGTCCTTCTTAAGATCGCGAACAAGATTGCCCTTCTTATCGCGGACGACCACATTTACCAGGACCAGTTCCGACGTTACGCGCACGCGATACTGCGGCTGCGGCGGTGGCGGCGGTTGCGGACTCTGCGGCGCGTTTTGCGCAAAAACCGCAAGCGAAACGTTCAGCAGCAGAAGCACTGCCGTTAGCACCGCGCGAGTTTTCGCAAACATTCGCATCATCATTTCTCAGAACCGAAAGCGCGCGAGCATCGTCACGCGCCGCATGTTCCCCACCGAAGTCACTTGACCGTAAGTCAGCGAATTCACGATGGTGTTGAGACCCGTGAAGTGCGCCGTGTTGAAAACGTTTGCAGCCTGAATGCGAAGTTCCAACGCGCGTGACTCTTTCACCGTGATGGTTTTGCTCAAGTTCATGTCAAACGTGATCTGCCCGGGCCCTCGGATGATGTTGCGACCAGCATCGCCGAACGAGCTGCCGCTGGGGTTTGCGCAGGTGCTGCCGGAAGCAGGCGTGCTGGAGCCAAAGGAGGAAGCCGGCGAACAAAACGCCGCCGTATTGAACCATTCAAGAGTAGATGGCGAACCCAAGGAAACGGGAGCGCCGGTCGCGTTGGCGCGCAGCGAGCCACTGACACCACGGCCGATATCCAAGGAATTGCCGAGCACGCGCGGCGTGAAGTAGAGCCCTGAGCCAATGGTGAAATCGCCGCTCCATTGCCAGCCATCCAAAATGTGCGATAGCGGTCCGCGCTGCGCGAGGCGGTGACCATCGCCAAAGGGCAACTCGTAAATCCAGTTGCCGGAAAATTTGTGTCGCAGATCAAAACTGGAGAGGCCGCGGTCCCCCGCAATGTCGAAGGGATTCTGCGCGACAACTGTGGCGCCGCCGCCGATCGAGGAGGCGTCGTCAATGGATTTGGAATAGGCGTAGGTTCCCGAAACGGCGATACCGTGTGCCATGCGCTTGCGCAAGCGAATCGATCCCGAATGAAAAACGGAATTGGCCGCGGAAGATTCGTAAATGAAAGGTTGCACGCCGGAAATAACGATCGCGCGCTCGACATCGAGGCGCGTGCCCTTGGAGCCGTTGTAGTCGAGATTCATCACCACGCCCTTAGGTAGCTGCCGTTGAATGTCGAGGTTCCAGACTTGCACGTAGCCGAGGCGGTAGTTGGGGTCTACAGCAAAATTGTTGGTCACCGCTGCGGTTACTGCCGGAAAACCGCTTTGCAGCGTAAGCGGGTTCGCGAGCGAGCTGATATTCGTGGAAGTCACCGCGAACGGCGGCTGAAACGCAAAATTTTGAATCATCGCGCCGTACTGCGCCAGATTGTAGTTGATGCCGTATCCCGCTCGAACGACCGTTTGCTTCATCGGCCTCCACGCGATGCCGATGCGGGGCGCGAAATTATTGCGGTCTGGCTGGATCAGAGACGCGGTAGAGGATGGAACCGCCCCACTGACAGGAGCCGGTAAAACGGCGCCGACGGGAATGACGAGCTGCGCGCCGGTGAAGCCGGAAGCGACATTGAGGTTCGCGATTTGATTGTGGGCCTCCGTGTACGGCCCGTTGTACTCGTAACGCAAGCCGAGATTGAAAGATAGGCTGGGGCGGAACCGGAAATCGTCCTGCGCGTAAACATCAAAAGCGTTTGCGCGAAAATCATAGGAATTTGTTCCCGATTGCAGCGTGGTCTGCTGCGGCAAGCCGAGTAAAAAATCGGCGAAGTCATACCCCGTATCTGCGGCCGGCACTCCGCCGCTGCTTGTGGGTTGCGATGTCGCAAAACCGGTGAACACGAAACTCCCTTCCGCGTTCTTCGCGGAGCGAAGACTTTGCAGAATGCGCCGGTAGTCGCCGCCGAAGCGCCAGTTGTGTTTGCCGCGGCTCCAGGAAAGTGTGTCCGAAAATGTGAAAGTCTGATCAAGCTCGCGGCGTGGCGTCGGATCGGTGAATCCAGCAAAACTGGTAAAGCCGATTCCCGGCAGACCCCAGTCGAACGGGTTCGCAGAGATACCGCCGATGCCGGCATCCCCAGCGACATTTCGAACATTCGAGAACAGATTCGTCGTGGAAACGTGATTGTGGTTGTAATTCACACGGAAATTGTTCGTGGCTCGCCCGCGTCCATACACCCAGCCGGCAGTGGCATTCAGCCCTTGCAAACTGTTGCCGCCGGCCAGCGACGGAAACGGATTGACAAGCGTGGTCGCGCTGCGCGTCCAGTTCATGCCGAAGTTGATGTTGTTTTGCGCGCGCCTGCGCCCGCCGCCTCCGCCCGCGCCTCCGCCGCCGAAGGGCCCGAAACCGGGACCGCCACCCGAGCCAAAATTGTGAATCAAGCGAAAGTTGACGGAATCGCTGCTGCTGCTTCCCGAAGTGACGAAATGAAAGTTCTGCGTCGCGGTATGCAGGTTAGGCAACGGAATGAACGCCAGCAACGCCTTCGCCTGCGCGCTGATAAGCGCAGGATCAATGACATTAAGCTGCCCGTTGCTTTGAAATTGTTGCCCACCATTCCTAGGATTGAAAATTTGCACCGGGCTGCCGTCTTTATAAGTAGCAGCGGAAAAATCCCCAGCACGCTCGGCGAGCGTTGGCACCGTGGAAAACGCATCGTAAGGCGTGCTACCGCGATTGGCGTTCCAACCCGCGAAGAAAAACCATTTGTTGCCGCCGTTAAAAATCTTGGGAATGTTGAACGGGCCGCCGAGAAGAGCGCCAAAACGCGGCAAGTTATAGCTGGCTTTCGGAGTCGCCTGCCCTGTGAGTGAATACGATTTTGCGTCAAGCGCCCCGGAATCGTCAGAAACGTAAAGCATTCCGTGCGGCTGATTAATGTTGAAGTTGCGCGGCATACGCGAAATCATGATCGCCGCGCCGCCCGGACCACCTGCGCCGCCTCCACCCGGGCCGCCACCTTGCCCTCCCCCTTGCAAACCGCCACCTTCGCGTTGCGCGCGGTCACGAAATTCCTGAATGCGGTCCTGAATGTCATCTTCGCTGCCGCCGCCAAAATCCTGCGTGCGCCCTTGCGCTCCGGTAATGCTCACGGATTCCGTCGGGCCTTCCGCTCCCGCGCCATTCAACGGCAACGAAGACACGTCGGCTCCATTTCCATTTTGTCCGCCGCCGATCATCCCCGCGGTGGCGCCGCCCGCCAGAGCCGAAAGGGTGCTGTCCAGGGCCAAGCTTTGAAATCCGCGCCCGGCTGTAACCAGCGCGGCTAAGTTCCCGAGTGCGCCCTGATCCTGTTGGCGTGACGCAAGGATCATTTCCGCATCGAATTTTCCTGTGGGAGTTTCCGGCTTCAGCACAATTTCCTGAGTTAGGGGCGCGAAGCCCATAAACTCGACACGCACAACATAACGGCCGCGCGGCAAGCCGGCAAACGTATAGGTTCCATTTGCGGCTGTAGCGACGATAAATTTCTTTCCGGTGAGTGAATTCGACGCGGTAACCGTCACGCCGGGCAGAGGAGTCTTTCCGGCGCGCACAATTCCGCTAATTTCAAAGGAAGCCGGTGCCTGAGTCACCTCAGGCACTGGAGCCGGTGCTGAGCCAGCATCCGGGGGCAGCACAGGAACCTGCGCCCGCAACGAATCTGCGGAAAGAATGCAAAGGAGGAAAATGAGGGCTGGGGCGAAAAACTTCAATGAGGCGGCTCCGCAGGTTTTTGCGAAGCACCGCCAGACCCGGAGCGCATTCCGCCCATTTCCTGCATGCGTTTCCATTGTTCTGGTGCAATCACCATAACAAACTTGGGCACAAAGACGTTGTCCTGCAGGGCGCCGCGCGCCAAAAGATGATCCCCGATCTGCACGTCCGCCATGGTGATCGCGTCGCGGCCCTTGCGCAGCGAAGTGTCTTCATTCAGTTCGATCGTTTGCGTAACACTATCGGAGCGCAGGACGGAAATCTTTGGCACATCGACAGCCTTCACTTCGCCGGCAACATAGTCCTTGCCCAGCATGCCAGCCTGCATGTTCGGGCCGCGGCCCTCGCCATTTGCAGAACGCGCGCCAATCATCTGCGCGGTCCAGGTGTGATCGGGATTTTCCTGCCCGCGCACGGCAATCACGTCGCCCACTTTGAAGTCACTGCGTTTGGCGGACTGGCGATCCTTGCGAAACTCCGTTTGGGCGGTCAGCTTCACGGTAACGGTTTCACCGTTGGCATTGGAGATCTCGAGCGACGAATCATGAATCGCGGTGATCTTGCCGAACAGCGGCATCCCGCGCCCTTCGCCCTGAGTTTGTTGAGGAGTGTCCTGGCTCAGGACCACGTCGGACACAAGAAGGGATTGCGGAAGCGCCATCAAAACAGGAATGGCCAGAAGAAAGATAGCAATCGCAAACAGCTTCAGATCAGGTTTCATTTCTCTCTTTCAGGACGCGTCCTATTGGTTATACGCGTCCGCGGAGCGTACGGTTACCCCTCTCCATTGGGTGCGAAGCGATTCCCTCGCGTTACAAACTTTTCCCTAGCCTTACAAACTCTCACTTGATCTCCCGTCAGACTCTGCAAACTTTCAACTTGATTTCCCGTCACAAAGGTACAAAGTTCCCGCTCAGGTGCTCTGCGGGATGGAACGTGAGCGCCCTGACATCCGTATATATGCTGACGTCTATAGCGCATGTTCGCTCGTGGGACGATTATTCCCATTTTCGAGCTATTCGGACGGTTCTCCACACGGCGGTTTGGGTGTAAACTATTGAATAACAGCGGCTTAGGCGGGATGCGCGAGGGCAGGCTGCGTGCGATTTTCAAGGATGAATAAACGCCATGGATATACAAAGACCATCAAACGCCCGCGCGAAAAAGATTAAACGAATAGCCTACGTCACTGTCGCCGTGCTGCTCTGCGCCGGGGTCACGCTGGCATTGTCGCGCCTGAAGCCTGCGGCCCCGTCGGTGGACGGCTCTACGATCTGGCCTGACACGGTGAAGCGTGGACCGATGCTGCGCGAAGTCCGCGGCCTGGGGACCTTGGTGCCGGAAGACATCCACTGGATTCCCGCACAGACTGCCGCGCGCGTCGACAAAATCGTCATCCGGCCAGGCCACTTGGTCCAGCCCGATACGGTGATCTTGCAGATGAGCAATCCGGAACTGCAGCGGGACGTGCTCGATGCAGAGTATGCGCTTAAGGCTGCCGAGGCCAATTACGCCAACCTCAAAGTGCAGGTCGATAGCGATCTAATGAATCAAAAAGCGAACGAAGCGAACGTGCGCAGCGACTTCGAGCAAGCCCACCTGCAGCACGACGTCGATGAAAAGCTATTCAAAGAAGGCATCGGATCTGACCATACAAAGAATCTCTCTAAGGTGAAGGAAGATCAACTCGCCATTCGGCTGCAGTTAGAGACCCAGCGAACCAAGATCGCGGAGGAGTCCGCGAAGTCCCGGCTTATGGCCAGCCAGTCCCAGGTCGACCAAGCCAAGGCAACGTACGGATTGCGCCTGAGCCAGTCTTCTTCGCTGCGCGTTCGCGCCGGCATCACCGGAGTGTTGCAACTAATCCCCATAGAAGAGGGCCAAAACGTCGCGGTCGGAACGAACGTGGCCCGCGTGGCGGATCCCAAGAAGCTAAAGGCCGAAATCAAGATTGCCGAGACGCAGGCCAAGGACATTACGATTGGGCAGAAGGCCACGATCGATACGCGCAACGGCGTGGTCATTGGACACGTTTCGCGCATCGATCCCTCCGTCCAGAACGGCACGGTGACCGTGGACGCCGTGTTCGATGAGCCGCTGCCACCGGGAGCGCGAGCGGACCTCAGCGTGGACGGCACCATCGAGCTCGAAAATCTCAAAGACGTCCTATACGTCGGTCGCCCGGTGCATGGCCAACAAGACAGCACTATTAGCCTCTTCAAGATTTCGCTAGACGGCTCGGAAGCCTCGCGAGTCAATGTGAAGTTGGGGCGCAGCTCGGTGACCACGATGGAAATCCTCTCGGGCTTGCAAGTCGGGGACAAGGTCATCCTGTCGGACATGTCGCAGTGGGACAACGTCGACCGTATCCGGCTGAAATAAAGGCGTTTGGGCATCGCTGTCACAAGTTTCAAAGATTTTTGGGTTGCGCAAGACGGAAACACAGGCTGTAACGTCTCACTCAGCAGGGTTTCTTTCAGTCCGTAGGGGTTTGCCTCATGACGGCAGTGGCCCGAATCACGCGCGCAAGTTCTTACCGTGGAACAATGTTGGCCCTCGTACCGTATATGCGTGACATAGAGGGATTCTTGGCGCCTGCAGTGTGGCTGCGGGTAGCCTTGCCGGGGAAATCCTAAATGCGGGCAGTCTGGCAAGACATTCGATTCGGGGCGCGGATGCTGGCAAAGCATCCCGGGTTCACCGCCATTGCGGTGCTAACCCTGGCACTCGGCATCGGCGCAAACACCGCCATCTTTTCCCTGGTGAAGCAGGTGCTGCTCACGCGCTTGCCGGTGCAAAATCCCAATGAATTGGTCATCTTGCGTTCTCCCGGGCCGATGCGGGGCCATGTCTGGAGCGACGGGGACGAGGCGCAATCTTTCTCTTATCCGATGTACAAGGGGCTTCGCGACACGAACAGCGTCTTTTCTGGGATACTGGCGCGCTTTGCCATTCCGGCTAGCATTGCTTCGCGCGGGCAAACCGAGCGCGGCGGCGGCGAGTTGGTTTCCGGCAACTATTTCGATGTGCTTGGCGTGCGGCCGGCTGTGGGCCGGCTGTTTACTTTGGAAGACGACAAAGTGCCGGGTGCGCAGCCGGTCGTAGTCTTAAGCCACGCGTACTGGACTCGGCGCTTCGGTGGCGACCCGAGCATCTTGAATCAATCGCTGCTCGTCAACAATACAGAGTTGACTATCGTCGGAGTCGCGCAAGCAGGCTTCACCGGCATTCAGGTCGGCCAATCGGCGGACATTTTTGTGCCGCTGATGATGAAAGGGCAGATGACGCCGGAGAGAAACGGCCTGGACGAGTGGGACAATTATTGGCTGGCAATTCTCGCGCGCCGCAAACCGGGCCTCTCGATGGCGCAGACGGAAGCGGGAATCAACGCCGTCTATCGCCCTCTGCTTCAGGAGCAACTGGCGAAGATCAACGGTTGGGACCAACAGAAGCGGCAGAGATTTTTGGACAAGAAAGTTTTATTAGTTCCTGGCGCCAAGGGTCGCACCACACTGCAAACTGATTCTGGACAGTCGTTGACCGCATTGTTCGTGATGGTTGCGCTGGTATTGCTGATCGCGTGCACCAACGTGGCGAATCTCCTTCTAGCGCAAGGCGCGGCACGCCAGCGTGAGCTGGCCATTCGCTCCGCCATGGGTGCCAGCCGCGGACGAATACTTCAGCAGTTGCTGGCGGAGAGTTTGCTCTGTGCGCTGGCTGGGGGCGCGCTGGGATTGCTGATTGGTGTGTGGCTCATGAACTTGCTGACGCCCATGGTCGCCTCCAACCTGACGATCAAAGGCTTGAACACAAGTTTGGACCTGGGTGTCCTGAGTTTCGCTGCGGGCGCGACGCTCGTCTCCGGCATTTTCTTCGGGCTAATTCCGGCGTGGCGCGTGACGCGCACGGCCGTGGCGCAGACATTGAAAGATCAAGCCACGACTACGTCGGCGGGAGCGTCGCATGTCGGGGCGCGCAAGATGCTCGTCGCGGGACAAGTAGCGTTCACCATGCTCCTTCTCGCGGGCGCATTTCTCTTTACTCGCACGCTTTGGAACCTGCGCAAGCAAAATCTCGGATTGCGCACGGAGAATATAATCACGTTCGCCATTTCGCCCATCCTCAACGGGTACGACACGCCGCGCAGCGTCGCCTTGATCGATCAATTGCGAGTGCGCATGGCTGCCGTCCCGGGTGTCCGCGGCGTCGGCACTTCGGAGCTAGGCACGCTCACCGGCTCGGATATGGGCAGCAATATCACCATCGAAGGCAGCAAGGATCTTTCGGTTGAGGATTCGCACATCAACTTCGATCCCGTCAGCCCAGGGTATTTTTCGACACTGGGCGTTCCGCTGCTTTCTGGACGCGAGTTCAACGAAGGCGACGGACCCGGCAAATCGAAAGTGGCCATGATCAGTGAAGCCATGGCCAAGAAGTATTTTGTGGGACGCAATCCGCTGGGCTTGCATTTTGCGTTTGGCGCCGGCAACGACATCAAGCCAAATATTGAAATAGTTGGCGTGGTCAAGGACGTTAAGCAAGATCACGTGCGTAGCGGCGATGTTCCGTACATCTACTTGCCTTACGCGCAGCAGCCGACGATCCGCGAGATGACTTTCTACACGTACACGCAGCAAGATCCGTTGCTGGCCGTGTCCGCGCTGCGAAGTACGGTGCGGGACCTCGACGCCAACCTTCCGATTTACAGTCTCAAGACCATGGAGCGCGTGGTCGACGAAGATTTGTTTGGTGAGCGCATGGTCGCGGCGCTCTCCGCCACGTTTGGCACTTTGGCGGCGCTGCTTGCGGCTATGGGTATTTACGGTGTGTTGGCGTATCTTGTCGTGCAGCGCACCCGCGAGATCGGCATTCGCATGGCGCTTGGCGCGGAAACCGGGCACGTACGTTTTCTGATTGTGAAGGAAGTGGGCACGATGGTTCTGCTGGGTGTCGCGGTCGGATTGCCGCTGGCCTATGGACTGGCGCGCCTCAGTGAATCGCTGCTCTTCGGCGTGCGCGCCGGCGATCCCACTGTGTACGCGTTAGGTCTGGCGTTGATCGCGCTGATCGCTCTCGCAGCTTGCTACATTCCGGCGCGGCGCGCTACGCGCGTCGATCCGTTGGTGGCGCTGCGCTACGAATGACGTAAATGATTTGAAAGCTCCGGGACGATGTACACGAGTTTCAAGAACACGAATACGGATCCAAAGGAGAGGCAATGGCGGACGCAAACGGCACACTCATTAAAATGGAAGGCGTGAAGAAAGTTTTCTTCACGGATGAAGTGGAAACCCACGCGCTCGAGGAAATTCATCTCGAGATCAAGAAAGGAACGTACATCTCGATTGCCGGGCCTTCGGGCTGCGGCAAATCGACGCTGCTGTCCATTCTTGGGCTGCTTGATTCTCCGACCGATGGCAATTATGAGCTGAACGGCCAGCCCGTCGCCAAGCTCAGCATCAGCGAGCGCACACGCATTCGCAACCGCGAGATTGGCTTTATCTTTCAGGCGTTTAACCTGATCGGCGATCTCACCGTGTACGAAAACGTGGAGCTCCCGCTGACTTACCGAGGCACCAGCTCCAGTGAACGCAAACAAAAAGTACAGAACGCGCTCGAACGCGTCGGCATGGCTCACCGGCTACGGCATTATCCTTCGCAGCTTTCGGGAGGTCAGCAGCAGCGTGTCGCTGTGGCGCGCGCATTGGTCGGCGATCCGCTCATCTTGATGGCTGACGAGCCTACGGGAAACTTGGACTCGAAAAATGGTGAAGCTGTGATGGAGCTGCTGCGCGACTTGCACCGCAACGGCGCAACAATCTGCATGGTCACCCACGACCAGCGCTACGCCAACTTCGCCGAGCGCACCATTCATCTCTTCGACGGCCGCATCGTGGAAGAAACCCAAGAAGCCCGCGTCGGAGCTAACTAGCGCCGTCGAAATCGAAGTTCCCTGCCACGTGCCGGCGATGGTGCCGGCGCAAACGGTATGCGTGTGACCTAAACGTGTGGCGCTAGGAGTTAGTATGCAAACGATTCTGCAGGATGTGCGTTACGGGGCGCGTGCGCTGGCGAGGAACAAAGCGTTTACGGCGGTCGCGGTGCTTACTCTCGCGCTGGGAATCGGCGCGAACACGGCCATTTTTTCCGTGGTGAACGCGGTTCTGTTGCAGTCGGTGCCCTACAAATATCCGGGCAAACTGGTTTACGTCTGGACCACGATGATTTCTCAGGGCGTGCCGATTAGCGGCGCGGCCGCTCCGGATTTTCGCGAATGGCGCACACGAAATCACGTCTTCGAGGACATGGTCGCGTACACCTACAACAATTACAATCTTGCGCTTCCCGGCGAGGAGCCGTTGCGTTTGCAAGGGGCAGCGGTCTCTCCCGAAATATTTTCGCTTCTCGGCGTAAACCCGCTTCTCGGGCGCGCTTTCGTTCCTGAAGAGGAACAGTGGGGCCGCCACCGCTCTGCGCTCTTGAGCTACAGCTTCTGGCAAACGCACTTTGGCGGCCAATCAAATATGCTCGGCCGAAATCTTCGCCTGGGCAATGATGAGTATGCAATCGTCGGCGTGATGCCTAAGGGCATGCCTTTCTTTGATGATTTGCCGCGCGTCGATTTGTGGGTTCCTCTTTCCTACGCTCCCAAAGACGGCATGAATACTCGCGGGAATCACTACCTCAATGTGGTTGCGCGATTGAAGCCGGACGTAACCGTTGAGCGTGCTGGGACAGAGATGACCGCTGTAGCGAAACAAATCGAGGAGCAATTCCCCGAAAACAAAGGGCTCGGTGCAAAGGTTGTAACTATTCGCGAACAACTTGTCGGTGACGTGCGCCCCGCCCTGCTGATCCTGCTGGGCGCCGTCGCCTTTGTGCTGCTGATCGCTTGCGTGAATATCGCGAATCTGATGTTGGCGCGCGCTACTGCTCGGCAGCAGGAGTTTGCGGTTCGAGCTGCAATGGGCGCAGGCCGCGGGCGTTTGCTGGTGCAATTGCTGCTCGAAAGTGTGCCCATCGCCATCTTCGGCGGCGCGGCAGGCGTGATGCTCGCTTCGTGGGGAATCAAGTTGCTGGAATCCCTGATTCCCAGGGACCTGCCACGGTTCAATCCAATTGCCATCAATACGGGCGTGCTCGTTTTTTCTGCCGCCATTTCCCTGCTCACCACATTATTTCTTGCGCTGGCGCCCGCGCTCTTTGCATCGAAAGGCGACATCCAGGAGACTCTGCGCGAAGGCGGCCGCAGCGGACTGGAACATCGCGGCTCCGGCAAACTGCGCAGCTTCCTTGTAGTTTCCGAAGTCGCCATGGCCGTGCTTCTTCTTGCCGGTGCGGGACTTTTGATCAAAACGTTCGGCGCCCTTCGCCACGCCGACCCCGGCTTCTCCTCGGACCACGTGGTCACGATGCAGATGCAGCTCTCTCCTGAGACGGATTTTCCCAACGGACATCAGGACGCGGCCATACAGTTCTATCGTGACTTGTCGGAACGCGTCGACGCGCTACCCGGCATTAGAGCTTCAGGCATTACGACAACGCTGCCGCTCGGATTTGGAATGGGTTGGGGCAAGAACCTAGACATCCACGGCCACACGCCGCCCACCTCGCTCGACAGTGTTCCCATTGTTCGCTTTCAATTGAGCACGCCCGGGTATTTACCCGCGATTGCCGCCCGGCTCCGCGATGGCCGCTTTTTCTCTCAAACTGACAGTCAAACCGCGCCGGGTGTAGCGATCATCAATGAAGCGCTCGCGCGCCAGTTCTTCCCGAATGAGAATCCTGTCGGTAAGTCCATACGGATGTTTCCGCCGACCGCTCTTTTGCCGCCGGAAGCCCGCAAGCCGGAAACTTGGCCGGCGTGGAGGACGATCGTCGGCGTGATCGCGGACATGAAGGACCAAGCGATCAATCGACCGGCGTTCCCCACCGTCTACGCCCCCTATGCGCAATATCACAACGAGGGCTGGGGCATGACGATATTCGCGGTGCGAACGACGGGCGACCCTCTCGCCGGAACGGCAATGATTCGGGATCAGATTCATTCGCTCCTGCCGAACCAGCCGATTTCCGAGGTTGCGAGTATGGAGCAGTTGCTGGCGCGTTCGCTGTCGCGCGCGCGGTTCAGCATGTTGCTGCTGAGCATCTTCGCGGCGCTGGCGCTCGTGCTCGCCGCGGGCGGAATTTACGGCGTGATGGCGTACGCGGTAGCGCAGCGAACCCGCGAATTTGGCGTTCGCCTGGCGCTCGGCGCGCAGCCCGGCGCTGTGCTGGGGATGGTGCTAATGGGCGGAGGCAAGCTCGCTGCGTTCGGACTTGTTCTCGGGCTCATCGGTGCAATGGGTATGAGCTATTTCTTGCGCAGCCAGCTCTACGGCGTCAGCTCCAGCGATCCTGTTACTTATGCGACTGTCGCGTTACTGCTTGGGTTGGTCGCGCTGGTCGCATGCTACTTGCCTGCGCGGCGCGCAACGCGCGTCGATCCGCTGGTTGCTTTGCGATACGAATAGGAGTTGTCATGTTCTCAGTTCTGCAAGATGTGCGATTCGGGTTACGAATGCTGGCGAAGCATCGACTCGCCACGCTCCTGTCGATCGTCGCATTGGGGCTGGGAATCGGGGCCAACACCGCGATCTTCAGCATGGCGGAAGCCTTCCTTGTTCATCCGGTGCCGGTCGAGAACGCGGACCGCATCCTAGCGCTTGTCGATTCGCGGCCCGGACAGAACATCGACATGACTCCGGTCGCGCCGGCAACCTATTTCGATTGGAAGCTACAAGCACATTCCTTTGATGAATTCGGGAGCTACGCTTGGCGCGAAGTAAATCTCACCGGCGACCGCGAACCGCAAAAAGTGCAAACCTTTCAAGTCTCAGCCAATTTTTTGGGCATGCTGGGCGTCAAGCCGCAACTCGGGCGCGTTTTTCTTTCCGAAGAAGAGGTTCCGGGGAAGGAACGCGAAATTATTCTAGGCTATACGCTGTGGGCGCAGCGCTACGCCTCGGACCCTCACATTGTCGGCAAAGACGTCAAAGTAGACGGCAAGGCTTACACCGTTGTTGGCGTCATGGCCAAAGGCTTCGATTATCCATTACCCGCCGAAGCGTGGATTCCCCTGACTCTCGATCTCAAAGAGCGCTTGAGCCGCAGCGACCGCTGGCTGTTTGTTCTCGGACGCTTGAAACCAGGCGTCTCTTACACGCAAGCCGCCGCCGAGATGCAAGGCATCGCGCAGCGGCAATCGGAACTTTACCCAGATACGAACAAAGGTTGGCAGCTTCGGCCCATGCGCCTGAGCGAATTTGCCACCGGTAATCTCACCCGGGACTACACTCTCCTGCTTCTCGGCGCCGTGGGTTTCGTTTTGCTAATCGCCTGTGCGGACGTTGCTAACGTGCAGTTCGCGCGCATGACGGGACGCGCCAATGAATTCGCCGTGCGCACCGCGTTGGGTGGCAGCCGTTGGCGCATCGTGCGGCAACTACTCACGGAGAGCATCTTGCTTTCGCTGGGCGGTGCGGCGCTTGGCTTGCTCTTTGCGCAATGGGCTCTTTCCTTGATTCTTTCGCACATGCCGGTGGACGTCGCCAAATTTGTCGCGGGATGGAAAACCATCAGCCTGGACACCAACGCGTTCCTCTTTACGCTGACCATTGCCGTTGCAAGCGGCATAGTATCCGGTATTGCCCCTTCCCTGCTGACTTCGAGAACAAGCGTCAGCGAATCTCTGAAGGAAAGCGGTCGCGGCTCCGTGAGCCGCGCGCGCGGACGCTTGCGCGGAGCATTGGTGGTAGCGGAAATCTCACTGGCATTGGTCTTGTTGGTGGGCGCAGGCTTGCTTGTGAAAAACTTCCACGGATTGCTCAACGTAAGCGAAAGCTACGCTCCAGAAACGCTTTTGACCATGAATCTGGCGCTCCACGACACCCAGTACAACGCAGCGGCCCAGCGCCTAGCCTTCCACGAACAGGTGCTGGACCGCTTACGATCTGCGCCAGGAGTGCAGTCCGCCTCCCTCGTCAGCGATGTTCCGTACTCGAATGGAGGCGGTCTTCCGACACACGACTTTTCGATTCAGGGGCGTCCGCCCGCGCAACGCGGTGAACAAGTAGAAGCAATCGTTGAAACGATTACTCCAAATTATTTCGGCGTCCTGAACATCGCCCTTCGCGATGGGCGCCTGTTAACGGATGCCGATGGAGCTGAGGCTCCTCCCACCGCGGTTATCAGCGAGAGTCTCGCTCGCCGTTATTTTCAGGGCGAGAATCCCCTGGGCAAACATATCAAGGTCGGAAAGGAAGACGCGGACCATCCTTGGATGACGGTCGTGGGGATCGTGAACGACGTTCGCTACATGTGGATCGTTAAGGAAGACTTTCCGACAATCTATCGCTCCTATCGTCAGGCGCCACCTTACTTCACGTCGATTATGGTTCGCACTACGGGAGACCCGCTGAAGTTTATTCCTAGCGCTCGCGCGCATATCTCGGCTGCAGACCCGAATCTCCCGCTATACAACATTAAGTCCATGGACAAAGTAATTACGGAATCCATCGTTGGAATTGCGTACGTCGCGGCGATGATGGCGGTGCTTGGTGCTATCGCGCTGGTGCTCGCATCCGTCGGTGTGTTTGGGGTGATGTCGTATTCCGTTAGCGAACGCGCTCATGAGATCGGTATTCGCTTGTCGCTTGGTGCACAAACCAGCGACATCCTACACATGGTGCTGCGCAGCGGGATGACTCTGACGGTGCTGGGCTTGGC
>DATBYP010000222.1:0-2374 GCA_036513675.1 Candidatus Acidiferrum sp.
CGCGCCTTCGGGCTTTTTCTTGAGATCAGCGCCTTCGACGCGTTCGATTTGTGCCGCGTCCCACACTTCCAGTTCGTATTGCGTGCCGGCGAATCCGGAAACGTCGAGCGTGAGCTGGTCATGCGACGACGACCACGTTTCTGAGAGTATGCGGACCCCGGTGCTTACGCTGCCGAGCGCCGGCAATGCTGTCGTAGCGGTGACTGCGAAATCGTTCGCGACGAAGATATGAAGAAAGTTTTGGCCGCCGGAAACCGGGAATCGCACCAATACGTGCTGATCTTCGTCGTTGGTTTCCACTCGGAAGGGAAGCGGCTTGCCGTTCAGCTCGGCTTTTTGTACTTTTGCTCGCAAGCTGATGGACGGGCGGAATTCGACGGTGGACTCGCCGGTGCCCGCGGTTCGTCCAGCTTCCAGGAAGATTCCTTCCGCGTTTTTCGTGAAATTCAAATGCAATTTGTTTTCACCGACGCGCAGGTTCTCAATGCCTAGCGAGTTCCAGTCCGCAGGCAGGTGCGGAGCAAAGGTGAGCGTTGCAGCTTTCGCATCGGTCGCGAGCCCGAACATGCCGCGGAGCAGCGGGCTTACCACCATTGCGGCAGACCAGATTTGATGCGGCGAACTCGTGGAGAGTGGTTGATAGTAATCGCCGGAGAGAACTTCGGTGACGTGGCCCAGCGAGCCGTCCAGCGCAAGTAGCGCATTGGCGCGAAGATTGTCATACGCCGGCTGCGGACGGTGATAGCGATACTCGCCGACGCTGGCCCAGCCGGTGAACAGCGGCCAGACGGCGCCGTAATGGTATCCGCCGCCGCTGAATTTTGGGGAGCGGGCGGAGATGATGCGCATGCCCCAGTCGGTCTGATGGTCTACGTCGGCAAGTTGCGTGATCATCGCGCTGGCCTTTTTCTGATCGGGCAAGGCGAACCACATCGGCACCGTCGCGAGCACGCTGGGTTCGTCCACCGGCTTGCCGTCTGTCCCAAGCGCAAAGGCGTAACGCTGCCGATCGCGCAGCCAAAATGCATCATTTAGCTTTTTGGCTTGTTGTTCGAACAGTTGGACAAGCTCAGTTGCGCGCGCATCCTGGCCGGTTAGATGCGCAAGGTTGGAGAGTGCGCGCAACGCCTCAACGCCCAACCCGCTGTGATAAAACTCGGATTCAACGGGAAGCAGTGGACCGCCCTCCACCCAGCCATGACCGATCCCGAGATTTCTGGGGAACCCCTGCTGATCATAAGTCGATCGCAGAAATTCGTAAGCTTTCCAGACGCTGTCCCACTTTTCTTTTGCGAATGCAACGTCTCCGCTCTGGGTCACATAATCGTTCATGGCGATAATGTAGAGCGGAGTGGCATCAGCGGAGGCGTAGCCGTAGGGAAAATCCTTGAACCAGGGAACAAAGCTCGCGGCCTGCGCGATCTCGTGCGGCATCTTGCCATCTTCGCGCTGATATTTGCTGATGAATTGGAGTGCGGTGCGCGTGGTGGAGAAATCGCCCGCTGCGTTGAGCGCGAATGAAGTCCACAAAGAGTCGCGGCCAAAGAACCAGGCGAATCCGGGACGCTGGCTCTCACCGGAAGTGCGGTAACCGGCCACCAAGCCGGTCCCAAGGAACGAATTGTTCACAATTCCTTGCACCATGCTCACACGCGACCAATCGTAAGCTTGCTCGATTTGCGCGTCCGGCAGTTTCACGCTGACCGTTTCGTTCAAATATTTCTTGTAATACTCCGATGAAGCCCGCAACAGGTCCGCATAGCCAGCAGCTAATCTCTTGTAAGTTGCTTCGGCCTGCGGCCGGCCATCGAGCGAGCCGGCGATCACAATCAGCTTGGTGTCTTTGCCTTTGTTTGTCACTCCCAGCCGAAAGGAATTCACCTGCGACTCAGAGTAGTTCGTCTGGTACTCGCTTCGCTCTTCCGTAGCGGTGGACGAACCCACGAATCCGGCGAACCTCCTCGTTTCCTCGCCGAGATAAAACGCGCGCTGGTCTTTGTCCCAAAAAGAGTAAGTGCCGCCAAGCGCGCCTGGCCACTCGAGTTGAAAATCACGCAGGAAGGTGGCTTCGATTTCCAATGGGAATTCGGTCTCGACCTCAAGCGAAATAACTGCGCCAGGCTCGCTTACGGGAACAAAGAATGTTTCGCGAACGGAGAAAGTATCACCTGTGTACACGATAGTGCTGGACTCCGGCCGGGTGACGACAGTGCGCGCAAGACTTTCCGCGGGCAAGATGCGTCCTTCCGTGTGAAATTGCAGGCGAAAATCGCGTAACAATTTCAGTGGATACACCCAAGCTTCCATGCGGCCTGCTTCATTGCCCAGAAGACCGGCGCGCGTACCCACTGCGCATAGAAATTCCCAAGGCCGC
>DATBYP010000223.1:0-2979 GCA_036513675.1 Candidatus Acidiferrum sp.
ATTCGCGAAGCTTGCCGCGCGCTCAAGAATTTTCAGCTTGCGGGCTGCGATTTGTACACTACTTGCGAGCCTTGTCCGATGTGTCTTGGCGCGATTTACTGGGCGCGGCCGGCGCGCGTCTTTTATGCTGGGGTTGCCGCGGACGCGGCTGAGGCGGGATTTGACGATGCGTTTATTTACGAGGAGTTGCAGCGGCCGCTGGAGTCGCGGCGCATTCCTATGATTCAGCTCTTACACGATGAATCGCTCGCGATTTTCTCGGCTTGGAAACAGCAACCCAACAAAACTCCTTACTAAAACTTCGCTCTGGCACCGAATCAGCCAAATCAAAACTTCGGCTCGCCGAGTTCAATCGTGGGGCCAGGCGCCTAGGGCTCGTCGCAAGTCTACCAATTGGCCTAGGTGATAGGCGTTGTGGTCTGCTAGCACGAGTGCCTGGCGCAGAATCGTCTGGCCATCGCCGTGGGGAATTTTCGCGAAGAGGTCGGTGCGCGAATTCTTCACGATCTCGATCATCACGTCCAAATCGCGCTGGAACTGCTGCACGCTTTTGTCCCAATCGGCATCGGTTAGCGGCCCGGGAGTTTTTGGCCAGTAGCCCTCTGGAAATCCCGGGGAGACATGCTTCGGGTTGCGGCTGAATTCCAGGATGTCCCACTGCGCGATACGCGCATGCTCGAGCAGTTGCCAGCCGGTGTGCGGCAGCCCTGGCGCGAACGTCCCACGCTTGTTGGGCGGAAATTCCTCCAGGGCGTCCATGAAGTGCACGTGCGCCGAGCCGCCCTTCAGCACATCGATCACATGCTTACGCAGCGCCGGGTCGTTGCTCGCGCCGGAACTTCGTCCACTGGCGGCTTTACCGCTTGTACTTTTCTTACTCGTGTTCTTGCTCTTCGGTCGCGCCAGTGCTTTCTTTTTCTTCAAGCCGATTTCTCCGAGACCACTACTTGCTGCGGCATTTCCGACAAAGGGTGCAGCGTCGATTTCACGAATCCCGCGTTGCGAAACATTTTCTCATACTCCGCAAAGGTGTACGCATCACCGGTGTCCGTATTCGCGAGCATTATCAGGCTGAAGGCTGCAGCGGTCGGCGGACTAACGCGATCTTCATTTGGCACAAATTCCAGCGTAATCGCTTTGCCGCCTGGCTTCAGCGCCGCGTGCACGCGCCGCATCAACTTCTCGCATGTGGGCACATCGAAATGATGAAAAATGTTGGTCAGCAATACGTAATCGTAGCCGCTGCCCATCTCCACCTCAAATGCGCTTCCGGCGCGCACGCTATAGCGATCCGCCACGCCGAATTTCTGCGCGTTCTCTTGCGCCACCTGTAGCACCGCGGGCCAATCCAGCGCCACAATCTCGGCCTTCGGATTTTTCCGCGCTACCGTGATTCCATACATCCCGTGGCCCGCCGCGATGTCCAGCACCTTGCATGGTTTGCCCTCGTCCGCGCGAAGCAGCCCGGCAATAAATTCCGAGGAAGGCACGGTCAGGGGAGCCATCGAGCGCGCAAACGCTACCCAAAACTCATCGTTGGGCTTGGTGTTGTCGCGGCCCGAAGCAACCGAACCGCCATTGCGCACCGCTTGCGTGAGCGACTCGAAGTTGCTCCGCAACTCCTCGCCTCCCAAGAATTTCGCCATTGACCCCGCGCAGGCCGGCGATTTGCGGTCCAGAAAAATCGCGGATTCCTGCGTCAGTGCGTAGCTCCCCTGCGCTTTCGTCAGAAATCCCTGAATGGTCAAATAGTCGCAAAGGATGCGCACGCCTTTCTCCGCCGCTCCCGTTTTCGCCGCGATCGCCGCCGCGGTATTCGCGCCGGCTCCAATCGCCGTGAACACGTCGAGTTCGATCGCCGTCTTCAGTGCCGCGGTCTGCTGGTATGCATTCAGCGTGTTGAAAATTCGTTCCGGTGTAGGACGCCCTGCTGTTGCCGTCGCCATAATTTTCCCTCCGTAGCAGTTCGACTGAGTGCGCCTATTCTACACGCCGAAATTTATTGCTCCAATCGCGAACCTGCTGGCATACTGCCTCACCCCGCAAGTGTCGGAGCACAGGCTGAGAGCCCGTGCTACAGAGGCTCATAAGCATGAAGCGCGAAATTCATCGCTGGCATTCGCCGCGCCTGGGCATCGAACTGGGCGTCGTCGTCTACGGCCACTGGGGACCGCCGCTGCTAGGCTTCCCCACGTCTTCGGGTGACGAGTTCGAGCTCGAAGGGCAGGGCATGATCGGCGCACTCGCCGATCTCATCGACGCCGGCAGAGTGAAATTCTTCAGCATCAATTCCATCAACGGACTTTCGTTCTACGACAAGTCCGCGCATCCGTTTCATCGCAGCTACGTGCAGTCCGTCTTCGATTCGTACTTGCGCGAAGAAGTTGTGCCCTTCATCTGGAGCCATTGCCAATCGCAAATCGGCATTTCCACGATGGGTATGTCGTTTGGCGCGTATCACGCGGCTAACTCGCTCTTCAAGCATCCCGACGTCATCAAGCGCTGCTTTGCGATGTCTGGCGTCTACGACCTGAAGAATTTCATGGACGGGATCTACGACGACAATTTTTACTTCAACAATCCCGTCGACTACCTGGCCAACCTCAGCGATCCCTGGGTGTACGAGCAGCTCGCCTCGTGCGACATTCATATCGCCACCGGCACCGGCCAGTGGGAAAACTCCGGCCCGTCGTACCGCCTCTCCGAAATTCTGGCGGGAAAGGGAATTCGCCATTCGCTTGACAATTGGGGCCCGGACGGCGGGCACGACTGGCCGTATTGGAAGCACATGATGCGCGAATATATCTCCCGCCTTTTTTGATGTACTTCGGCCACCGCCAATTTTTGAAGAGCAAGTGGAGAAAAAGCGTAAGGGCGCTGAGGTCGAAGCACCGAGCTCACAGGGGGTACACCCCCGGGCAATTCGGATGGTTGTGAAAAGAAAGGGCTTGCGGAAAAAGCAATTCGTAAGGTTATGAA
>DATBYP010000224.1:0-13677 GCA_036513675.1 Candidatus Acidiferrum sp.
TGGATCGGTTCGGGGTGCATCACCAGGTTCCACGTTTCGGCGAACTGTTCAAATGTCGCCGATCCGCCAAACCGCCGCTGCATATGCAGGTGCCAATCTCGCGCAGGAATGCGGCCTTCCTGCCAATCTTTCCAGCGCGGATCATTTTCTATGGCGGACCAAAGCTCTTCCGGCGATAGCACCGTCCCGGACGCCATTCCCTTCATGGCCCGACCCACATCGAGGCGAATCAGCACGCGTCCAATATCAAAAATCACCGCGCGAACCTTCGTGGACGCCACGCCTACTTAGCCTCACCCCGCGCAACCGCGCGTCGCGCCCGCAAGATGCTGATCACCGCCGGGAGCACCGATAGCACTACCACCGCGCCAATCACGTAATGGATCTGTTGCCCGATGTTCGGCACCGAGCGCCCCAGAAAGTAGCCGCCCAAAATCATCGCCCCCACCCAAAGCACGCCGCCAAAAATATCAAAAATTAAATAGCGCGAGTACGGCATGTGCGCAGCCCCCGCGACCGGCGGGCAAAACGTCCGCACTATCGGCACGAAGCGCGCAAAAATCACCGCGCGCCCGCCGTACTTCTCATAAAATTCGTGCGCCTTCTGCAAGTGGCTGCGCCGGAAAAAGAGCGAGTCCTCCCGCTTGTACAGCGCCGGCCCGGCCTTGCGTCCAATCCAGTATCCGATCTGATCGCCGGCAATCGCGCAAGCCATCACGGGCAGCAATAGCCACCGGAGCGGCACCACGCTCGCTGCGGCAAAAATGCCGGCTGTAACCAGCAGGGAATCGCCAGGCAGGAAAAATCCGACGAAGAATCCTGTCTCAATGAAAACAATCGTGCAAACCAGCGGCGCTCCGCCGCTGCGTATGAGTTCTTTTAGTCCTTCGGGGTCGTAGAGTGAGCGGAGAAAATGAAGGATCGATTCGAGCACGCCGCGCTGGTCCTCACCGGATTCATCGTGGCCCTCAGCGGCACAAGCTCAAAAGCTCGCTCGCGCGCTGCGCTAAACGCGCCACACCCAATACGGTAACAGAAAACGCCTAGATCATCTCCGCATTCATACCAAAGCAGACCCAGGCCGGCCAACGCCGCGTACCACGCATTTAGATTCATCATCATCGCACCGCCTCCAGTAGCCGCAGCTGACTCTGCTCCCGCGCATCGCATTCCTGTACGCTTGCTGCACGCGCCAAAAATTTCTGTATCCTCGGCAAAGCGCTGCGTGCCGCCGTTGCGCCGGCTTCGATGGCCTCATCCGCGCGCTCGAAATCGTCCCACGCCAGCGATTGCACATCCGGCCGCAGCACCAGATCCGCGTGCCGCTCCCAAACCTCTAATTGATGCTTCTGCGCCGCCGTTACCGCCCGGCTGACCACCTGAAAAATGTTGCTCGGTGTTCCGCGATACCCGTCCTGCATTCCCACCGAAACGCCCAGCACGTACGCCGCGCCCAAATCGCGCGCCGCCCGCGTCGGCACCGGCGCCACAAGCCCGCCATCCGCCAGGCAGCGCGTCCCGATCTCCACGGGCTCGAACAATCCCGGGAATGCGCAGCTCGCGCGTATCGCGTCAATCAGATTGCCGTGCGTCATCACCACCGGCTCGCCGCTATTCAGGTCCGTAGCCACCACTGCCATCGGTATGCGCAAGTCCTCGAACTGCCGCGCCTCGAAAACGCGCTCGATCAGGTCGCCTAACCGGTGATTGCTCGCAAAACCCAACCGTGAAACCCGCCACCGCGCAATATCCCGCAAGCGTAGTGTCCTGCACGTAGCCACAATGCGTGCCAGCGGTGCACCGCTCGCATACGCCGCGCCCAGGATGCTTCCCACGCTGGTTCCCGCTATACAAGAAATAGGTATGTGGTTCTGTTCCAGCACCCGCAGCACGCCCAGGTGCGCAAATCCGCGCGCAAAGCCGCCGCCGAGCGCCAAGCCAATCCCTGACCGTCCGGCCGGGGTTGCCCTTTCGAACGGGCCCATCGCGTGGTTGTTCGTCACGCCCCGAGAATGCCAGCCCGTTGGCACCGCACCAATGGGTCGCGCGTCCCGAAAAAACAGTACGGATGTACTTCGGGCCGCTGCACGCTGGAAGAGTGGAAAATTCGTTGAACAGTACTTTCTTACTACCACTTTGACCTCTATGTACCATTGGCCTCCGCAGTACGCTGCGCGATTCTCTCCTGCGTCAGGACGCACTACCCGGAGGGGGCATGCCTAGCGCATTCGCAACGTGGATCGGACAGCCCGTAGTCCTGCAGGTCGCACTCGGCGATATAAGGGTTCCCCTTCGCGGAAAGCTCCTGAAAGAGGGTAGCGATACTCTCAGGATGCGCATCGGCGATGGGTGGGACGTAGATATTTACAAGACGATGGTCATGGCGGTGGAAGAGGATGCCATGGCCACGGTTGCTGCCTGAGGAGGATTATCCATGGACGCCTCAGTACCCAAGTACGTTACGCAAGGCCGCGCCGCCATGCTGCTGGGAATCCCGGAAAGTGAGCTCTCCCGGATATCCAGCGAATCTGGCCTCGGGCATACCGAGCGAGCCGGCGATCGGGAAGAGACTTTCTTCACCTACGAGGAGCTTCGCAAAATTTGCCTGATGACCGTGAATCACGTGCACTAAAGCTCCTGCACCAAGCGCACTAAGGCTCGCGACTTTCCTCCGGCCCCCCTCTGCTGTACCCCCGACCCCGGGTCTTCTACCCCCCGAAGACCCGGGGTTTTTCTTTGCGTGCAAATTCGGCACAAAACTCAAACTCTGTTGTACGATGCGCCGCAGCCTTAGCCGGCCTTTGTAGGGGCACGGCACTGCGGTGCCTGCAGCAGCTCCGGCAGCGAGCATTGTAGGGCGCCCTCTAGTGCGTCCCAGCAGCGGCAGTTGTCGGTCACAAGCCTCTAGAGGCATCGGAGATTGCATGCATAAATGGAATACGGCGAAGACGCTGATCACGCTAGCTGTCCTCTCGTCTCTTGCGACCTTTGCCTCCAAGTCGGGTGTGCTTCGCGCTGACGAAACCTACGACATCGCCATCCTCAACGGCCGCGTAATGGATCCCGAATCCGGTCTCGACGCCATTCGCAACCTCGGCATTCGCGCCGGAAAAATCGCAGCCATTTCCGCAACGCCGCTAAACGCCAAATCCACCATTGATGCCAAAGGCCTAATCGTCGCCCCCGGTTTCATTGACCTCCACGAACACGGCCAGGAGCCGCGCAACTACGAGTTCCAGGCCCGCGACGGCGTCACCACATCTCTCGAGCTCGAAGCCGGAACGGATGACGTTGCTCGCTGGTACGCCTTCCGGGAAGGGAAGTCCCTGATCAATTTTGGCGTAAGCATTGGCCATATTCCCGTGCGCATGAAAGTGATGGGCGACCCCCAGGGCGGTATGCTCCCCACCGGCGACGCCGCTCACCGCGCTGCTTCTCCCGAAGAGTTCTCCAAAATCATCGCCCTGATGGACAAAGGCTTTCAGCGGGGCGCTCTCGCCGAAGGCATGGGCGTGAATTACACGCCAGGCGCCACCCACTGGGAAATTGTGGAAATGTTCCGAGTCGCTGCTCAGTACGGCGCCTCCGTCCATGTCCATTTACGATACGGCGGGCTGAAGGAACCAAACACCGGCCTTGCCGCCCTCGAAGAAGTCCTCGCCGCGGCTGCAGCCACCGGCGCTCCTCTCCACGTTGTGCACATCACCAGCATGGGCCTGAAGTACACGCCGCAGCTCATCGCCATGGTGAAAGGCGCGCAGGAACACGGCCTCGATGTAACCACCGAGTGCTATCCCTACACGGCGGGAAGCACCGCGCTGCAGTCCGCGATCTTCGATCCCGGGTGGCAAGAAAATATGGGCATCACCTACAAAGATGTGCAGTGGACCGCCACGGGCGAGCGCTTAACCGCGGAAACTTTCGACAAATACCGCAAGCAGGGCGGCATCGTGGTGATTCATTCCATTCCCGAAGAAGCGGCCCGTACCGCGGTATCAGATCCCATCGTCATGATCGCCAGTGATGGCATGCCCATCACGGGAGCGAAAGTGCATCCCCGCGGACAGGCCACGTTTTCGCGCGTGCTCGGCCACTACGTTCGTGAAGAGAAAGCACTCGACTTGATGACTGCATTGCGCAAAATGACGTTGATGCCTGCGCAACGCCTCGAAAAACGCGCCCCGGCGTTCAAGGACAAGGGCCGAATCCGAGTTGGTGCTGACGCTGATATCACCATCTTCGATCCTGCGCGCGTGATCGACAAAGCCACCTTTGACGAGCCACTGCAACCTTCAGAAGGTATTCCGTTCGTGCTTGTGAACGGCATCCTTGTTGTCAAAGATAGCCAGATCGTGGACGGCGTTCGCCCCGGCCGCGCCGCGCGCGCGTCCATTGCCAACTAGAATGCCTGAATCCCCTACAACGGAATCTCAGCCTAGCCGCGTTTCCGCCGCGCCCGCGAACTCGCCGAACTCTGCGAACGCCGCGAAGAATTCCGGCGCACGTCACGCCGTGCTTGCCGGGTTTCTCGGCTGGACTCTCGACGCTTTCGATTTCTTCGTTGTGGTTTTCCTCTTTGATACGCTCGCCCATCAATTCGGTGTGCCCAAAAAGAGCATCGTCTTCACCGTCACCGCCACGCTGGCCATGCGTCCGCTCGGGGCCCTCATTTTTGGTTTGCTCTCGGACCGTTACGGCCGGCGCATTCCGTTGATGATCAACGTTATCTATTTTTCCGCCATCGAACTGCTCTGCGGTTTCGCGCCGAACTACACATTTTTTCTGATCCTGCGCGCTCTCTTCGGCATCGGCATGGGCGGAGAATGGGGCGTCGGCGCGTCTCTGGTGATGGAAGCCGCGCCGGTCCGCTGGCGCGGCATTCTTAGCGGGATCCTGCAATCCGGATATACATTCGGTTATTTGCTGGCCGCTGTGGCTGCGCGATTCTTGCTGCCCGCTTTCGGTTGGCGCGCCATGTTCTGGGCCGGCGCGGCGCCTGCGCTTCTCGCGCTTTATATTCGTACGAAAGTACCGGAGTCCGAAGCTTGGAAACAGCATCGTGCCGCCAGCACGGGCGAAGTGCTGCGCATCGTCGCCCGTGAATGGAAGCGCTTCGCGTATCTCGTCGCCCTGATGACCTTCATGATGTTTCTCTCCCACGGTACACAGGACTTGTATCCCGATTTTCTGCAGGAAGTGCACAAGCTCTCCGCGGCCACGCGCGCGAATGTCGCCATCATTTACAATTGCGGTGCGATTGTCGGGGCCATCATTTTCGGGCATTTTTCGCAAGTGGCCGGACGGCGCAAAGGCATGATGGCCGGTCTTGGCTTGGTGCTACTTGTGATTCCACTGTGGGCCTTTGGGCACACGCTCCCGCTGATTATTCTGTCGGCATTCTTGATACAAATGGGCGTGCAAGGAGCTTGGGGAGTAATTCCAGTGCACTTGAACGAGCTGTCCGCTGACGCTGCACGCGGCCTGATGCCTGGTCTTGCCTATCAACTCGGAATCTTGATTGCTTCGCCCACAAACTCCATTCAGTACGCGCTGCGCGACCGCTTCGGGTATCAATGGGCCATCGCCGGGTTCGAGATTGTGACGATTGTTGTGCTCGTGGTTCTGCTCTGGCGCGGCAAGGAAAATCATAGCCGTAGCTTTGTTCGCAGCGAGTGAATGAAGTGATGAAGGAAAACGGAGATCACCATGAACTCTAAGTTCAAGCCGACGCGGCGCTCGTTTATGTCGAGCGTTGGTGCGCTGGGGGCTGCTGTGCTTAGTCCGAGAAAATTGTTTGCGGGGGGCGGCGGGGCTGCGCGGGCTGCTGAGGCAAAGCTGAGCGGATTCGGGGCGTCCGCCAACGTGTATGAAGAGCTGGGCGTCACGACCGTGATCAACGGGCAGGGCACGATGACTATCTTGGGCGGATCGCTGATGCGCCCGGAAGTGGAAGCGGCGATGACGCTGGCGAGCCAGCATTTTTGCAGCATCCCTGAGCTGGAAGTGGCCGCAGGCAAGCGCATCGCGGAAATGCTGAAGCTGCCGCCTGACTACACGGGATTGGTGACTTCGGGTGCGGCGGCGGCTATGCAGTCCGGGCTGGCGGGAATTCTCACCGGGGACAACGAGCAATTTATTCAGCAGCTTCCCGATCTCACGGGAATGAAATCCGAGGTGATCATCCAAAAATCGCATCGCAATGGGTTCGACCATCAGCTCCGCTCGACGGGAGTCAAACTGATCGAAATCGAAACGCGCGATGACCTCCGGAAGGCCGTCAATCCCAAAACCGCGATGATGCATTTCACCAATTTCGCGAATGCTGCCGGCCGCGTCAAGGTCGATGAGTGGGTGAAGCTCGGCAAGGAATACAAGATTCCTTGCTTCAACGATGCAGCCGCAGATACGCCTCCGGTGTCGCACCTTTGGGATTACGCGCACATGGGATATGACCTGATTGCGTTCAGCGGAGGCAAGGCAATTCGCGGGCCGCAGTGCGCAGGTTTGCTGATCGGGAGAAAGGATTTGGTGGCGTACGCGTTGCTCAACAATAGTCCGCACGAGGACACGCTGGGGCGCAGCCAAAAAGTCGGCAAGGAAGAGATCATCGGCATGATCAAAGCGCTCGAGAGCTACTTGAAGGAGGATCATGATGCGCTCACGAAAGAATGGTGGCGGCGGCTGGACAGCATCTCCGCGGAAATCACGAAGGTGCCTGGAGTGAGCACTTCGTTTTCCGTTCCGGAAGTTGCGAACCATGTGCCGCACCTGGAAATCCATTGGGACCCGCGACACATTTCGCTCGCTCCCGTCGACGCGGTGCGGCAATTGCGCAGCGGCAAGCCGTCGATCGTGCTGGCCAGCACCGAAAGCGGCTTGATAATGAATTCCTTCATGCTGCAACCCGGCGAAGAAAAAATAATGGGTGAGCGCCTGGCGCAGTTCTTCCGCACGCACTCTGAAAAGACGTGACTTGTGATTCGTGACTGGTGACTCGTGAACGGCGAGGAAACCGAGCTTACCCCACACCCCCGGGCAATTTGTATGGTTATCAAAACAAGGAGCTTGCGGGAAAAGCAATTCGTATCGTTTTGAAAACAAAGGGCGAGCAAAATCGATGGTAGCGGAGCTGTGGACGGCGGGAACAGCGGCCCGAGTGACTGAGTTGCAACTAGGTCTGGAAAAAAGAGGCTGTATGTTGCTGATTCCAAAGGAGCGATTTGTCGGGGGCACCCCACCCCCGGTATTTTGGGAAAAGAGGCTGCAAGCTGTTGAAAAGAAAGGACAGGAGCTGTAAAAAGAGAGCCAAGAGGCTGCAAGTTCTTGAGGGATTTAGGGTTACGGCTGGAGTGGGCGAAGTTCGTTCGAGATAACACAGGGGATAGTACCACAGATCTGGACGTATGTCAATAGTAAACTGTAAGTGCAATGGAACGAATGCCCTGCAGGAAGAATTCAAAGACTTGGAGTGGCGGAGAGCAAATGAAAGAACTTGCTGGCGACTTTTTCCTGCCGGTCCCAAGATGGCTGCGGCGACGCCAGCGGCGTCGAGAGTTAGACGGTCCATTTTGCCTCTATCTCTCCAACTTCTCTCGTTTACCCTAAAAACCGAGGAAGTCTCGTTCGGACTCGGAATGTGGATAAAGACTTTGTTGAAATATATCAGCGCATCCAAAAGATTTGGGGGTTAAGGAATGGGCGATACACGGTCTTATCCTTATGAAACTCGTTTGAATATTTACTATAAGCCGCTGGAAATCGTGGAAGAAAAGCAGCTTGCCGATAACTGCAAATTTCAGTGGTACAACCAGACGCTCTGCCAGGTGAATGGCTCAGTCGTGCGGTTGGGGGTTTTTTGTGGTGAATACCATTGGCACAAACACGAAGAGGACGACGAGTTTTTTTACGTCGTTGAGGGTCAACTTCTGATCGATCTCGAAGGGCGGTTGATAACTCTCGACCCGAGGCAAGGCTTCGTCGTTCCCAAAGGTGCCATGCACCGAACGCGGGCTCCTCAGCGCACGGTGGTAATCATGGTAGAAAACGCGGGGATCATTCCTACCGGCACTACTTAGTCGGGAATTCTGGTGATGGGGCGTTAGTCCTGATGCTTATCGGACGGGTGAAATCTCGCTGACTCCCAGAAGTCCCGTTCGGGAGGCGGCATCCTTGTGGCCGAATAGTGGTCAGTAGCATGCTGAAGCAGCGAACGGCCCGTCTTCACTTCGGGGCACCCTGCACCAAAGGTGAAGATATAATTCTCCTCCATGAGGACGAGGCAATGAAACATCGCATTGTCCACTTTCTCCAGAAATACCTGTTCAACCCGCCCATCATGTTTCTGTTTGCGATCGGCCTGGTCCCGCCAGGATATGGGCTCCTGGAAACGACCGGGCGCAAGACGGGAAAGCCGCGGCGTACTCCGGTGGGGAACGGACTCGTGGGCAGGCAGTTTTGGATCGTGGCAGAGCACGGCCAGAAAGCCGGGTACGTTCGCAATATTGTGGGGAATCCGCGCGTGCGCCTGAAACTGCGCGATGGGCTGCGGGCTCGCTGGTACACGGGCACAGCCCATTTGCTTTCGGACGATGACCCACGCGAACGCCAACGGTGGCTCGCAAATCAGTTGCCGAGCAGCGCCAGCAATGCCGCCGCAGTCCGCTTCTTCGGTACTCAACTGCTCACGGTGCGGATTGATCTCGAGGGCTGACCCGTCACGATAGAACTATTTCGCAGACTCTGGCGATTGTGCTTGGTAACGGCGCAATCGGAAATAATTGCGTGCCTGGTTAACGCACTAAATCGGACATGTGGTCTCAATGTCCGGTAACGCGACTTCACAGGACTAATCACGCCGTGGAAGCCCCCCCGGAGAGTCGGCAACGGCTAGGTTGAACCTAAACCGCCGCGTCACACCTCGACTCCAAAAAAGTTCGTACGAGGCCACACTTTCACCTGTGATAGAAAGCATTGGTAGATATTGTCTTCTCAGGGAGCCGAAGATGCGGCAGAGCAGAAGGATTTTTCTGGCGAGGCTGGGAGCCGTTGCGCTGGCCGCCCAGGCTCGTTCATTCCACGCACTAAGCAGTTTGACCGACCGGTTGGCATGGCAGCGCGAGGCAAAGTTTGGAATGTTCATTCACTGGGGACCGTACTCAGTGGCGGGCGTGGAAGCATCCTGGCCGATCATGGCGCCCACGGGCGAAATCCCGGAGGCGGAGTATCGCGCGTTGCCCGCTCGCTTCAATCCCGTGCGGTTTGACCCTAAGGCGTGGATTGATTTGGCACGTAAATGCGGACAGCGGTACATGGTCTTAACCGCAAAACACTGCGATGGTTTTTGTATGTTCGATTCGGACTATACGAAGTACAAAATCACGCGCACACCGTACGGAAAAGACATCGTGCGCCAACTGGCGGATGCCTGCCGGGAGAACCAAATGCCACTCGGCTTTTACTACTCTCCGCCGGACATGAACCATCCCGGCTATCGCGATACCAGCAAGCTTTCAGCGACTAATTACCGCGGCGAGCCTGAGCGTGCAGAATGGCCACTCTATTTGGAGTACATGAACCTGCAATTACATGAACTGCTGACGAAGTATGGACCTGTGGCGGAGGTCTGGTTCGACACGGTCGATCCGGAAGCGCAGGCTCGCTATGATGGACAGCGTTTCGTAGATGAAGTGCGCCGGCTGCAGCCAGCGGTCCTGGTGAATAACCGGATGGGCGTGCCGGGAGACTTCGCCACGCCCGAGCAGTTCATTCCCAAGGCGATTCCCGTGAAAGGGATTCGGATGGACAGCCCGGATCACAGTGCGGCCGACAAACAGACGATCACCGTGCCACGTCCGGAAGATTTCCAGCCGTGGGAAACCTGTATGACGATCAACGAGACTTGGGCCTATCGTCCCAAGGACCGGAATTTTAAGAACGTCGACACGCTGATTCGCAGTCTGATCGAGATCATCAGCAGGGGTGGTAATCTTTTGCTCGATGTGGGGCCGCAGCCGGACGGGCAGATCCAGCCCGAATTTGTGGAGCGCCTTGAGGGGATTGGCCAGTGGACGCACAGAAATGCGGTGGCGATCTACGGCAGTACATATGGGCCAATCCAAGGAGAGGCGTCGTTCCGCACGACGGAGCGGGGAAGCAGTATTTATGTGTTTGTAGTGGACTCATCTGCCGAAGACATTCGAGTGGAAGGGCTGCAGAAGACGGTGAGCAAGGCGCAAGTGGTAGCGACAGGGAAGCCTGTTGCGTTCACGGCGACGCCCGGGGGGATTCGCATTTCGCTGGCTAAGGAGTTGTGGAGCGACGGGATTCCCGTGATTGAGCTGCGCAGTTAGCTGTGAGAGAAGGATCAGCCACCGGCAATGAGTTTTTACCCTTACACGAAAGGCTCGCCGCCTGCCGCTCCGGGCGGTCGGGCACTAGCACACCAGATTTCATGTGAACGATTGTCGTCTGCGTCTATCATTTGAAGGGAATATGAGACGCAGATGCCTGTGAACGAATATCAGCTCGCAGAACTGAGGCACGCGTATCAGGTCCTCGGTGTTCCACCAGGCGCCTCAGCACACTCGATTAAAAAGACCTACCGGCGGCTCGTAAAGAGATGGCATCCAGACCTCTACCCAAGCGGAACCCCCGCTCAGGTCGAGGCAACGTACATGACGGGGCTGATAAATGAAGCGTACTCAGCAATTGCCCACGCTCCGCTGCGCGATCACATGGAAACGTATCCCAATCAGACCGGGGAGAGAAGCAGGCAAACACCAAGCCCCTCGGTGAATCAACGAATCTGGATAAATAATAAGCAGAGATTTGGACCTGCACTATTGTTCTCGTCCCTTGCCGTGTTTCATTTTCTGTATTTCGCGGCAGGTCATCCGTTCACACCGCGCCGATATTCCTATGTCCGTCTAGCCTGCTATTCCCTCTTAGCTCTGTGTGGCTTAATCTATGCGCTTCGAGGCAAACCAGAAACTCTCCCGCCGGGCACGAAATAGAAGCGATACCATCCCCGGTAATCCACGGTACGCGATAGTTACATGAGGCCGCTTTGCCTGGCGAGTTTTAGTGCTTCAATAGCCGCCCCTCGCGCGCCGGCCGTATCGCCATTCGGCATAACGTAGATGGGGACCCCGGCTTGCTCCTCCCGCTGAGCGGGCATGCTCACGCGGATCTGTTCCAAGAACCAGGACTGGAACTCCTGGCTCGCCTCCAGCGCGCCCCCGCCGACAATTAACGCGTCTGGGTCGAACGTGTTCACCATTTCGTCAAAAAAGAGTCCCAAGGCATGGGCCTGAACACGGAAAATCTCCTTGCACATCGCATCACCCTTGTCCGCGAGACCTCGTACTTGCTTCGCTGCCTGGTGGCGATCCATTTTGGCCAGATCGTGGCCGGGATACCGCTGCAAAAAATATGGCAATAGATTCCTTTCGATCGCGGTGAGAGAACAAAGCGACTCCAGGTCGCCTTTCCGTCCGCAATTGCATTCCGGTTTCATCCCGTCAAGTCCGGCGATACTTTGATAGGGAAGCAATACGTGGCCCAGTTCTCCGCCAAACCCGTTTTTCCCCTTTACGACGCTGCCTTCGAGAATGACGCCGCCGCCATTGCCGGTCCCGATGATGGTCGAAACCGATGTCTCCCGGCTGTTTGCACCAAAGATCGTGTAGTGCCCCCAGAGCGCCGCTGCATTTCCATCGTTCAAATAGGAGACGGGTTTGCCAAGCTTGTGCGCCAGACCCTCGCGAATGTCGAATCCTGCCCACTGCGGGTGAACAAAGTTCGTGGAACCCCGTGCGCTGAGCTGGCCCGCCGAACTGGCAGGACCTGGAGTGTCCAGGCCGACAGCTACCACGTCCGCAAGCAGCACACCCGCCCGTTCGACAGCGACCTTGAGACCCTCTGCAATCTGGCCGAGGCAGACGTCAGGTCCCTGCCTTGAAAGCGCAGGATGCTCGCACAGATTATCGATAAGGAATTTCTCTTGCTGGTCTACGATTGTATAGTTGATCGCAGTTCCGCCCAGATCCACTCCGGCCACGACTGGCACGCTGTTTCCCCTCAACTCTTCGATTCGCGATCGGCCCAGCGTAGCAGAATCGGGAGGCATCGGCGAATCCACAGAAGTTGCTGATCATGCTGAATCTGTTGGTCCAAATCTGACGGAAACGTGCTGCCCACAGCGTTGTCACAAGTCCACCTGTGCGAAGTCACAAGCCTTGGTGCTCAGCGCCGATTGCGAGCGAAATGACGGCCCAGGCGGAAACAGTCCACTTGGACGATAAACACGCAAGTCGGGCAAGTGGAATCCCCCCAAAACCACAGATGATAGGCGTAGATTATCACCCGAGCTCTGTTGTTCCGGCCTCGAAGGCCGAATTGCCAGGCCCGAAAAGGAAAAGGGGTTGGGTCTTCTTTTCGTGATAAATAAGCGAGGCACCCGCTTCGTTCTCGAATACCGAAAAGACTGGAACGTTCCAATCGCAGATGACGCAATTCAAATAACGTTTTGTCGGTATTGCGGAAGGAAACTTCAACTGGTGACGTAGCGCCTGGTTAACGCTAACCGGACAAGCGGGCGCTGGAACGTCGGCGGTTTGGTCAGGGGGATTTCGCGGCGCATCCGTCGCCGCAATCTGACGCGCTTGCCAAAGACTAGGAGTCTACGACCGCAGGATTTGCAGTCGGCTGAGGCTTGCTGTTTTCCCATCCGATTCGGAATTCGCGTGGATCAATGCACGTGGGCCACGTCGTCGTTCATGGAGAAAACCTCTTTGAAGTCGGGTTCGTACGGAAAAATGTGGATCATCCAGGTGAATATATGCGCGTGGAAGGTTCCCCGTTCGGCCGTGCAGGCCTCTTCCGTGTTTATCGAGCCGAACATGCCGAACTTGGGGTGGGCGGTTTGGTAGTCCTTTATGCGGTCTGCCGGCGCCGCGCAGTAATTAACGTGCCTATGCCATCGCGCGATGCTGAGCGGGACACGCTCGTTTAGCTCATCTTCGGTTGCGTCGGGGCTGGTCGTGTACATCACGCCCTCCAGCTTGTATTGCTGGAGCGGAGTTCGCCGGTAGAGCAGAGCTGTTGGCTTGCTCGGGTCGAAACGGAGATCAGCCTCCCGGGTGTTGGCCTCGTTCATGAAGTGATATTGGGGCTGCTTGAGTTTTGGGTTCGCGATGACATATCCGTCGAGCAAAGCCTTGCGGTAGTCCTTGTAGCGCTCCATCATTGCCTTCGTTTCGGCCACGACGGCCTTTGCTTTTTCTTTGTCGCCGGGCTGCATTGGCCGTAGCGGGGTCATATACATGTGTCCGGCCATGGCCGCCATGCTTGGGCCCATGCTGCTCATCTCGCCGTTGTCGGGCATGTCCATTCCGGGCATGCTGCCCTGCTGCTGGCCTTGGTGCCGTGTGTGCCCAAGAGGCGCGGTCAGCAACGCGGCTCCACAAAGGAGCGTCAACGCTACGGTGCCCTTGAACGAGAACTGAAAGCGATTTTGTTTTTCGTTCACTGGAGGGAACCTCGGTATCTCCGGTGTTGCTCCAAAAGCTCTATGAATAATACTGCCACGTATACCAGCTTCAAAAGGAAATGTGGGTGGTCTGTAACCCCCGAAAACGTTGCTGGGATGCGGATTTCGCGGCTGAATGAGCTGCCCTG
>DATBYP010000225.1:0-13211 GCA_036513675.1 Candidatus Acidiferrum sp.
GCATCGTCCAATATCCAAAACGACCGCCCATGCGTCGCCACCACCAGATCATCACCGTGCACCACCAAATCCCGAATCGAAGCAGCCGGCATATTGCGCTGCAGCGATCGCCACGACTCGCCTTCATTGAACGAAACATACACGCCCAATTCCGTACACGCGTACAGCAATCCCTTCCGCAGCGGATCCTCGCGAACGCAATTCAGAAAGCTGCCCTCGGGAATACCGCTCGAAACCTGCTGCCAGCTCCTACCGAAATCCCGCGTGCGATATAGATATGCGTGCAAGTCCTCAAGTCTGTGCCGGTCCACCGCCGCATAAGCCGTCCCTGCCTCAAAATGCGAAGCTTCGATGTGTGTCACCTTGCTCCACGGCGTTATTTCCGGTGGGGTGACGTTGCTCCACGTTTTGCCTTCGTCCCGCGTCAACTGAATCAGTCCGTCATCCGTGCCCGCCCAAATTTCTCCGGCCTGCACGCTCGACGGTCCAATCGTATAAATCACGCCGCGCCGTTTTTCCGCCGGAGCGTCCGCTGCGGTAGCCGCGTCCAGATCCGTCGGCACTCCCGGATCATCACGCGTCAAATCAGGACTGATCGCTTTCCACGAATTTCCGCCATCTGCGGTTCGAAACAATGTCTGCGAACCAAAATACAAAACGTGAGCATCAAGCGGTGAAAACACCAGCGGCAAAGTCCAAGTCCGCCGCAGCTTCTCCGTCTGCGAGAATCCAGGCGGCATCTGCATTACTTCCTCACTGCGCAGGTCCTGCCGAGCCACGGTTCCGCCATACACGATTTCCGGATTCAACGGGTCCGGCGCCATGTACCCGTTCTCGTCTCCCGCCTCCATCGGTCGCCAATCATGAAAATTCAACGAGCGATACTTACTGCGGCTTGGAGTCGCCGCCGCTCCGCTGTCCTGCTGCGCGCCATAAACCCAATAGGGAAAGCGGTTGTCCGTAGCCACGTGATAGAACTGCCCGGTTGGCTGGTTGTACCAAGTGCTCCAAGTCTCGCCGCCATTGCGGGTCACGACTGCGCCCTGGTCACTGCCCAAAATCATTCGTTGCGGCTCATCCGCATCGATCCACAGTTGATGATAGTCATCGCCTCCCGGCGCGCCCTTTAGCACGGTAAAATTCTTCCCGCCGTCGCGCGACCGATACAGCGCCGTGTTCGGCACATAAACCGTGTCCGGGTCTTTCGGATCCACGCTCACTTCGCAAAAATACCAGCCGCGCCCCCAGATCCGCTTGTCGTCGGAAACACGCAGCCAATTTTCCCCGCCGTCATCCGACCGATACAACCCGCCTTCCTTCGCATCCGCAATTAGGTAAATCCGTCGCGAGTTGCTCGGCGCAAACGCAATCCCCATGCGCCCCAATCCTTCCGAAGGCAATCCGTGTCCGCTCAACTGCTCCCAGTGCCCCCCGCCGTCTTTCGAACGATACAGTCCCGTCCCCGGTCCCTTCGACGGCGGATAAATATTCCACGGCGGCCGACGCGTTTGCAGCAGCGCTGCAAAAATTGTTTTCGGATTCCCCGGCTCAAAAGCTAAATCAATCGCGCCCGTGTTTTCGTCATGAAACAACACCCGCTTCCATTTCTTGCCGCCATCCTTCGAATAAAAAATGCCTCGCTCCGCATTCGGCCCATACGCATGCCCCAGCGCCGCCACGAAGACTCTTTCGGGGTCTCGCGGATCGACCAGAATCCGCGCAATCTGCCGCGAATCCTCCAGGCCAATGTGCGTCCAAGTCTTCCCGCCGTCCGCGGACCTGTACATCCCGTTGCCATAAGCAATATCCGAGCGCATGTCCGCTTCGCCCGTTCCCACATAAATAATCTGCGGATTCGAAGTCGCCACCGCGATCGCCCCAATCGAAGCAATTCCCTCCGAGTCAAATATCGGCTTCCAAGTGCGCCCCGCATCGTTGCTTCGCCAAACGCCGCCGCCGACTGCGCCAAAATAGAAAAGGTCAGGCTGTCCTCGCACGCCGGTCACTGCCAGCGCTCTTCCGCCACGCGCCGGTCCAATCGACCTCCACCGCAACTCCTGAAACAATTTCGCGTCAAATTTCTGAGCAGTGTCGGGTGCAGCCATCAGGCTCGGTCCGACAAATATGCCCAAGCACAACAAAATCACGCGCAAAAAACATTTCACGAGGTTATCTCCGACCAAACGCTTTCACCAAAGACCCGCGAGTATATCGCACTCCTTCGTTCCTCTCTGCGGTCTCAGTGTCCGACTCCGTGCCCTCTGTGTTAATGCTTTTCTCTTCTCTGCGCTCCTCCGCGACTTCTGTGTCTCGGCGCCAGATTTTTCGCCCTCTAAAAAGAAAAACGTCCGGCGCAGTTGAGCCGGACGTTGCTAGACTTCTCTGTCTTTATGCAGCTTCTGCACGCTCCACAATCCTCGGCCGCAGCGCTTTCCGCCGTAAGCTGGCCGTCGCCAAGTAAACCACAAACCCCGCCACAATGATCACCAAACCAAACAACAACCCATTTATCCCCAAGACCGTCTCGCTTCCGCCATGCGCCACCGCCAACCCCAACAGCAGCAGCGGAAAGACTCCTACCAAGATCGCACCCGTCAATCCACCTGGCACCCGGAACTCCCGCTTCAACTCCGGTTCCCGGATTCGCAGCACCACGAGCGTCACAAACTCCAGCATCAAGCTCGCGCCGTACAGAATAATGTCCAGCGTAACCAGCCGCTCAAATCCCAATCCCAAACAAAGTGCCCATCCCGTTGCCAACACCACGATCGCCACCCAGGGCGCTCGCGTTTTCGCATGCGTCTTCCCAAAAATTCTCGGCAGCATTCCGTCCTGCGCCATCGCCAGTGGCAGCCGCGAATAGCTCATTACCAGCGCGTTGAACATTCCAAACGCGCTCATCATCCCGCCTAGCACGAGCAGAAATCCCAGCCAATTCGCGCCATGCCAAGTTCCACCAATCAAGCCGGCCACTTGCGCCCAGGCGCCATCGCCGGAGAACGCCGCCGCTGGCACACCCGCAAGATACACCGCCGCGAACGGCACCACATACGTCAACGAAACCAAAATCACTGCCGCGATCATCGCCTTAGGATACGTCCTCTGCGGCCGCTCCACTTCCAGCGCAATCGTTGAAGCGTTGTCCCACCCCATGTAATTCCACATCGCAATCAGCATCCCGCCAAGCAATCCCACCGCGCCCACGCTGGACGTAACAGGCGCGACAGCCGCACTGCTCACCGCCGCCAATTTGAAAGGTGAAAGCAGCACGATCAGCGCAAACGGCATAGACAACAAGAAAAACAGCCCCAGGGAAGTGATCCCCACTACACGAATTCCCGCCACGTTCAATGCCGCACACGTAACCACCACGAAGAGCCCGACCATCACTCCGCGATGTCCCTCGCGAAACCACGGCGCTATTTGCGTCAAGTACGCCACAAACAGTGTGGGATAAATTGCCATATCGAAAATACTCGCCACCAGCGACAGCCAAGCTTCCTGAAATCCCCAAAAATCTCCCAGCCCCCGGCGAACCCAGGCGTAATATCCGCCCTCGGCAGGCAGCGCGCTCGAAAGCTCGCCGATCATGAACGCCGTCGGCAAGCTCCACAGCACCGGCGTCAGCAGCAAAATCAAAATCGCCCGCCCATATCCGGCGCCCTGCACAACTTGTTCCGTGCCGTAAGTGCCGCCCGACACCATGAAAAATGTCGCAGCGACCAGCGGCCACAGCGTTAGCTTGGCGATTCTTTTTTTCGCTTGGGGAATAGCGTGGGAAGGGAGTTGGGCGGGCAGCGATAACGTACTCAATTTTTACTCTCGATCCTCCTAGAGCGAACGCTCACTCTCACCGAACACGGAGCAACTTCGCATCCGAAGAATACAGGGTCCATCTCCGCATGCAACAACAAAATGCATCTGCTGCAAAATTTCTCGCGCTGCTTAACGCAACTCCCCTAATCCTCCTTACGAACGACTCGCCTGCTGTGGAATGCGGCGGTCTTGTTTACCCTGATCCTTGCGGGGCCGCAGCTTTAGCCACCAATCCGCAGCAACCGATACCGCCAGCGCACCTCGTTCGCAACGCCCCTGCCTCCTCCTTCCAAGCTGCCCAGCCGCCTGTGCTAAACTCCCGCGTTCGTTTCGATCGTTACTTCCAATCATCAGGAGCCTCGAGCAATGAAACTAGGTCCTTGCCTGACCACCGCGATCTTCCTCGCCATCCTCCCCCACGTAGCCCCCGCCCAAAAGCCGCCCACCCAGCCCCGCCCCATCACGATCGACGACTTATTCCAAATCCGCGAAGTCTCCGACCCGCAGCAAAGCCCCGACGCCCAATTCGTCGCCTACACCGTAAAAACCCTCTCGCTGAAGGAAGACAAGTCCGAAGAGCGCATCTGGACCGTCCCCACCTCCACCGCCGGCGCCGACGCCATCCCCATGACCGCCGAAGGCGTCTCTTCCTCCCACCCGCGCTGGAGTCCCGACGGCAAGTATCTCGCCTTCCTCTCCGCCCGCAACGAAGGCAAGGCGCAAGTCTGGCTCCTCAACCGCTCCGGCGGTGAAGCCCAGCGCCTAACCGACACGCCCCAAGACGTCGATGATTTCGCCTGGTCGCCCGACGGCACTCGCCTGGTAGTAATCCTTCGCGATCCCTCTGAAGAAGAGCTAGCTGCGGCCAAAACCAAAGAAAAGGAAGACGCCGCCGACAAGGACAAGAAGGCCAAAACAAAAAAGCCCTGGGTTATAGACCGCTTGCAATTCAAAACCGACGAAGTCGGCTATCTCGACCGCCGCCGCGCTCACCTCTACGTCCTCGACCTCGCCACCAAAAACCTAACCCAAATCACTTCCGGCGATTACGACGACGCCCACCCCGCCTGGTCGCCCGACGGCCGCCTCCTGGCCTTCGCCAGCAATCGCTCCAAGCCCGACCCCGACCGCACCTACAACACGGACATCTGGGCCGTCGCCGCCAATAACACTGACAAAGGCGCGCAGCTAATCCAAGTCACCACCAACCCCGGCGATGACGACACACCTTCCTGGTCCCCCGACGGCAAGCTCATCACCTACATCACCCAGCTCGATCCCCATCTCTTCCAATACGCCACGCACCACATCGCTGTCTCCCCGGCGAATGGAGGCGCCGCCCGCGTCCTCACCCAATCCTTCGACCGCAATGCCACTGAGCCGCGCTTCTCGCCCGACGGCGGTTCCATATACTTCATCGCCGATGATGACGGCACACAAAATCTATGCCGCGTCCCCGTCTCCGGCGGCGAAGTAACCCGCGCCATCAACGGTCGCTTCATGCTCTACGCCTATTCCGTTGCCAAGAACGGCGACATCGCCGCCCAGATCGACATGCCCGACCGCCCCAGCGAAATCTACGCGCAGCCTGCCTCCAGCAATAAGCTCACGCGCCTCACCAAGACAAACGACGCCTTCCTGACGCAACTCAAGCTCGTCCAGCCCGAATACATCCAGTTCAAAAGCAAAGACGGCACCCCGGTCCACGGCTACCTCTACAAGCCGCTCGACTACACACCCGGCAAAAAATATCCCACCATCCTCCGCCCCCACGGTGGACCCGTCTGGGCCTACTATGCCGAGTTTACCCATCTCGCCCAGCTTCTCGCCGCCCATGGCTACGCCGTTCTCCTCCCCAACCCGCGCGGCTCGACGGGCTACGGGGAGAATTTCGCCAAAGCGATCTACGCCGATTGGGGCAACAAGGACTACCAGGACGACATAGCCATCGTTGATTACGCCATCGCGCAAGGCATCGCCGATCCAGACAAGCTCGGCGTCGGCGGTTGGTCTTACGGCGGCATCTCCACTGACTTCATCATCGCCCAGACCACGCGCTTTAAAGCCGCCATCTCCGGCGCTGGCGAAGCCAACAACACCAGCATGTACGCTCACGACCAATACCAGCGCGACTACGAAACCGAGCTAGGCCGCCCGTGGGAGAACCACGCGCTCTACGACAAGCTCTCGCCCTTCTACAAAGTCGCCAACATCACCACGCCCACCCTCTTCATGGGGGGCGATATCGACTGGAACGTTCCCATTCTCGGTGGCGAGCAAATGTACCAAGCCATGAAAAGCCTCGGTCGCGAAACGCAGTTAGTCGTCTACCCCGGCGAGTACCACGAATTCAAAGCGCCCAGCCATCTCAAAGACCGCCTGGAGCGCTACCTAGCTTGGTACAATCACTACGTAAAAGGCGGCCCCGCTGCTCCCACACCTCCGCCGTCCAAATAACTTCAGCGTCCTGCGCAATCGTTGTAGAGGCGCGCTTCAGCGCGTCCTAGTAGCACAGCTGTCAGCCTGTGAGCGAGCAACGCGAGCGCTCCTGGCTTCGCTCAGGCTCATTGAATTTGTGTTAGCCTTTGCTGCCGTCCAGTAGCGAGGCAGTCGCAAGACCAAACGAGGAACGTCTATGCCAGAAGATTTGCCCGCTGACTCCTCCACTGCTGCCGCGGGCCCGAAACGCCGCCGCAATGCACCGCTTTGGCTGGGCTTCCTCATCGCTCTTTTTGCCTTCTTGAGCTATATCCCCATCTTCGCCAAATATCCCAGCACTCGCGATATGCCCTGGCCCAATTTTTTGCTCTTTGCTCTTGCTCTGGTCTTCCTCTTTGTCGGGTTGCGCCGCGCGTTTGCCCAACCCAATCTCTATCGCGGAAGGATTGCCGGTCCAATCCTTACCACTCTCAGCGTTGCCGCTCTGCTCTTCTTCTGCTTATCAATCTTTTCCTTGGGAAAGCACTTGCCCCCTTCTACCCAGGCGCCCAAGGTCGGCCAAAAAGCGCCCGATTTCGCATTGTCCGACACCAACGGCGCTACCGTTACACTCGCATCTCTGCTCTCCACGCCCATCACCGCCTCGCCGCCAACGAAAGGCGTTGTCCTCATTTTCTATCGGGGCTACTGGTGACCGTTCTGCAACTCCGAGTTACGGGGTATACAGGATCGGTTGCAAGATTTCGAAAAGTTAGGTGTTAAGCCCGTGGCCATCAGCGTTGATTCCCCCAGCGAATCGCAAGACCTGTGCCGCAAAGCCGGCTATACCTACACTTTTCTCTCCGATCCAAACGCCGAAGTAATCCGCCGCTACGACCTCCTCCACAAAGGCGCCGGGGTCAAGGGCCACGACGTCGCTCGACCTGGCGAGTTCCTCATCGACTCCTCTGGCACGATCCGCTGGATCAACCTCACTGACGACCTTCGCGTCCGGGCCCGCCCTGAGCAAATTCTGCAAGCCGCTGGCGCATTGTGAAGGCAAGTTCATGCCGTTATGTGCTCTCGATTTGGCCGCAGCACTGCAATTAGCGCGCGGTTTGTGATCGCCTGTGTACGCCGATGCGTAAGGGGGAGGCGTAGCGTTACTGCTGGACCTTCACCTTCACTTCGAGTCGGGAATCGGCTTGTACTTGTAGTGCTTCACCGCCAGCCAAATACTTCTTGATTACGCTGGCCTGAAACCAGTCCAACTCCCACGCATTCTCAATTGCCACCACCGTGTATTTCCCCGGAATGACCCCGCTCAGATGGAACGATCCATCCGAGTCGCTCTGGTCCCGCCGAAACAGCACAAGATTGTGCTCAGGGAGTTCCGGAACGAGCACAACCATCACTCCATCAACCGGCTTGCCATCCTTCACCGCCACTCCCGAAATTTGCCCTGTGCCTCTCGAAAGCACGACGCTTAGCTTGACGTCTTGGCCCTCGCCGATTTCCAAGCTCCGCCCATTAATCTTTGCTCCCGTTGCCGATAGAGTTTTGACGGCTGCCGCTGCAGGCTGTCCCACCAACAGATCGTAAGTGCCCGGCGGCAGCGATCCGTCTTTCAGGCTGAACTCCCCATTTTCATCCGCTTGCATCACAAACTCCTCATTGGCGGACCTGCTGCTAAGCCGCAGACTCACCAATAAGCGGCGGGGTGGAACACCTTCATCGAACCTCACCACCCCGCTCACCGTCGCTGATGCCTTCGTTTCCGAGGCGCTGACGTCCATGTCCCCGGCAAGCTCAACGTTGTGCCAACGCGTGGAGGACTCGCCTTCTTTCGAAACAACCAAGCCGAGTCGAAGCTTCCCAGGCGGAAGCCCGCCGACTTCGACCAGGCCCGGCGCGATCTGCTGGCTGTTAGCCTGCACCTGCATTTGCGAGCCGTTGCTCAATGTTTGTGTCACTTGCACGTAGACATTTTCGTTCTCCGACGACGTCGAAGAATGAATCAGCATATGGAGCGCCGGAAGCGCCTGCAGGAAGAAATCGGCGACTTCAGAGTCGCCGGCATGCAGAGTGATAGGTACGGCTCCAGCAAGATCTTCCGCATGGGAAAAGAACGTGACCGGATAGACCACGTCGAGCTCCGGCTCCCCATTAGTGAACTCCAGAAACGTCGTCTGCCCGCTCGAGTTGGTTTGCTGGATGCGCTGGTGCGTCACCCGCTGCGCGTACCACGGCTGCGCGGAGGCAGCCACGAAGTATACTCCGGGCCCCAAGTGGCCAAACCGATAGCGCCCGCGATCGTCCGTGCCCACTTCGCGCTCACGCCAGTTGGTGTGCCGGCCAAAACGCACGGTTTGGTGAAACAAAATCACGCGGGCGTTGCGCACCGGTTCGTTTCGTTCGTCGACCACTTGGCCCGCGATCGAGGCCGCGGAACGCAACTCAAACCGCAAATTTTCGGTGACCAGATCGGGGCCGACGATGATCGCCGTCGAAAACTGTTCGTGCTGCTTATAAACCTGCTGCACATAACCCTTGCGCCCAGCCCCCAGCACATAATGCCCTGGGGCAAGGTTCTCGAACGCAAATCGTCCGTCATCCCCGGTTAGCACAAATTCCCCGGGATCGCGCTCATCCGCCGGTGTAAGAAATACGCGGGCGCGCGCGAGCGGCTGTCCGCTGGTAGCGTCGACGACCGTTCCGCTGACCCGCAAATTTCGCCCGGCGGCAGCTTCCTGCGCCAACGCATGTGTTTGCGGCAGCACGCTCGACTGAGTGAAGAAGCCGAGAGCTAGCAGAACCGCTCCAAGAGTTTGCAAAATCATTGGGTTCCCTGTTCGATGCGCACGACTTCCAGCTCCACTTTTGCCTTTTGGTTGGGCGCCAGCAAAACGTCGCGCGCCTTAGACAAATATTTGCGCATCGCCTCCGGGTTGTCGTATTCGAGGTCCTCAGGATTGTAGACAGCCAAAACTTTGTATTCCCCCGGCGCGAGCTGCGGTATCTGAAAAGAGCGCGACCCGCCCATCACGCTAACGTCGCGCCTCGGCTGCTGCGCGTTCATTGGCGCGTTGGCCGGAATGATAAGGATTGTGGCCGCCTCGCCTTGCGCGTCGAACGTAAGACTCCCCTCCAGGCTGGCGAAGTCGTCGCGCAAAACGATTTCGATAGCCTGGTTCGAGGCGCCGGGCCCTACCGTAAGATTTTGCTCGAGCAAATCGATAGACCCGGAGCGCGCGGACTGCACATAGTACGGGCCGTTCGGTTGGATCTCCACGGAGTACACGCCGGGAGGAACATTGCGTATCGCCGGATTGGGGTCTTCTTCCGTCGTGGACTGCGTATATTGCTGCTGCTGCGAAAAAAGACGCCCCTGCGGCCTCAGCGCCGCGCCCGCAGGACTGTCTTGCTGATGTACCTGGCGACGCCCACTCGAACTAAAGAACATCTGTGGCGGTCTTCCGTCGCCCGGCGTGTCGTTGCGCGTTGATTCGACCCTTGCGCTCACCGGAATCACGGCGCCCGGCACCAGCGCCAAATGCACCCCGGAAAGCTCCGAAGTCACATTCAAGCTTTGCGACGCGAAATATTGCTGGTTGGTTTTCGGGTTCTGCGCTTGGGCCGTGAGGGTGCACACACCCCCAGGGAACCACGAGCTGCGAAACGTGCCCCTCGCCTCATCCATGTCGAGCCCTGCACCGATCTCCTGCCCGGAAGCGCTGACAATCTGCAGACTGATTCCGACCTCTGGCGAATACCCGCTGATAGTCCCGGATATCCGGTAGAACGGTTGTGATGTGAGCGTCAAATTGATTTCGGCGTGCTTCCCCGGAGTGATTTCGATCACCCCGGCGGAGGACAAGTCCGGCACCCCGGGATAAAACACGCCGGAATACCCGCGCGCTCCGCTTTGCGAAAGCTTCCCAGGAAACGACACCGGCCAATAGCTTGGCCCGGCAAATACGAAATACTTGCCTGGCTGCAGCTCAGGCACGCGGAATTCGCCTTGTTCATCCGTCTCAACTCTACGGTTCGCATCTCGCATCTTCTTCCCATTTTCGATGCGCTCCCACACGATCTGCACGGGTATGTTTTCCGCAGGCTCCCCGTTCTCGCCGTTGATGCGTCCGTAGATCACTCCCTCCGGGACCAGCTTTATAGTGACGGGAGCGTCCTCTTTCTCCGCTCTAAATATTACTGGCCGCACTCCGGAGCGCTGAAGCTGTTCCGCCGCAAAATAGCCAGGCTTTTGAGCCGTGATCTGGAAATAGCCATTCGTCAGGCCGTCAAATTGAAATTTGCCCTCAGCACCCGTGAGGACGGAGCGTTGTCGCCCGCCGTTAAGCTGGACGAGCGCGGCATTGATGGGTTCACCCGTCGCCGAATTTACGACGGTCCCGCGCGCAGTGTGCGTGCGCGCCCCAGTCTGAAATTGCGGTGTCTGAAATTGCGGTTTGCCAAGCAGCGAGGCAGGGCCGGCCAACAGGAAAAGGGCTAGCAGCGTCCGGGGGATCATGCAAGGCACCTAATCAGTCATGTATAATCGACTTGAGTATACATCCCCTCGGATGCGGATTCGCCTCCCGAATTTGCCTCCGCCTCGACAGTCCGCGAGGAATTCGGCTAACTCGGGTTTTTTGTTCCTCTCGGGTGCTCGGCGCAGACATGCGATGCGAACTCTTTGTCGCGCTGCTGTTCGTAGTGCGTCTTCATCTCTTCAATGGAGTTGCCAATAACCGGCCCCGAAGGCTTGAACGCCCACGCGCATTCCTCGCATGCCCAGCCCTCAAAATTCTGTGTTTTCACCCATACCAGCTTGCGACGCATCGCCTCCATGGCACACCTCGAATTGGCGCGTTACGCTTCTGTGAAAAAGGGTATGGCATTGGTCTTGGACGGCACTGCGGCGACAAACCCCCTTCTTTCATTGCTTTGAGCGAGGTTCTGCCACAGTCGCTGCTGTTCGACCACACAGCAAAACCGAAGTGAATAGACAAGGTTTAAACAGTAGCGATAGGAAGAGGCTACTGTCTGTTGGATATCCAACACAAGCGAGGATTGCTATCTCAATCCCAGATCATCCTCAAACTGTTGAATGACCCCATAACACTCACACGCGGAGCTCTGCAGTTTCCGGCGGTTCACGACCCTCACCGCGCCTCGCGCGTATTCTATGATCCCCTTTTCTTGCAGTATACCCGCCGCCACGCTCACGCTCGATCGATCCGTGCCCATCATCATGGCTATGAAATCGTGGGTGATTGGAAGTATTCCCAAATTCACCCTGTCCTGCGTCATCAGCAGCCACCGCGAGAGACGCTGCTGTATATCGTGCAGTCGATTGCACGCCGCAGTTTGCGCAACTTGCATCCCTTGCAGCCCCGAATGCCTATTCAAGATCATCTGCAACTGCGGAGCCGACTGCAAAATTCGTTCTAGCGCGCTCCCAATCATTCGGAAGCCATCGCCCGCGATCTGCACTATCTCCCGCACCGAACTTCTGCTCAAGCCAACCGCCAATCCTGCCCCAACGTAACCTTCGCTTCCCACCACACCCACTTCTACCGTTCGACCGTCTTTGGTCACCACCACCTGGGAAACCATTCCGCGGTTCGGGAAATACACGAACTCGATGTTTCGTGTCGGTTCATGCAGGCTAAGATGATTTGGCATATCGACGTACGTCAAGTCAGCGCGCATCATCTGGTATTCATTGTCGGGCGTTGCCAGAAGTACTTTGTTCGTTACGTGTTTCCCCTCGATGTTGGTCCTTTCACCTGTGTGTTGGACTCGAAAGTTTTTCCCGCTCATGTCAATCCTCCACCGCGCGCAAAGTGCGGTGCATTCACTGGGTAAAAACTTCATGGCCTGTGAGATTCCACGTCAATTCAATCAAAAAAGGGCCCAACAATCTGTGCGAAACGTGACATCTCTCGAAGCCAAAGCGGATCAGGCGGCAGGCCGGTCACGCACCCCTTGGTGCGCGGAGAGTACACGCGCATCTCAATGTAGCTAATCGCCCACTCCTTGCCCGGGGTGCCGCCGCTTTTCCACACCGCCCAGCTGGACCGTCTTGCGCTCGCCCCCAAACGAGCCTACCTTTGTGGTGCATCGTACAGACAAGAAACAATGTTTGTGTTTTAATTTTGACCTATCTATAGTAAGAAATTATAAGCGGCTAGCCGTGTCGGCGAAATTGCCAGAACGGAAGTGGGCTGGATTGAAGAATTGTTATAGGGTTAGTTTATGAATCACAGTACCAAGAAATCTAAGCGGGTGCCCAAGAAAACGGACGCTTTCAACGCACAAGCATTTCTAGATTCGGTTGGCGTGGCGAGAAAAGTTAGGCAGTTTAAGAGAGCCGATACTATCTTTTCTCAAGGTAGCCCTGCGGACAGCGTCATGTATGTACAAGAAGGCGCTGTGAAGATTACCGCCGTTAGTGAAGCCGGCAAGGAAGCGATCATCACCATTCTGGGGCCTGGTGACTTTTTTGGCGAGGGTTGCCTGGCGGGTCAGCCGCGTCGCATGGGCAATGCCACAGCGACTATACCTACCACGATCCTCGTCATTGACAAGAAGGAAATGCAAAGCGTGCTGCACGAGCAGCATGATTTATCCGACCTCTTCATCAATTTCGTGCTCACCCGCAACATTCGAATCGAGGAAGACTTGATCGATCAGCTATTCAACTCCACCGAGAAACGCCTCGCGCGCACCCTCCTGTTGCTTGCCCGCTACGGTAAGGAAGACCAGCCCAAGAGAGCACTCCCCAAAGTATCGCAAGAGACGCTGGCGGAGATGATTGGCACGTCGCGCACGCGCGTCAATTTGTTCATGAACAAATTCAGGAAGCTCGGTTTCATTAAGTACAACGGCGGAATTCATATCGATGCCTCCCTCCTAAGCGTCGTCCTTCACGACTGACGCATAAAGCACTGCCCGTCATTCCGAACACGTCT
>DATBYP010000226.1:0-6477 GCA_036513675.1 Candidatus Acidiferrum sp.
CCTGAAAACGGGCGCGGATGGAACGCTGGTGCGGGTGAAGGACGTAGGGCGCGCGGAACTGGGGGCTGAAGATTACGGTTCGCGGCTGCGGTTTGACGGGCACGAAGCTGTAGGCATGGGCGTGACGCAGTTGCCGGGGGCGAATGCTCTGGACGTGGATAAAGCCGCGAAGGCGGAGTTCCTAAAGCTCTCCAAGAATTTTCCACCGGGGCTGAAGTACGCGATTGCTTTCGATACGACGAACGTGGTCAGCGAATCCATCCGCGACGTGCTGATCACGTTGCTGCAAGCCATCGCGCTGGTGATTGCGGTCATCTTTTTGTTTTTGCAGGACTGGCGCAGCACATTTATCCCGGCGATTACCATTCCTGTATCGCTGGTCGGAACCTTTATTTTCATCAAGGCGTTCGGATTTTCCATCAATACGCTGACGCTGTTCGGCATCACGCTGGCGACCGGCTTGGTGGTGGACGACGCAATTGTAGTCATTGAGAACGTCGAACGGCACATTGTGGAAGGCATCACCGAGCCGCACAACGCCGCTTCCGTGGCTATGAAAGAAGTTGCGGGAGCGGTGGTTGCGACGTCGCTGGTTTTGGTGGCTGTGTTTGTACCTGTGGCGCTGTTCCCCGGAACTACCGGGATCCTGTTCCGACAGTTCGCGCTGACCATTGCTTTTTCGGTCGCCATTTCCGCATTCAACGCGCTGACGCTTACGCCTGCGCTCTCGGCGATTTTCTTGGGACATCACCGCGAACGCGTGCAAGGACGCTTTTTCCGCGGGTTCAACCGCGTGGTTACCGCCGGTACCAAATGGTATGAATCCTCTGTCCGTAGTGTGCTTAGTGGCGCCTGGAGATATGCTGCCTTCGCTGGCTTCCTCATTGCCCTGGTTGGCGCGTATTGGCTGTATCAGAAAGTTCCGCGGGCATTCATTCCTGAAGATGACGAGGGCTACCTGATCGTCATAGTGCAGGCACCGCAGGGCGCGTCCTTGGAATACACGCTGGAAGCGATGCGTAAAGTAGAAGTGGCCGCAGCGAATATCCCGGAAGTGGAAGGAGTATTTTCGGTCGGAGGATTCAGTTTTTCCGGCTCGGCGCCCAATCGCGCGATTGTGTTTATTCCTTTGAAGCCGTTCCGAGAGCGGACGGGCGCTGGACACACGGCAGCATCTGTGTTGAGTCGGCTGCGCGGTCCCCTGATGAGCATACCGGAAGCGCTGGTGATTCCGTTCAATCCCCCGGCCATTCAGGGATTGGGGCAGTTCGGCGGATTCCAGTTTGTGTTGGAGGACCAGGGACGCAATACGCTGCAGGCCATCGCAGATACCGCGAATCACTTGGTGGCCCAGAGCCGGACGAACCCCGACCTCGCCGGACTTTTTTCGAGCTTTACCGCTAATGATCCGCAATATCTCGTTCACATCGACCGGGAGAAGGCGAAAAGCCTACAGGTGCCGCTGAACCAGATCACCAATGCCCTTCAGGTGTACATGGGTTCGGTGTATGTGAATGATTTCGATTTTAATAATCGCGCGTACCGTGTTTACGTGCAGGCCGATCAGAAGTTTCGCTCCAAGGCCCAAGACATCGGACAGTACTACTTGCGCTCCGATACGGGGAAGATGATTCCTCTCGACAACTTGGTGAAAATCGAGCAGACGGCGAATCCGCAAGTAATCAGCCACTACAATTTGTTCCGCTCGGCGGAGGTCGATGGCTCGGCAGCGCCGGGGCGTAGCTCCGGAGAAGCCATGGCGGCCATGGAAGCGCTGGCGAAGCGCGTGCTGCCGAATGGAATGACTTTTGAGTGGACGGGGCTATCGTTGGAAGAGGTGGAGTCCGGCGGCAAGGCTGCCCTGCTTTTTGCACTCGGCCTGACTTTCGTGTACCTGACGCTGGCGGCGCAGTATGAAAGCTTTGTCTTGCCCTTTATCGTGCTGCTCGCCGTGCCGGTGGCGCTGCTGGGCGCTCTTGGCGACCAGGCATTGCGTGGATTGCAGAATGATGTTTACTGCCAGATCGGCTTGGTGATGCTGATCGGGCTTTCGAGTAAGAACGCGATTCTGATCGTGGAGTTCGCGGAGCAACTGCGGGCAAAGGGGATGAGCATCGTGGATGCGGCGATTGAAGCGGCACGCATCCGGCTGCGGCCCATCCTTATGACTTCGTTGGCGTTTATTTTGGGCGTCGTGCCGTTGGTGATTGCGCGCGGTGCTGGCGCCGCGGGCCGGGTTTCCGTGGGTACGACGGTGTTTGGCGGGATGATCGCGGCAACTACCTTGAACTTGATTTTCATCCCCGTGCTCTACGTGCTTGTGCGCAGCCTAGTGCCGAGCCGTCGAACACAGACCGCTCCAATTCCAGAACCCGCGGACTAAGCAGTCGCTCCGGCTGCTAGTCGAAATAATCGCGGTTCGTGCTGCTTGGAATTTGTAAACAAGATGTCACCGCGCCGTCATTTATTTATCTCACCCACGCGTGGAACAGTTATTCGCGCTAAAGTCACCTTTTACAATTATTCAGGCCTTTGGACCCGGGGCATTCTGCGATTTGCAGACTTTTAGCAGAATTTTTACAGGCGGACGCCAGTTATATGTAGTGAGCCGCGGTGGCGCTCTAGGAGGGTAGAGACATGATGTCTCGGCTGCGTAACGCATGCGTCATGGGCCTTTGCTTGATGACTACGTTGGCCACCTGCGCGAGCGGCTTCGCCCAGAGCACGCCGGTTGCTGAGGCTTCGCCGAACAGTCAGGCGAATGGGCAGGAGCCGAATGGACAGGAGCTTAACGGCAAGATCGAGTTGCTCACGCGCTCCCTGGAACAGACCCAGACGGAGCTGGCTCGATCGCGGAACGAGATTGAACAGCTTCGCGCCATGTTAGGAGAGGTGCTGAAGCGGATGGATGCTGCCACGGCCGCCGTGGCTCCACAGGGATCAAATGCGGCCGTCGCCGCTGCTCTTGCGCAGGAAGGAACGCCGCACGCGGCGGAGATTTCGCAGGACGACTGGGACTTACTGAATGCGCGTGTCGAAGAACAACGGCAGACGAAGGTGGAGAGCGGTTCTAAGTTTCGGCTGAAACTCTCGGGCATTGCGCTCTTCAACGCATTCGATAATTCCGGCAGCGTGGATAACCTTGATCTGCCGGCGATCGCTCTGCCGACTCGCGCGGGCTATCCCTCCGGCGGGCTCGGGGCGTCGGCACGGCAATCGATCATTGGTTTGACGGGCATTGGTCCCCAGATTTTTGGCGTGCGTACAAGCGCGGACCTACAAATGGGCTTTTACGGCGGGCTGCCCAGCGGGTACACGGCGACTACATCGGGTATCGCCAACTTGCGGATTGCGCGTATCCGCTTCGATTGGGAGAAAACTTCGGCGATTGCGGGGCTGGACTATCCGTTTTTCTCACCAAACATACCGACCACATACATGTCCGTAGCGGTTCCGGGGTTCGCGTCGGCGGGAAACTTGTGGACGTGGACGCCGACGATTCGTGTGGAGCACCGATTCGGTGGTGCGGGCTCGCCATTTAAAGTGGAAGCGGGGTTGCTTGATCCTTCTTCCAACGTCAACTACACCACGAACAACAATTTGCGGTTGCCGAGCCCGGCGGAAAGCTCGCGCATTCCCACCTACGCGATACACGTGTCGTACAACAGAAAATCGGAAGAACGTCCGGTTTCTTTCGGAGTGGGCGGTGTTTATTCGCCGCAAGAATTCTTTGGGTTCTATCGCGTGGAGGGATGGGCGGCGACAGCGGATTGGAAATTCGGATTGCTGCCACGGACGGAGCTGAGCGGCCAATTTTTTACCGGGCGCGGCATCGATAGGTTTGGCGGCGTGCCGGAGAATCCATACCCGCTGCAAAACCAGTTTGTCTACAACACGCTTACAGCGCCCCTTTTGGCCAATGTGGGAGTGATCGGCGGATGGTCGCAGCTCAAATTCAGATGGAACGCGCAGCATGAGTTCAATGTGGCGGCGGGAACCGGCGGACGCAATTCGGCGGGCCTCCGGCGGACGCTCAGCGCCAGCTTCCCTGCGCCACTGATTCCGGCCCGCAACCAGATGATGTTTGCTAATTACATTTTTCGTCCGAGGTCCGATCTGGTGTTTTCGGCGGAATACCGGCGCCTGCGCACATACGAAGTCACGGGATCGCCCGATAGCGCGGGCCAAGTAGGTCTTGCTGTCGGATTCTTATTCTAGGTGCTTATGAACGTTCGCCAAGTGATTTTTGTTGCGTTCGCGATGGTTGGTACAGCCGCCTTTCTTGCCGCACGGCCTGCCAACGACGCGAGCCAGCAAGCGTTTATCGTTAGCGGAGAGGCTGGTTTGATTACGGCTGAATCGGGAGCGCCAGTCAAAGACGCGTCCAAGATTGTCGTTTGGCTCTCGCCTACCAGTGCGGTACGGCCCGCGCGCGCCACGACGGAGCGAGTACGCTACCGGCTTCTGCAGCACAACAAGCGTTTCGAGCCGGGGCTCCTGGTTGTACCGGTGGGCAGCGTTGTGGATTTTCCGAATGCCGACCCGTGGTTCCACAATGTTTTTTCCCTCTATCGCGGAAAGCGATTTGACCTGGGGCTGTATCAAGCCGGCACGCAGAAGTCGGTGAGATTCGACCGCATCGGGCCGTCCTATCTTTTCTGCAACATTCATCCGGAGATGACCGGCGTGGTGCTGGCAATAGATTCGGAGCTTTTCGCGGTTACGGACAAGAAGGGCCGGTACTCGATTGCGGGAGTGGCGCCGGGCAAATACATTTTGCATGTGTGGTATGAAAACGCAGCGCCAGAATCGTTGCAAGTGTTGCAGCGCCAAGTGGCGATAAACGACAACCACACGCTGCCCGCGATTTCGCTGAAGGCCGCAATGCAAGCGCCGGCCGAGCACAAGAACAAATACGGGCAGGACTATGATCCGGAGACACTGAAGACGGATTACTAAGCTCTTCGTGGGCGAACAGACGGGCGCACGATGCTGTGCCAGTACAGCGGAGCGGGCTTGAGGAGACTTGAATGATACGCGAATCTCGGCGGACTGCATGAAGCCAAACGAAAAGGACGCAAACGTCATGGAAACAGTACTCGTAGTGGAAGACAGCAGGGCCATGCAACGCACGCTGCAGCGACTGCTCGAAGCGGACTCGCTGCAGGTGCAGATTGCCTCCGACGGAATCACTGGGCTCGAGACATTTCGCAAACAACCGCCGAGCGCCGTACTGCTCGATTTGAAGCTGCCGGGGCTTTCGGGCAAGGAGTTGTGCCGCGAGTTCAAGACCATTGCAGCGTCCGTGCCGATTGTGGTGTTGAGCGCGAACGCGGAGGTCGAGGATAAGGTGCTGCTACTGGAGTTGGGTGCTGACGACTATGTGACGAAACCTTTCAGTCCGCGAGAGCTGCTGGCGCGCGTGCGCCGGGCCATGCGGCGCGCCGGCGCGAAAAATCAGAATGTTTCCATCGTTCCGGCTAAGAACATGAGCCACGAAGTTTTGCAGTTTGGCGATGCTCGCGTGGATTTCACCAGCATGGAAGCTTCGCTGGCCGGGAAATCCGTGACGCTGACGGCGCAAGAGTTCAAGCTGCTGAAGTTTTTCGCCGGCTCCCCGGGACGCGTGCTTACGCGCGACGAGCTGTTGAACGAAGTCTGGGGGTATCAGAATTATCCCTCCACTCGCACGGTAGACAATCACATCCTACGGCTGCGGCAAAAGCTGGAGCCGGACTCCGCCAATCCGCGATTTTTCCTGACCATTCATGGCGCCGGGTACAAATTTGTCCCCGGGGACGCCGTGGCAAGCGGCAGCTTTTGAAGCTGGTCTCCGCAAAATTATGGAACTGAAATGACTCACTTCCGCCTGCGCACACAACTTGTGATCGCCACGCTGCTGATTATCTGCGGCTTGACCGGTGCGCTGCTGCTAATCATCCGGCACACGGTGAGCGTGGAAACAGATCGGCAGGTGCGCGACGGTACGGAAGCATCGGTGCGCGCGTTTGAAAGCGTGCAGCGGCAGCGCGAGCAGCAACTCTCTCGTACCGCAGCAATGCTGGCTGACCTACCAATTGTCAAAGCGCAGATGACTACCGAGCATGCGCTGACGATTCAGGATGCGTCCACTTCCTGGTGGAAATTGGCGGGCAGTGATCTTTTTATGCTTGCGCTGCCAGACCGGCGCATTGTGGCGTTTCACGTGACTAAGACCGGCTTGCCGCCGGAAGTGGCTGAGCGCGATCTGAAACGGTCGATTGACCAGGGCGAAGACGCATCGTGGTGGTATGACAATGGGCGGCTTTACGAAGTGTTTCTCCGCACCATAACCGCCGGCGCAGGTTCCAATTCGCAGGAGCTGGGTTTTCTGGCCATCGGCTATCAAGTGGACTCAACCGTGGCCGAACATCTGGCGCTGGTGGCAGGTAATCACATTGCGCTGGCAACCGGAGACAAGCTGATTGCTTCGACGCT
>DATBYP010000227.1:0-5388 GCA_036513675.1 Candidatus Acidiferrum sp.
CGGTACGGAAGAACACGATTCAGGTGGCGGAGGATATTCCGGAGTCGCAGTACGGACACGTGGCGGCGCCGGAGTGTAAATCGGTGGGGCGGATGTTGGCGCATATCGGGATTGCCACGCGGATTTGGGATGAGATTCACAGGAAGCAGAGATTGACCACTTTGGCCAGCATCAACTTTCTTGAGTGGCGGGACCGTCTCGATGCGGAGGAAGGCAAGCAGCGAACGAAGGCGGAGATTGTGCAGCTGCTGCGCACGGAGGGAGAGCAATTTGCGGCGTGGCTCGAAACGTTGACGCCGGATTTTCTCGTGGAGACGATGACCGAAGGCGACGGGAAAACGGCGAAGTCACGCCTCGAGTGGCTGTTAGGCGTGAAGGAACACGAGATGCATCATCGGGCGCAGCTCATGCTAATCGAGCGGCAATTGGGGATTGTGCCTCACATTACGCGGCAGTTTCAGGAGCGACTTGCGCAGATGAAGGCGGCGAAGGCGTAGAACATCAGTTCACATCGCGCGGACAAGGGCACAGCGGTGCTGTGCCCCTACAATTTTGGCGGCTATGCTACTGCGGGTTGCAGGATTTCAAAATACTCGTCGTAGTCGTCATCGAACGCGGCAGCGTCGTTGTTCGTCGAATCGTTGCTGAGCGCCGCAACTGCTGGCTGCGGATTTTCCAGGCATTCGTCTTCCTGACGCCACCACTCTGGTATTTGGGGAGTTTCGTGAATGGAGAAGTGCGCGACTAACGTTTTTGTTTGTTGATTGAAGACGATGTATTCGCCGGGAGAGTGGGCGAGCAATTCCCAAACGCGAATTCTTGCCGTGCTGAGTTCCTTCGCGGCTTCCACCCAGGCCAAACTGTCATCGGCCAGGACTTTGATTATGTCGAACGGACTATATTCCATCGAGCATGCCTCCCTGGGATTAAGAGATCCTCAAATGGTGCGGGTGCAAATTAGCTGGCGGGGGGCTTGCGCGCCATCCGGTAAACCGCCTATCAGGGGCTATGAATTGTCTTAGAGGTTGGGCCCGATCCGGGTATATGCGGGGGTTTGCCGGCGCACAAGGGAACTCCGTTGGGAAAAGCGAGTTTTCACCTGATTGCGTGATTTACGAGGTGGAGTAAGGTTCGTAACAGGAGGCCCCGGTCCATGATGGAATTTCCCTCGCTGGTGGACAAAGCCGTCAAACGAATTCTCGAACTTTCCGCGGACTTGCAAATCAAACGGCGCACGACACCAAAATATTCTTTTGAGCATCACGATTACGGCGTGGCGATCGCGGCGTATGGTGAGGTACTCGAAGTGCTCACCACACTACAGCAGCACGACGAGTATTCGCCGAGCCTTGGTCTGCTGGGTTCGCTCGAATCTGAGCCAGGACCGCGCGCCGTTCTTTAGTCTCGGCGTATGCCAGCTCGCGCTCGCCAAGTGTCGAGAGTAAGAAGCAGGAAGTCGGTTCGTCAAGCGTTCAGATTAATTCCCGAGCACTGTCAAATTGCTGACTCCGTCCGTCGTTTTCCCTCAAATTAGACGGTATTTGCTGCACACCTCTGCTCGCGGCTCGTCATCTCACCAAATAGCTCACCAAAGAGGAAGCGGGAGTCTCATGTTCCCATTTCGCGATCGGACGGAGGCGGGCCGGCTGTTGGCTGAAACGCTGCGTGAGTTTGCCAACCGGGATGATGTGGTGGTGCTGGCGCTGCCAAGGGGTGGCGTGCCCGTCGGATTCGAAGTTGCGAAAGCGCTGAACGCGCCCTTGGATGTTTTCGTGGTGCGTAAGTTGGGATTGCCCAGGCAAGAGGAGTTGGCCATGGGAGCGATCGCGTCGGGCGGAGCCCGCGTGTTGAATCGAGAGCTAATCCGCGCGCTGGGTATTCCCGACGAGGTGGTTGAGCAGGTGACACAGGAAGAGCAGCGTGAGTTGGAACGTCGAGAACGGGAATACCGTGACGGGCGTCCCCCCGTGGATGTGCACGGGAAAACGGCGATTTTAATTGACGATGGTTTGGCGACAGGCTCGTCGATGCGTGTCGCAGTGCTCGCGCTCAAACAGAAACAGCCGGCGCAAATCGTGGTTGCTGTGCCAGTGGCGCCTCGCGATTCTTGCGCGGAGTTGGAATCCGTCGCCGACAAAGTGATTTGCGCCGTCACTCCGGAGCCATTTTGGGGCGTGGGCCAGTGGTACGCAGATTTTTCGCAAACGAGCGATGAAGAAGTACGCGATTTGCTAAGGCGAGCCGCAGGCTTCCCTGCGCACAGAGCTGCCTGAGCACGCACGATCGGCCCACGCCAATTCACCCATGCCCGGTAAGGAATTTCATCATGGCACAGGACATTCGGCTAGAGATTCGGGCAGTACGAGAAAATGCACGCACCGTCACCGGCTCGCGATACGACTATGACCCGCTGATAGAGTTGACCGGCAACTCTCGTTTCGCGCTTTTCGGCGAAGCCTCGCACGGGACGCACGATTTCTATCACACTCGCGCGGAGCTCACGCAGCGGCTGATTGAGGAGAAACGCTTCTCGGCAGTTGCGGTAGAAGCGGATTGGCCGGACGCTTATCGCGTCAACCGCTACGTGCAAGGGCGCGGAGAAGACGCGGAAGCGGTGGAAGCACTCGGTTCGTTCCAGCGCTTTCCGACTTGGATGTGGCGCAACGCGGACGTGCTGGAGTTCGTCGCGTGGCTGCGCGAATACAATGACGCATTACCGGAAGGCACGCGCAAGGTCGGCTTCTACGGTCTCGATTTATACAGCCTGCATGCTTCGGCACGAGCGGTGCTCGATTTTCTGGACAAGGTCGATCCCGAAGGAGCGCAGCGTGCGCGCTATCGTTACGCTTGCTTTGAACATTTTGGCGAGGACACGCAAGCCTACGGGTATGCCGCCAGTTTTGGTCTTAGCAAAAGTTGTGAAGATGAAGCCGTCAGTCAACTGGTGGAAATGCAAAAGCGCTCCGGCGAGTTGGCCAGCCGCGACGGGCGCGTCGATCCTGACGCTTTCTTTATGGCCGAACAAAATGCGCGGCTGGTGAAAAATGCCGAGCGTTATTACCGGTCGATGTTCGCGAGCAGGGTCGAATCGTGGAACCTGCGGGATCAGCACATGGTGGAAACTCTGGACGCGCTCGTGAATCATCTGGGTGCTTCGTCCACCAAAATCGCGGTTTGGGCGCACAACTCGCACCTGGGAGACGCGCGGGCTACGGAGATGGGTGATCACGGCGAGTTAAACGTGGGCCAACTCGTGCGCCAGCGTTATGGAATAGACGCGGTGCTCGCGGGTTTTACCACCTACACAGGTACGGTAACGGCGGCCTCGAATTGGGACGCACCCGCGGAGCGGAAACGAGTGCGACCCGCGCTTGGCGGAAGCTTCGAAGATCTTTTTCACGCGACAGAGATCCCCGGTTTTCTGCTGATGCTGCGGGGCGCGGACTGGCTTTCCGGAGTCTTGAATCAGCAGCGGCTGGAACGCGCCATTGGCGTGATTTATTTGCCGGAATCAGAGCGCGTCAGCCACTACTTCCATGCGCGCCTTGCCGATCAGTTCGACGCTGTGATTCACCTCGACCAAACGCGAGCGGTGGAACCGCTGGAGCGAACAGCGCAGTGGGACAAGGGCGAGCTGCCGGAAACATATCCTTTCGCCGTGTAATACCGCTTCAGGTCGAACGGGTCTTCTACCGCGCTTCCTGTGTGCGAACCTGCTAGAATCTCCAGCCATGAAAAGAAGAACACTGCTGCAATCGCTTCCAGCGATCACTCTACTTCCGACCGCCACCTGGGCCGCGTCGCAACCGACTGCGGACCCAACCTCAACCACCGTGTACGAACTTCGCGTCTACCACACGTATGAAGGCAAACTCGACGATCTGTTGAAGCGTTTCCGCGAGCACACAACTAAGCTTTTCGAGAAGCACGGAATGAAAAACGTGGCGTACTGGACGCCGCTCGACGAGCCAGCCAAGAGCGCCACGCTGATCTATGTTCTTGCGCATCCGAGCCGCGAAGCCGCCGCAGCCAACTGGAAAGCTTTCCAGGATGATCCGGAATGGAAGAGCGTGCGCGACAAGTCCGAAGAGAATGGAAAGATCGTGGAAAAAGTGGAGTCCACGTACATGGCGCTGACGGATTTCTCGCCTGCGCGATAAAACCTGGCCCTACTTGGTGTTCGCAATTCGGGCCCTGCGTTCATTGATCGTGTTCTAGCAGCTTGTATTCGCGAGCGCCACAGCGCAGCTTTGCACATTCGCGACTTGGCTCGTATCGATAGCGCTGCCGAGCGTCTGAACCGCGAAGCAGCCGAGGTGCTCGTTTGGCAAAGTCTAGATTTCCAGTTGGCGGATAAACCGCAACCGAGGCTCAGGGGCGGGCGGCGGACTCGCGACGGACGGTAACGCCGGCCGGGCCGAGTTGGTAACCTTCATCGCGCACGGTTCGATCGGCGGCGGCGCGTAGCGTCTGCTCGTCCGCATTTTTCGGGGCGTCGCAATAACGGCGAATTACTTCTTCACCGCTCTGAAGACGGACTAGCCACTTGGACTTGCCGGGATCCCAGGAGACTTCCACTCGATCAGCGGTCATAGGTTCCTCCAGGGCGAGTTGGGTACATTGTAGTGCAACGGAGATAAAAGAGGGCCGAAAAGCTGTAGCACGCAGAGCGCCGACCGGACGAGCAGAGCGGGCACGGAGACGCGGATGACGAAGGTAAAATGGGGCGTTTTAGGGGCAGCATCGATCGCGATGCGCAGGGTGATTCCCGGCATGCAGAAAGGTGCGCGGAGCGAGATTACAGCAATTGCTTCGCGCAACAAGAAGAAGGCGGAAGAGGCAGCGCAAAAGCTGGGGATTGCTAAAGCGTATGGCTCGTACGAGGAGCTTTTGCGGGACGGCGAGGTGGAGGCTATTTACAATCCGCTGCCGAATCATTTGCACGTGCCGTGGTCGATCAAGGCAGCGGAAGCCGGGAAGCATGTATTGTGCGAGAAGCCCATCAGTATGACCGTTGCGGAAGCGAAGACCTTGCTCGTGGTGCGGGACCGCACAGGTGTAAAAATCGGCGAAGCGTTCATGGTGAAGACACATCCACAGTGGCTGCGCACGCAAGAAATCATTCGTAGCGGAGCGATTGGGGAGTTGCGGTCGGGAGTGTGCGTCTTCAGCTATTTCAATCGCGATCCAGCGAATGTACGGCACAAAGTGGAATGGGGTGGCGGCGGCTTGTTGGATATCGGTTGTTACCCGATTACCATGTCGCGCTTTATTTTTGGGGAGGAGCCGGTACGAGTATCAGGAACGCTGGAGAGAGACGCGAATTTTGGAACCGATCGCTTGGCTTCCGCGATTCTGGAATTTCCGTCCGGGCAATCGATCTTCACC
>DATBYP010000228.1:0-18449 GCA_036513675.1 Candidatus Acidiferrum sp.
CTGGCGAGCTTCGTCGAAGGCCCTTCCGGCGAGCAAGATGAGCGGCTCCGTGGAGATATTCTTCGCCCGCCCGCTGTCGATGAGGCTCTTTGCGGCGGCGGCAATCTCGTCTTCAAGCCAGCCGGTGCGCGCGACCATCTCCTCGGAGGTCAATCCGAGTACGGCGCGTTCGGTCATGGCTGCGAGTATCTCTGCTTTATCGCCGCGCTCCAGGGTTTCGAGGAAAGCCACACGGCCCGTATCGCGCAGAGTCGGGCGGCGGGCGAGCGGGTCTAACACTGTGCCACCGCCGATGGTAGTCACCGGAGAGAACTGGCGAACGATGAAGCGGTCACCGGCGAGGACGAGCACATCGTCTTGCAGACGAAATTGGGCGAAGGCGCTCTGTCCGGGAGCGAGTTCTTTGCTTCCGGACAAAAACATTTCCGCGACGGTCTCGCTGGTTCCGGAGTGAAAATGGACGCGAGCTCGCTGCTTCATTTTGGGGGCCGATTGCAGCAGCTCGAGCCGCGCGTCGATTCTTCGCGTAACGCGAAATTTGCCGGGAGTGGCGAGGGACATACCGCGCCGTAAAGTGGTGTGCTCGATGCCAGCGAGATTTACCGCAGTGCGCTGGCCGGCGAGGGCGCGGTCAACGGACTTTCCGCCGGACTGAACACCGCGCACTCTTAAGCGCTGGCCTCCGGGAAATAACTGGACCTCGTCGCCTGGGCCGACGCTTCCGGAAATGAGGGTGCCCGTCACCACGGCGCCGAAACCCTTAATGACGAATGCGCGATCGATAGGCAGGCGGAAGTCACGAGCGGGATTTTTTTCAGGCACTTGCAGGGCGGCGGCTAACAACGTCTTTTTCAGTTCTGCCAGGCTGGTTTGCGTTTTCGTGCTGACGGGGATGATGGGAGCGCCCTCTAGAAATGAGCCACGCAGATAATCTTCGATTTCGAGTCGAACCAGGCCGGCAGTATCGGCATCGACCAAGTCGCTTTTGGTCAGCGCGACGATGCCGCGCGTGATCCCGAGCAGGCGGCAAATGTCAAAATGCTCCCGAGTTTGCGGCTTGATGGACTCGTCGGCGGCGATGACCAACAGCACCAGATCCAGGCCGGCTGCTCCCGCGAGCATGTTGCTGACGAAACGCTCGTGTCCAGGGACATCGACAAAGCCCAAGCGGACGCCGTCCTGTTCAAGGAATGCGAAGCCGAGGTCAATGGTGATGCCGCGGCGCTTTTCCTCTTCCAATCGGTCGGGGTGTGTACCGGTCAGAGCTTCGACTAGCGAAGACTTGCCGTGGTCGATATGGCCGGCGGTGCCGACGATGACGCTTATGGTTTGTTCAGTCATTCCATTCGATCGTTCGCCGCTCCAAAAAGGTAGCACAACGTAAAATTTGTCGAGAGGGAAGAGACGTGGTTCGCTGAGGGCTCTAGAGAATTACTTGGCGGCGGTGATTTCTTCGACGATAGCTTGGGTGGCGGCGCGGGGATCAGCGGCGGCGAGGATGGGCCGGCCAACGACCAGGAAATCGGCGCCGGCGCGAATCGCTTCGCTGGGAGTTGCGGTGCGGGCCTGGTCATCGTCCTTCGCCCCTGCGACTCTTTCTTTTGGGCGCACACCGGGAGTGACGATCAGGAAATCGCGGCCGCAGGCTTTGCGGATGGCACGCGCTTCCTTTACAGAGGCCACGACGCCGTCGACTCCGGCTTTCTTCGCGAGTTGGGCGAGCTTCAGGACGCGCGCTTGGGAGGTGCCGCCTAGACCGACTTCGCGCATAGCTTTCTGGTCCATGCTGGTGAGAACGGTGACGGCGAGCAGGCGGGGCCGGTCCGCGCCCATGGGCTGTGCGGCGCTGATGGCTTGCGCTGCCGCATGGAGCATGGCGTGACCGCCGAGAGCGTGCACGTTCACGAGCTGCACTCCGGGCATGGCGGCGCACGAGAGTATGGCGCCGGCTACTGTGTTGGGAATGTCGTGGAATTTCAGGTCGAGGAAGATACCGGGACCGAGTGCGGCTATTTCCCGAACCGCCTGGGGACCCGCCGCGGTAAACAGTTGGCTGCCGATCTTGAACATACCCACAAGATCGGCAACCTGCTTGGCAAATTTCAATGCGGAAGATAATGAATCAAAATCAAGAGCTACCACTAAGCTGCTACGTGGATGGGCGTCGAAGCTCAACGTTTCTGGGGCAGCTCCATCAGCTCGAGCCGGACTTGGCTCACGCCCGAGTGGATAAGGCCAAGTTTCCGGGCGACGCGATAGGATACATCAATTTCACGCCCTTCTTGATAGGGACCGCGGTCATTGATACGTACCAGTTCAAATTTCCCGGTGCGGGTGTTTACGACACGTACGAGGGAGCCGAATGGCAGGTGCGGGTGCGCGGCGGTCAAGGCTTCGCTATCGAAGATTTCGCCGTTGGCCGTCTTACGACCGTTAAAGCCGGGGCCATACCAACTGGCGTTGCCTACCCACTTCTTGATCGCCTTAGGAGGTTGGCTCAAGTGCGCCACAAGAGGTGCTTCCATCGCCGGAGCGATGAGGAACATTAAGGGAACCCAACGGAGTGCAGCCCAAATCACGAAGAGTCGGTTTCTCATAGTGTTGTTTTTGTGCTACAGCTTCCAAAAAAGTGTAGCGAAAGGGAGTCATTATGTCAACCGGTTTCTGTTCTGACTTTTGCCCATATATCATTGATACTGCTGTATTTAAGCCGTACTAGAGCGTTCGTAAGGGTGCTTGCCAAGTGCTCACTGGCCCTTGGGTCAGCAAAGCTGGCCGTTCCAACTTGCACGGCCGAAGCCCCTACGGACAGGTATTCAAGCACGTCTTCCACCGTCTCGATCCCACCCAGCCCGATCACCGGTATCTTCACTGCTTTCTTTGCTTCCCAGACGAGTCGGAGCGTGATGGGCTTAATGGCCGGGCCGGAAAGGCCTCCGGTTAGATTCCCCAAACGTGACTTTAGGGTGCGAGTGTCGACCGCCATAGCCGGATAAGTATTGGCCACCGTCAGGGCGTCGGCTCCGGCCTCTTGGGCGACTCGGGCGATAAGTCCAATGTCCGCAACAAGAGGCGACAATTTCACCCAGAGCGGTCGCCGTGCGGCAGCCTTTCGGGCTGCTGTTACGACGTCCGAAACCTGGGCATGGTCATTTCCGAACTGCACTCCGCCCTTTTTCACATTTGGGCAGGAGATGTTGAGCTCGTAGCCCGCCAAGCCCTCGGCATCCTCGAGAATGCGGATCACTTCCACGTAGTCCTCGAGGCAGTAGCCAAAGACATTGGCCAGGACGGCCGTATCGTATTTTCGCATTAAGGGCAGCTTCTCCCCGACGAAGGCGCGGACACCTATGTTTTGGAGGCCGACAGCATTGAGCATTCCGGAGGGTGTCTCGCAGAGCCGGGGAGGGGGAGCTCCTTCCATCGGTTCTCGGGAGAGGCCTTTGACGATGACGCCGCCGAGGCGATTCAGATCAACGAGGTGGGCAAACTCGACGCCGTAGCCGAAGGTGCCACTGGCGGCAAGAATGGGATTGCGCAGGCGCAGGGCGCCAATCTGTACGCTGAGATCGACAGCGTCTGCGGCACTCACTTCGGCAAAAGCTTACCACGAAGCGAATTGAGGCGCTGGCGGTTACTTTGCCAGGGCTTGTGCCAGGGGGTGGCCGTCCCGTGTGGCTAGAGTGATCCCACATAAGGCGGCTAGAGTTGGGGCTACGTCGGCCGGAGTTACCGCGTCGAAGTACTCGCCATGGCGAATGCCAAAACCCATGAAGAGGATCGGGACGTGTTGGTCGTAGTTATAAGGGGAGCTATGAGAGGTGCCGTACGAGCGGGGTTTATCCGCAGGACTGCGATCCATGAACCAGTAGGGCTTGGGAATAATGAAAAGGTCACCACTGCGGCCAGGAAAATAGCCGTTGGCGAGAGCCGATTGAATTGGACTTTGGGTCGCGGGGCGATTTTCCACTTGCCCGGCGCGAAAAATTGCGGCTACACCGGGCAGGGCGAGCCCGGCATCGATCACGGCACGCATGGCCTTATCGTTTTGCCTTAGTCTCTCGTACACATCCGGAGCGAAGTACACTTCGCCGGTAGCAATTTGCGCGATGGCTGGCTTTGGGAAATCGAAGGGTTCAAGGGCTTTTTCCATGCGCTCTTGCAGTTCCGTAAGCCGGAACACGCCAGCATCGGCGCCGGTCTTCTGCATGTCTTCCGGTATGGGAACCACACCGTGATCCGAGCTCAAAGCTACGACATAATTGCCTCGACCGACTTTCTTATCGAGGTGCGCAAATAAATCTGAAAGGTCACTATCCAAGCGCACTAGGATGTCCTGAATTTCCCAACTGCGGGGGCCGAATTCGTGGCCTACGTAGTCCACGGAGGAGTAGCTGATGGCCAGAAAATCGATACCACCACCTTGGCCAAGACCGAGGGAATCGACAGCCGTTTCAGCGAATTTTGTGAGGTAGGTGTCGGAAAATGGGCTTGAAGCCCACTGTTCGTAGAAGGCGGGGTCGGGCACGTCGCCACCGGCCTTGCCGCGCAGGGAATGAGGAAACGTAAGATTCCAGCCTTCGGGCGGGACTGAGCCGGTGCTTTTTTCATCGTACCAATAGGAATTGCGGGGAAGCGTGGGAGTCCAAGTCTTGCCGTAATCGTCGTTGATCGGATGGGCCTTGGCATATTGATCGATGAAGGGCATCGCGCCATAGACGCTTGAGGTTACCCAGCCGCCAGCATCGGCCCAGGTGACAGCATCAGCTTTGTGTCCGGCCATCGTGATCGCAGCGCGCGCTTTCAGGGAAAAGGTGACCACGCGTGTGGCGCCATTTGTCTGAAATTTCAGCTCCTCAGCGAAGGCGGGAACTTCCATGCGCCAGGCGCTGTCGCCGCCCTTTGCTGTAACGCCTGCATACCCAGAGTTTTTGGCGTTGGGATCCAAGGTGCAAGCCACCATCTTGCGGCTCTCGCGATCCCACCAAGTATTGGACACCATTCCGTGCGACGCAGGGAAGCTCCCGGTGGAAATAGTGGTGTGGCCGACGCAGGTCTCGGTGGTGGCGTATGGATAGGCTGCCTCGTGGAACCAGGCGCCTTCATCGACCAGGCGGCGAAGGCCGCCGGTCCATTGATGCAGGAATTTGTCGACGTAATCGCCGCGCATCTGGTCTACGACGAGCAGGACCACGAGTTTGGGATGGGCAGGAGCATTCGTTGTGGGCGCGGCGGCCGGCCGGCGGGTCGGTGTTTGCCCATCAATGCCTGGGACAGATATGACAAGGCTTAGGGCTGCGAAGCCAGTAGCAAGCAGGCATTTTCTCTTCATTGTCGCAGTGCGAGTTTCCCCACCGAACATGTTCACCTCGATTTTTGTTGCGCGGGAGTTTACCACGACCTTGATTTCAGGCTGGTTTCGGTCGCCGTCATCAAAAGTTAAGTTGCTGATTCTGTTCTAGCCGAGCGGGTTTGCGACGCATACGTGAGATAGGCTGAGGCTCTGCCACGTGTGCTAGGATTACGCGACCATGCGCATCGTTGAAAAGGCACAGCTTATGTCGGCGCCGGAAATCGACCGCACGCTGCAACGGCTGGCGCACGAAATCGTGGAAAAAAGCGGTGGGACAAAACATTTGGCGCTCATCGGTATTCGACGGCGCGGCGTTCCGTTGGCGGAGAGGATTGCATTTGCGATGCGCGGCATCGATGGCGTGGAGGTTCCGGTGGGCACGCTGGACATCACGCTCTATCGCGATGACTTGTCTAAGGTTGCATCGCACGCAGTGCTGCAGTCATCCGACATTCCGTTTGGTGTAGACAATATGGATTTGGTGCTAGTCGACGACGTTTTGTATACCGGGCGCACGATCCGAGCGGCGATGAACGGGCTTTTCGATTTGGGCAGGCCAAAGCGCGTGTCGCTTTGTGTGTTGATCGACCGCGGGCATCGGGAGATGCCCATTGAGGCGCAGTTTACCGGGCGCGTGGTGCAGACCAGCAACACAGAGATTATCGAAGTGCGGCTGCGCGAGGTAGATAGCGAAGAGCGAGTGGTGCTCGTCGACCGCATGGATGGATAGTTTGTTGCCTGCTGGGATAAAATTGAGGTCCGTGACGGTATTTGAGTGAAAATGTGACGCATCGGTTTCGCGATCTACTTGCGCTTGAGCCGCTCACCGCGGACGAACTCACTTTTCTCCTCGATCAGAGCAAGCCGTTCCAGGAAATCCAGAAGCATTCGTTGAAGAAATTAGCCACGTTGCGGGGCAAAACCGTGGCGCTGGCTTTTTTTGAGAATTCCACGCGAACACGCATCAGCTTTGGAACCGCGGCTTCACGCCTTGGCGCGGACACGATGAATTTGCAGGCGGAAGCATCAAGCCTGAAAAAGGGCGAGTCTCTGCTCGATACGGTGCATACGCTGAATGCCATGAAGCCGGATTGCCTGGTGATGCGCCATGCGGCTTCGGGCGCCGCGGACTTTGTTGCGCGGAATTTAGATATTCCAGTGATCAATGCGGGTGATGGAACGCACGAGCATCCTTCACAGGGCTTGCTTGACGCGCTTACAATCCGCGAGCGGAAGGGCCGGATCGATAATTTGAACGTTACGATTTTGGGCGATATTCAGCACAGTCGGGTGGCGCGCTCGAATATTCATTTGCTCGGAAAATTCGGCTGCCGATTTACGCTTTGCGGGCCGGCGATGTGGGTTCCCCGTGAGCTGGAGCAAATCGTTCCACAGGGAACATCCGTCCGACGCGTCTTTAATATTGAGGAAGCGCTGGAGGGAGCGGACGTTGTGCTTGTGTTGCGGGTGCAAGCCGAGCGGCTGCACGAGCCTGCGCTGTCGGCCAACGATTATGTTCTGCTCTATCAACTCAATAGCGAGCGTCTGCGCCGCGCGAACAGGGATGCGATTGTGCTGCATCCGGGACCGATGAATCGCGGCATCGAGATCTCGCCGGAAGTTGCGGATGGCCCGCAATCCTGCGTGCTCGAGCAAGTAACCAACGGTATCGCCGTGCGCATGGCGCTGCTTTTCTTGCTGATTACCGCCCACAGCGAATACGAAGGAACGCATCCGGCTGGTGAAGTTCCGCAACCGCGGAATCGGCGCGCCACAGACATAAAGGATCCATCGCATGCTTCTCGTTAAGAATGGACGGGTTGTCGATCCGGCGAGAAAAACCGACGCGTCACTGGACATTCTGCTAGACGGGGAGCGAATCGCCGAGATCGCACCGACTGGGAAAATTTCTTCGACCAACGGCTTCGAGGTCTTCGACGCCAGCGGGCTGATCGTCGCTCCCGGTTTTATCGACCTCCACGCGCACCTACGCGAACCTGGCCAGGAGTCTTCTGAAACGATTGAAACCGGAACGCGTGCGGCGGCTCGCGGCGGATTCACCGCGGTCTGCTGCATGCCGAACACAAAACCGGTGAACGACAGCGCGAGTGTCACGCGTTTCATACTCGATCGCGCAAGAGCAAGCGCCAGTGTGCGTGTTTGGCCCATCGGCGCAGCGAGCGTGAACAGCAAAGGCGAAGCTATCGCGGAAATCGCAGCCATGAAGCAGGCGGGAATTGTGGCGGTGAGCGACGATGGAAAGCCGATCGCCACGGCGAAGCTTGCGCGCCAGGTCATGGAGTATTGTCGCTCCCTGGACATTCCGGTGATCGAGCACGCCGAAGATGTTTCGCTGGCGGCGGGGGCGGTGATGCGTGAAGGCATAACGTCGACGCGACTGGGCTTGGCGGGCATGCCTGCCGCGGCGGAATCCGTTTGCGTGGCTCGTGATGTCCAGCTTGCGGAACTTACCGGCGCGCGTCTGCACATTGCGCATTTGTCGGCCAAAGGGTCGCTCGAGCAAGTACGATCGGCAAAGCAACGCGGTTTACGTGTCACGTGCGAGGTAACGCCGCACCACTTCACGTTGATTGATGAAGACGTGCAATACGATTCGCGGTACAAAATGAATCCGCCGCTTGCCGCGCGCGAGGATCGTGAGGCGCTGCTTGGGGGCCTCGCTGATGGAACAGTCGATGCGATTGCTACAGACCACGCACCGCACGAGCCAGCGCTAAAGGACGTTGAGTTTGACCGCGCACCGTTTGGCGTTACTGGGTTTGAGACGGCGCTGAGCCTTGCGCTCGAGCAACTGGTCCACACTGGGCGTGTTCCTTTGATGAGGATGGTCGAGTTGTTCACGGCAGGTCCCGCGCGCGTTCTCGGGCTCGAGCGCACGCTCGCCTCCGGCCAGCCCGCCGATCTCACGATTTTTTCCCTCGATCGTCCGTGGACCTTCCGCGCCGCTGAGTCGGCCAGCAAATCGCGCAACTCGCCGTTCGATGGACGCAACTTCAAAGGCGGGCCGGTGGCCACTGTTGTGGGTGGGCGCCTCGCAAAGGACTAGCTACTCACAATCCAATAAGTAGAAATCAAACGAAGAGACGGCGACAACGCAGAGGTTAGCAGGGGCGATTTCCCAGCAGATGATTTAGTGGGCGGCCGGTTCGGCGGCGGGATGCATGCCGTGTTGCGGGACTTCGTGGAGGCCGCGCGCTGGCGGCTCGATCTTGTGGCGATAGAAGTGATCGAGGGGGATGCGGCCTTTGCCGACGGGGTAGCCTTTCTCGATCGCTTTCGTTACGTAGGCTTTAGCCAGCGTTGCGGCCTCAAACAACGAGCGGCCGGCGGAAAGGTGAGCGGCAATGGCGCTGGCGAACGTGCAGCCGGTGCCGTGCAGGAGTTCTTCCTTACCCTTATCGCCAGCGAGCGGCATGATCTCATTGCCGTCGAACAAGATGTCGACGGCTTTGTCCATGTGACCACCCTTCACGATTACCGCGTGGGCGCCCATCTCCACGATTTTTCGCGCGGCCGCTTCCATGTCGCTGGTGTCCTTGATGGTCAAGCCGGTGAGAATTTCCGCCTCGGGCACGTTCGGAGTGATGACGCTGGAGCGTTTGAGTAGTTCGGCGGCGATGTATTTGATTCCAGCGGCGTCCAGCAATTCCGTTCCGGTCGATGACTTCATCACGGGGTCGTGAACGACGTGAGCAAACTTGTTGGCGTCCAGGAATTCCGCGACGACCACGGCGTTTCCCCGATTTCCTAACATGCCAATCTTCACTCCGGCGATTTCGCAGTCGCTTACGAGGATATCGAGCTGAGCGCGCAGAGTTGCGCTTGGCGTGTTCTGCACTTCATGCACGCCTTGCGTGTTCTGCACCGTCAACGAAGTGATCGCCGCCACGCCATAGCAGCCGTGTGCGGCAAAGGTTTTCAGGTCCGCCGCCGTGCCGGCACCGCAGGAAGGATCGAATCCTGCGATCGTAAGGAGAATCGGGGGAGTGGGGTTGGAGTGATTATTGTGATTGCCCATCGTGTCGTGCTTTGCGCCTCTTAACCTGGATTCTTACCAGGTGCACCGAACTTAAGCATGAATACCGCAGTATTCCGATGCGTTAAGTGAAAAGTGCCGGTGACGCCTAAGCAAGCGCACCGGCAAGTGCGAATGTACGCACGTTTTCAGTTGCAGCGCAAGAAAAAATTTGAAGAAAATCGCGGCGCGAGATGAATTCGAAGCCGGCGCATTTTTACGGGAACAGGCCGCGGACGAGAGTGGCCTCCGCGACACGGCCGACGGCGAGAATCATGGCGCCGGCGCGCGGAGGAACGTGATGCTTGCGCATAGTGTCCACCATTTCGTGGAACGAGCGCACCATGATTCGCTGCAGTCGCTGGTTGACCTCTTCGGTGTCCCAGAGCAGCCCTTCTTGGTTCTGCACCCACTCGAAATAGCTGACCGTGACGCCGCCAGCATTGGCCAAGATGTCCGGCAGAACGGTAATGCCCCTCCGCGCCAGGATTTCGTCGGCGTGCGGAGTCGTCGGGCCGTTGGCGGCTTCGGCGACGATGCGGGCCTTGATGGCTTCGGCGTTGTTCAGCGTGATTACGTTTTCCAGAGCGGAGGGTACCAGGATGTCGCACTTCATAGTGAGCAAGTCGTCGTTGGAAATGCGCGAGGCTCCAGGCATGCCGACGACGGTGCCGGAACGCTCCTTGTAGCGGATGGCTTTGATGGGATCGATACCGCGGGAATTGGTCACGCCGCCGCGCGTGTCGCTGAGCGCAATGACCTTGGCTTTCTTTTCGACGAAGAGCCGCGCCGCAGTGGCACCGGCGTTGCCGAAGCCCTGAATGGCTACAGTCGCACCGCGCAGCGAAATCTTTTTCACTTTGCAAGCTTCTTCGACTACGAAGACAAGGCCGCGAGCGGTAGCTTCCGCGCGCCCAACCGAGCCGCCGACGGAAATTGGCTTGCCGGTCACAACGCCGGGTACTGTGTGGCCAACCATCATGGAGTAGGTGTCCATGATCCACGCCATCGTCTGCGAGTCGGTGTACACGTCCGGCGCGGGAATATCCTGATCCGGACCAATTAAGGGGAGAATCTCACTAGCGTACCGGCGCGTCATGCGCTCCAGCTCGCTTTTGGACATACGCTTGGGGTCACAGATGATGCCACCCTTAGCGCCGCCGAAGGGCACGTTAACGAGAGCGGTTTTCCAGGTCATCCACGCGGCGAGCGCTTTCACTTCATCAACCGTTACGTTGGGGTGGAAGCGAATCCCTCCCTTTCCGGGGCCTCGCGCGACGTTGTGCTGCACGCGATACCCGGTCAGGACTTTCACCTGGCCGTTGTCCATTTTCGTGGGCAGAGAGACTTCCAGGATGCGCTTCGGAGTACGCAATATCTGCCGCAGGCCGGGATCGAGCTTCAGGAACTCGGCGGCCATGTCAAATTGAATCTGTGCGATGCGAAACGGATTTAAATCCTCCCGCGGCGCAATGCGCGGGATCATCGGTGCAACTGTAGGCTTTGCGACCGTGGCCATCGGCTTCGGTCCTTTCGTTTAGGCGGCGTGACGCAAATCCGCTCGCCTGTCCTTCTGGTCCTTTGCTTTTCTGGGTTACCCGAAATCAAAAACCGTCTCAGCCCACCATTTAGCCGTTCGCGGCGAACTTTTGTTCCCCGCCCGCATACTCATCGCGGCACTTTGCTGAGCAGAAGTGTACGACCTGGCCCTGGACGCGGAGCGGAATCGCTCTCTCCTCGGCTACGTGCACGCCGCAGACCGGATCGCGTACTAGCCGCCGCGAACTGATAGCAGATTGCTGTTGGTCAGCGGGCGCGCTTTGGCGGCCTGCGAGCGAATTCACGAATCCGCGCAGCATCCAAGCCACGACGCGTCGCAACATGGCGACGATCCAGCACAGTACCACTAGCCAAATCAAAAATCGCATAAACGGGGAAGAACGCTCATTCGGTGTTGTTTGGCCCTGTGCCATCGTATGCAAGGGGAAAAGGCGGAGTCAAACGAAATCCTCTGATTTCAATAGCTTGCGTAGAGCGGTTTCATGCGGGGTGCTCAGCAATCGGCTTGATTCGAATACATAAGTATATATTTATCAGCAACATACATCGGACTCAGGCACATTTTCAAGGGGAGAGGCGTATGTCCTGGGAACGTCCATCCGGAGCGGCTACTCGGCGGGTATACGGTCAGTGCCCATGTATGGGCGCAGCACTTCGGGGATGAGGATGGAGCCGTCGGCCTGCTGATAATTTTCGACGATGGCGATCCAAGTGCGTCCGACGGCCAGGCCAGAACCGTTCAGCGTGTGCACGAATTCGCTTTTTCCCCCACTCTTGGGCTTGAAGCGGATGCCTGCACGCCGCGCTTGGAAGGCCTCGCAGTTGGAGCAGGATGAAATCTCGCGGAATTCGTTGCTGGAAGGCAGCCAGACCTCGATGTCATACGTTTTTGCCGAGGCAAAGCCCATGTCCCCCGTGCAGAGAAGCATCGTCCGGTAGTGGAGACCCAATTTCTGCAGAATCGCTTCGGCATTTCGAGTCAGCGATTCGTGCTCTTCGTAACTCTTCTCTGGATGCGTGAACTTGAAGAGCTCGACCTTTTGGAATTGATGCTGACGCAGGATCCCGCGCGTGTCTTTGCCGGCTGCGCCTGCTTCGGAGCGGAAGCAGGAGGTCCACGCGGTCAAGATGATCGGCAATTTTTCCTCGGGAAGTGTTTCGTCGCGATAAAGGTTGTGGAGTTCCACCTCGCTCGTGGGCGTTAGCCAGAAATCAGTGTCCTGCACCTTGAATAGGTCCGCGGCAAACTTCGGCAATTGACCGGCGGCTAGTAGTGAGGCGCTGTTAACGAGGAAAGGGGGAAGAATCTCTGTATAGCCGTGCTCGCGGGTGTGCACGTCTAGGAAGAAATTCGCCAACGCACGTTCAAGGCGTGCTCCCCAACCTTTGTACACGGCAAAGCGCGCTCCGGTGATTTTTGTGGCGGCGGTGAGGTCGAGGATACCCGCGCGTTCGCCAACTTCCCAGTGTGGTTTGGGGACAAAATCAAATTTGGGCGGCGTTCCCCATCGACGTACTTCGACGTTGTCCGCCGCACCGTGTCCGACGGGCACGCTTGAGTGCGGCACATTAGGGATGGTCAGGAGCAGTTCGCGCTGTTTGGTGTCCAAGTGCCCGATGCGCTCGTCGGCTGATTTGATGCGATCGGAGACCTGTTTCATTTCCGCGATCAAGGGGTCCGCGTTTTGCTTCTCTTTCTTCAGCCGCGCGATTTCTTCGCTGGCCTTGTTTCGCTGGGCTTTGAGTTGCTCGGTTGCGGTAATCAGTTCGCGTCGCTCTTTGTCCAGTGCGCGGAATCCGTCCAGATCCAAAACCGCCCCGCGCTTTTTGGCCATCTCCGCAAAGACATCCAGATGCTCACGGAAGTAACTCAAATCATGCATAGGCTTGGAAGAATAACGGAAGAGAAGGTTTGGAGTCGACTATGACAAGAGAAACGTGCAGGCCGAGGCCAACGAGCTGCGAAATGGCGCAGGTGCAGACGGGTGCGAGGTTGCCGCGCCCATCCCACGCGGGCTTCCAGAGCCTACGGTATCGTTGCCGAAACTTCCGAGGAGTACACGCTTTCCACACCGTTGGAGTGCACGGAGGTAACCACATAATGGTAGGTCAGCCCGGCCTGCACGCTCAGATCGGTATACGTCGACCCGGGAACAAGCGATGACGTTTCCTTTGTATACGGCCCACCTTTCTGCGTGCCTCGGTAGACGTTGTACCCGGATACAGTGGACGTGCTCGGCGTCCAAGTCAGCGTCGCCTTGTGCGCGGCAACCCCGGCCCCGGAAAGGGGGATGGACAACGGTGAATTCGTCGCCGTGCTCGTCACTGTAACGCTACCACTGAAGGTGCCGGTGGTGGTCGGATCGAAGGCCACGGTGAAACTAGCCGTTTGCCCTGGTCCCAAGCTTACCGGTGTGGTTAGCCCGTTGATGCTGAAATAGCTCCCTGCTGGGGCGAGTTTCGACACGCTCACCGACGAGTTCCCGATGTTCGTGAGCGTAACGGACTGCTTGCTGCTGCTTCCTTGTGTGATGTTTCCAAAGGCCAATGTCGGAGGGTTGGCCGACAACTGCAAGCTTTGCTTGACGCCGCTTCCAGTCAGAGGTATAGCGAGCGGCGAATGGGGCGCATTGCTGCTATAGCTAACAGCGCCAGTGCCGGTGCCGGCCACACCAGGCGAAAAACGCACCGTAAACGCGATGGATTGGTTAGGCGCCAGTGTGACCGGTAGCCCTGGTCCGCTGAGGCTGAATCCCGCGCCACTCATGGTGGCTTGCGAGATAGTCAAATTGGCATTTCCAGAATCCTTGAGCGTCAAAGTCTGAGTGTTCGATACTCCGAGGGCAACGGAGCCGAAGTTGACGCTAGCCGGTACGGCTGAAATTTGCGGCTGCGTTCCGACGCCGCTCAGTGCGACCGTCAAACTTGGATTACTGGCATTGCTGGTGACGACTACGCTCCCACTGGCTGCGCCCATGGAAGGCGGAGTGAAACTCACTTTAAGAGATACCTGTTTGCCCGGAGCTAGGCTGAGTGGCAGAGTGATACCACTTGTACTAAATCCGGTTCCGGTCGGGGCCACTTTCGAAATCGTCACGCCACTGCTCGCGTTGTTGGCGAGAGTCAGGGTCTGTGAGTTGCTACTACCGACGTTCACGTTCCCGAGGTTCAGGTTCGAAGGGTTTGATGTCAGGCGCGCCGAAGTTGTTGGGCTGAAGACCACATCACGAAAGTAGTTCGACGCCTGCCAGGTGTAGGTGGGAAAGCGACCGGGCGCCCCGTACACTCCATTGTTGCCCAGCAAACTGCTTAGATCATGGTTGACAACCTTAGTCGAGAAACCGGTGTTGGTAGAAACATAGTAAGTGTTTCCGGTATTTACCGTGACCACATAGACCGTATTCGAGTTCACGGCAAGGGGCGAGGCGAGCGATTGTTGCTGCCATCCTGAAGAGGTTTCGTTCGCGAATGTTACTGAGGCCAATAGCTGGCCCGATGCGTTCCATACATGGCCGACATGGGTGCCCGTTTCCCTGCTGGCCTTCCAAAAACGAATCGCGTTGATGTGGCCAAGCGCAGTGCTCGTGAATTTCACACCTAATTCATAATTCGCGCTTGGTCCGTCGCTAGCGTTAAGGATTTGCGGTGTCTGGGTTGTAAGGAGAGTTTCCGTTGCAGCCGCGGTAAAACGCGCGCTCAACAAAAAGAACGTAACCAACAACAATGCGCGGAGATACACCCGTACCCTTTGACCTGATCTCATCATTTGGTTTCCTATGGGATCCGAACAGCCCTGAGACCGACCGAGGGGGGGTGGACCGAGGTCACAGATTCGCTGCTACGTCTTGTCCCGACTGCACGGATAGACTAGAGGCCGCGAAATAATTTTGCCATTGCCCTATGGTTCAGTTTTGGGGCAGGCGAGCCCTCGTCAAAGGCTGTACCGAGCCTCTGTAGGATGCCCAACACCGCGGCGAGGACTTGCAATTCCTATAAAGACGGGCGTCAGCCCTTCTTGAGCGTGGCTTCGATGACGGCGTCGGGCTCCTCCGCCGGCAGGAACACCGTGCCGGGGTTATCCATGCCGAGGGGCGCGAGGTCTGCCAGATGAAATTGCTTGCTGGGCAGCGACAGATGGATTTCGCTGATGTTCTCAAAATTGTCGAGGATAGCCTCGCCCATGGCGTACAGGGTGTGCTGCAGCGATAGACTATCGTGCTCGACAAAAGTCTCAAGCAGCAACTGCCTCACGCCGTGCCATAACTGACCAAACTCAGCATCGTCGCCGGTGTAGAGCCAATCCGCACGAATGATGGTCGAAAGGATACGGTCACCTTCCTCCTGCAAAGTTGTGTAGGGATCCTTCTTGAAATCCTCGAAAGAGGAGTTGGTTGTTTTCAGAACCTTCAAATTCTCAATGCCGGCGCGCACCTGCGTCCCCTCGCGTGTGCCCTTCAGCAGCGAAGTGCGCTTCTCGCCTCCCGCGCGCGCGAAGGCTGAGGGGTGAGGCTTGCCGCCGTGCGGAACCCGGGCCCAAATATTCTCGCTCGCGTTGATAACAACGCGCGTGACCTGGGGGTTGTATGTCAGGAAATGCTCGACCAGGTGCAAGCTAAAATTTTCCAGGGCCTCTAAGGAGTGCTGGCGAGCCAGGGCGTGAACGGTATTTTTCATGGTGTCGGCCGGGAGAATCTTGCGATTGTCGCCCTGCACGTGCGCGGCCTCGAAGTCGCCTTCAAAACGCACGGATAGTCCGATCTCGCGAATGTCGTGGCGGCCCTGCTGCTTGGAAACGCGTAGCAGATGAATTCGCGAGCTCCCGTAGCTATTTTCCGCGAGCCTGATCGCCATTTGGTTAACTCCCGAGGCCAGTAGGATTGGCGAAGAGATTTTAGCGCAGCCGCGGGCGTGCAAGGTGAATGCGAAGAGGAATGAGCAGCTACAGACGTTCGGGGGTGAGAACGGCGGTCATTTCAAGCACGCGCTGGTAATACTCCTGCTGCTTGAGTTGCGCGGCGGCTTCCCGGTCGACAATAAAGGTGACATCGCCGTGAAGCTGCAGTGCGGACGCGGTGACCGAGGCTGAAAGCGGTCCTTCAATCGCTTTGGCGATAGCTGTTGCTTTAGAGGAGCCATTGGCGAGAAGGAGAATTCGTTTTGCTTCAAGAATGGTTCCGATGCCCATGGTGATAGCGCATTGAGGGATTTCTTCTTTGGCGGCAAAGAATTTACGGTTGTCGTCGATAGTCTCTTTGCTAAGAACTTTCAAACGGGTTCGCGACCCGAGGCTGGACGTCGGTTCGTTAAATCCTACGTGGCCGTTACGGCCTATGCCGAGAATTTGCAGGTCAATGCCTCCGGCATTGCGAATGGCCTGCTCGTAGTCCGCGCAATACTGCTGGTAATTTCCTCGTATGGAGCCATCGGGGACGTGGATGTTGCCGGGCGCTATATTCACTTGAGCAAAGAAATTCTGCTGCATGAAATGGTGGAAACTTTGGGGATGGTTCGAGGGGAGGCCCAAATATTCATCCAGGTTGAAGGTGACGACGCGAGAGAAGTCCAATTGCTCTTCTCGGTGCAGGCGGACCAGCTCCTGGTACATTCCCAACGTTGTGTTCCCGGTGGCTAGTCCCAAGCGGAGTGCAGAATTCCTTCGTACTGTATTGGCTACTACGCGCGCTGCTTCGCGACCGATCTCTTCCGAATTTTGTTTCAGAACCAGCAGCATCTTTGCGCCTTTGAAAGCGGATCCTGCATGATGCGGGAGTGAATCTAATTTATCGGAACCGCCGGATCAGGAGCTTGTGGCGGTCTGAGCGATAAAAGCCGAGCACATACGTGATTGCTTTCCCCTTCGTTGAGTAAATTAGCTGGCGGATGCGCATGAGCGGTTCTCCTGACGATACGGAGAGCAACTCGGCCGTCCTGGCATCGGCGGCTGTGGCGTCGACCTCCTCGTCAGCATAGCCAAGCTCGACCTGGTATTCGCGCTCTAGAATTTTAAAGAGCGATTCGCGGTTCAGAGGCATGAACAGGAGGTTCGGAAAGTCCGCGGACGAGAAGTAGCAAGTTTCCAGCGCAAAAGGCGCGTCGGAGGCGTGTCGAAGACGTTCCAGTTTGATGATGCCAGTATTCGAGGGCAGTGCCAGGCGCGCCGCGATCTCCTGCTCGTCATGGATAATTTTGGAGAACAGAATTTTGGATCCAGCGGTGAGACTACGGCTGGCCATTTGCTCGGTGTAGCTCATCAGCTTGTTGAAGTGAATCTTCGGAGCCGCTACAAAGGTGCCGATTCCTCGGCGACGTTCGACAACCCCCTCGTGCTCCAGAGTGGCCAAGGCGTGGCGGGCGGTCATCAAGCTGACTTGGTGAATCTTGGCGAGGTTTCGTTCGGACGCAACGGAGTCGCCCGTTCGCAACTGTCCGGATTCGATGCGCTTGCGAATGGCGCCTTGAATCCGTTGGTACGCCGGCATAGCATCGCGACTTTTCTGCCTCTGCGGCATTCAGTGTCCGTTCCTCGTGTTATAGAGCGCTGGCGGTGCCCGCCGTAGAGTGTAACGCCTAATCTGCCTTTGGGTTGTGACATTTTGTTGACAACCTGTTGCCACAGCTATATAGCTACTTCGCACGGGGCTTCGCCGAAGCGAGGACAATATGGCGCTCACCGCAATCGATTGGATAGTCATCGGAATTTACCTCGCGCTTAATCTGTTGATCAGCCTGTATTACCGCAGACGCTCGTCGGGTAGCACCGAAGAATTCTTTGTCTCAGGCCGTAATGTTTCGTGGTGGTTGGCGGGTACCTCGATGGTCGCGACGACATTTGCGGCGGACACGCCGTTATTGGTCACAGGGCTTGTCGCGAAAAATGGAATCTCGGGGAATTGGCTGTGGTGGTCGCAGTGCCTTTCAGGAATGATGACTGTTTTTTTCTTCGCGCGTTACTGGCGCCGCTCAGAAATCCTGACGGATGTGGAGTTTGTGGAGTTGCGCTACGGGGGGAAACCCGCTGCTTTTTTGCGTGGTTTCCGCGCGCTGTATCTAGGCGCGCTGATGAATTGCCTGATTCTCGGTTGGGTGATCAAGGCAATGATCAGCATCAACACAGTGTTGCTCGGTGATGCGATCATGCAGGGCCGCGTACTGCAAATCGCCCTTGGCGGGCGCGTACTGATGCACTACACGCTCGGCGATCCGGCGCACACCGCGCTGCTGATTTGCGTGTTGGTGCTGGTTCCGTTCACCGGCATATATACGTTCATCGGAGGGCTTTGGGGCGTTCTCGTCACCGACTTATTCCAGTTCATTCTAAAGATGTCGATGATCATCGTGCTCGCGTGGGTCGCGGTGGCAAAGCTCGGCGGAATGACGCTGCTCAAGATTCAGCTTTCACACGTTAACGAGGCCATGAGGCAGAGCGGTCAGCCAACTGGTTCGGTGACTTCTTTCTTTCCCTCCTTTCACTTGGGCTGGACAACAGATGCGATCTGGACA
>DATBYP010000229.1:0-9617 GCA_036513675.1 Candidatus Acidiferrum sp.
TAGACGCAGATTTGGCGAATTCGACCAAGGCAGATAAGTTTGCGAAGATGTATCCGGGCAGATTTCTGCAAATGGGAATCGCGGAGCAAAACTTTGTGGGTGTAGCGGTCGGGCTAGCCTCGCTGGGTTATGTGCCGTGGCTATCTACATTCACGGTTTTCTTTACCCATCGGGCTCTTGATCCGATTCGGATGTTAGTTGCCCAGACCCACGCGAATGTGAAGATCGGCGCGGCGTATGCCGGACTGATGACGGGACTTACGGGCAAAACGCACCAGGACGTTCAGGATCTGGCGATCATGCGCGCGATGCCCGACATGACGGTGCTTGCTCCGGCAGACGCGATCGAAGGTGAAGCGATCATTCGCTGGGCCACTGAATATGACGGTCCGGTGTTCGTACGTCTGGCGCGGGATGCGTGCCCGGATGTTTTTGATCAGCAATACCGCTTTGTCCTTGGGAGGACAATTTCACTCAAAGAAGGAGGGGACGTATTGCTGATTTCGACAGGTCCGCAAAGTGCCCGCTGTCTGCAAGCCGCCGAGCTGCTTCAGGGGCAAGGGATTTCCGCCGGACTTCTCCATTTGCCGGTGAACTCGAAAGGCGCGCTTCATTTCGATGCAACGATGCGGACGCTTTATGCGACCGATGCATCCGTTTATCGCGAGATGCCACAAGCTGTCGTACTGCCCGAGACTGAGGGCGATATCCGCAAGCTCGTCCGCTTTGCACGTGAACGCGGCACATCGCTCATACCCAGGACAGCTGGCACCTCGCTGGCCGGTCAAGTCGTCGGAGCGGGCATTGTAGTGGATGTGTCGCGTCACTTAACTCGCATTCTAGAGATCGACGCGACGGGGCGCCGCGTACGGGTGCAACCCGGTGTCGTGCGCAATGAGCTTAACCTCGCGCTTGCTCCACACGGAGTTTTCTTTGCACCCGAAACCTCCACACAGAACCGTTGCATGATCGGCGGTATGGTCGGCAACAATGCCTGTGGGGCGAACTCCGTTGTCTATGGCAGTACGCGCGAGCACCTCGTATCAGCGCGCGCCGTGCTAAGTGACGGTTCGATCGCCGAATTTGGCCCGTTGTTGCCGGAGGAATTCGAAGCGAAATGTTCCGGCGATACGCTTGAGGCTTCGATCTATCGCGAGACAAAGAAACTGCTCGGTGACGCCGGGAATCGCGCGGAGATCGCGCGCGAATTCCCGAAAAAATCAATCCACCGTCGTAATACGGGCTATGCCGTACACTTGCTCGCAGATTGTGCGCCGTTTACCTCGGATGGCCCTCCTTTTAATTTCTGTCGACTGTTGGCCGGCTCCGAAGGGACATTGGCGTTTTTAACCGAAATCACATTGGCGTGCGAACCGCTCCCCCCACGGGTAAGCGCGCTCGTGTGCGTCCATTGTGCGACGATTGACGAGGCTTTGCGGGTGAATCTTGTGGCGCTACGCCATGCGCCGCGTGCTTGCGAGTTGATGGACCACAATATCCTTGAGTGCACCAAGGCAAATCTCGAGCAGCGACAGAATCGCTTCTTTGTCCAAGGGGATCCCGGCGCCATCCTCGCAGTGGAGCTAGCTGCACCCACACGTGAAGGAGTCGCCGCCGTAGCCGCCCGGCTTGAAACCGAATTACGTGCTGCCGGCCTTGGTTATCACTATCCGGTTGTCTGGGGTCCGGACCAAAACCGTGTATGGAACTTGCGCAAAGCCGCATTGGGTCTGCTTTCGAACATACCGGGAGACGCCAAACCTGTCGCCGTCATAGAGGATACCGCGATCGATCCGACAGATCTTCCGGCGTTTGTGCAGGAGTTCGATAAAATTCTGAGTGGCCATGGCCTCTCCGCCGTGCATTATGCTCACGCCGGTTCGGGGGAATTGCATTTGCGGCCTATCCTGAACCTAAAGGATCAAGAACATCGCAGGCTCTTTCGCGTAGTTGGGACCGAGATCGCACAGTTGGTGAAGCGCTATGGCGGTTCACTAAGTGGCGAACACGGCGATGGTCGCCTCCGCGGCGAATTTCTGCCCTTAATGGTCGGCGAGAAGAACTATGCTCTCTTCTGCGCGATCAAACGCGCATGGGATCCCTCAGGTATCTTCAATCCGGGCAAAATCACCGACACGCCGCCGATGGACGTAAGCTTGCGCTACGAACCGAACCAGGCTGTGCGGGAATTTAAAACGGTCCTGAGATTCTCCGAAGCTCGGGGTATCTTGCGCGCCGCAGAGCAGTGCAACGGATCGGGCGACTGCCGCAAGTCCCATCTCATGGGCGGCACAATGTGTCCAAGCTACATGGCCACGCGCAACGAACGAGATACGACGCGCGCCCGCGCAAATATCTTGCGCGAGGTCCTTACCCATTCAACGAAGGCCAATCCTTTCGACAGTGCTGAGATCGGCCCCGTCATGGATCTCTGTCTTTCGTGCAAGGGTTGCAAGTCAGAGTGCCCGTCCAACGTCGACGTGGCTTGGCTTAAAGCAGAATGGCTTCAGCAACGCTACGATGCGCTCGGTGTTCCGATGCGCGCGCGCCTTATTGGCGGCTTCTCGCGGGCCATGGGTTTGGCCTCGATCGCGCCCGAAGCGTTTAATTTTTTGGTGACAAATACGGCGACTGCCAGTCTGTTTAAGAAGTTTGCGGGTTTTGCTCAGGAGCGTTCGATGCCTAAGCTCAATAAGATTCCGCTGCGCCGGTGGCACCAAATTCACGCAAATAAAAATGGCCCGTTTACGAACGGACGCGTCTTTCTCTTTTGCGACGAGTTTACGAACTTCAATGACGAAGCTGTCGGCATCAAGGCCGTGCAGTTGCTCAACCGGCTTGGCTACGAGGTGGTCATTCCAAAGCACTTCGACAGCGGCCGCGCGCAAATTTCCAAAGGGCTGCTGCGCGATGCGCGAAGGTTAGCGATCCGCAATGTGGAATTGCTGAAGGATGTTGTTGCCCCTGAAACTTCTATCGTGGGAATCGAGCCCTCGGCCATCCTGGGTTTCCGGGACGAAGTACCGGATCTCGTTCCTGATCGTCTGGTTGAAGCAGCCAATGCGCTGGCGAAGCATGCGCTTTTGATCGACGAGTTCATTGCGCGCGAAGCTGACCAGGGCCGAATTCGGCGCGAGGCATTCACAAAAGAGAGTCGCAAAATCAAACTCCACGGTCACTGCCACCAAAAGTCGCTGGCGTCACTGACTCCCACAGTCAAGGCGCTTGAACTGCCCTTTAACTACGAGGTTCAAGTCATTCCATCGGGATGCTGCGGCATGGCCGGATCGTTCGGTTACGAAAAGGAACATTTCGACATATCAATGAAGATAGGCGGACTCGTACTCCTGCCAGCGGTGCGCTCGGCTCCGGCCGATACGATCATCGCTGCACCGGGCACGAGCTGCCGGCACCAAATCAAAGACGGCGTAGGGCGGATCGCGCATCATCCCGCAGAAATTCTGTACGACGCATTGGCGTAATTTCTCCGGTTGGTTGCGCGCCACGAGCGCGTGAGACAGAGGGAAAGAGGCTACACAACATCGTTAAAACAAGTTGCCTGCAAATTCATCAAAACCCTCGCAAAGATGAGCTCATTTAACCTGAAGCAACACGAAATCGCGGTTGAGGAAATCCACCGCAACCTTGCTCCCAGCGCCTTCTACGAGCATGCTATCCTCTACGAGAAGGATGCCCATATTGCCGAGAACGGCGCGCTCGTAGCCTACTCTGGCGTCAAAACCGGGCGTTCGCCCAAAGACAAACGCGTTGTGAAACAAAGCCCTTCGGAGGACGAGGTTTGGTGGGGGACGGTCAACATCCCGCTCGATCCGCGCGCATTTGCGATAAACCGGGAGCGCGCTCGCGATTACCTTAACACCCGCGAGCGCCTCTATTGTTTCGACGGATTCGCCGGGTGGGACCCAAAGTATCGAATTAAGATCCGTGTCATCTGTTCGCGGCCGTATCACGCGCTTTTCATGCATACTATGCTTATCCGGCCCAAGAAGGAGGAACTGGATAACTTCGGTGCGCCTGATTTCGTTATCTACAACGCCGGCGCGTTCCCCGCGAACCGCCTCACCGAGGGCATGGGTTCCAAGACCAGCGTCGATCTTAGCCTCGAAGACAAGGAACTCGTTATCCTTGGCACCGAATACGCCGGCGAAATGAAGAAAGGCGTGTTCACCGTAGTCAATTACTTCGCACCAAAAACCGGTGTGCTCTCAATGCACTGCTCGGCGACTGCGGACAAAGAATCAGAACGTTCCTCGCTTCTTTTTGGGTTGAGCGGTACCGGCAAAACCACGCTCTCAGCTGACCCGAAACGTCTTCTCATCGGAGATGACGAGCATTGCTGGAGCGACGAAGGCATCTTCAACATCGAAGGTGGCTGCTACGCTAAGGCCGTTAATCTAACGCCAGAGAACGAACCGGATATTTTCCAAGCGCTCCGCTTCGGCGCAGTGCTCGAGAACGTCGTGCTCGATGAAGACCGCCTGGTAGACTACAGCAATATCAGCATCACCGAAAACACCCGCGGCGCATATCCGATCGAATTCATCCACAATGCGAAGATTCCGTGCGTTGCGGGCCACCCGACTGATATTATTTTTCTGACCTGCGACGCATTCGGGGTGCTCCCGCCGGTGAGTTCGCTTTCGCCGGCCCAAGCGAGGTATCACTTCATCAGCGGCTACACGGCGAAAGTTGCCGGGACCGAGGTGGGAGTGAAGGAACCATCTGCGACGTTCTCGCCCTGTTTCGGGGGGCCGTTCCTCGTCTGGCATCCCAACAAATATGCTGAACTGCTCGCCGCGAAAATGAAACAGCACGGCACTCGTGTCTGGCTGGTAAACACTGGTTGGAGCGGCGGCGCGTATGGCACAGGCAAGCGCATCAAGCTCGCAAATACCCGCGCAATAGTCGATGCCATCCATAGCGGCGCCCTGGCAAAGAAGAAGACCGAACGCGACCCTGTGTTTGGCTTGGATGTAGTAACCCAATGTCCTCACGTCCCGAGCGAAATTCTGATTCCCCGCAATGTTTGGTCAGACAAAGCCGCCTACGAGGCGACGGCGAAGAAGCTAGCCAGTCTTTTTACCAAGAACTTTGCGGCCTATGAAGAGGGAGTGAGTCCAGAAGTAAAAGCTGCCGGCCCAAATTCGTAGCTTCAACGACTTGATGAAAAATGATTCGCCAATCGGTATACCCAGAATGAATGAAACGATAACCCTTCCAGAGAAACCAAGCATTGCCAAACGCGGGACCGTGCGGCTGACGACTGCACAGGCCCTTGTGCGCTACCTTTCTGGTTTGCGCACACGGGTTGAAGGTCCGCAGGGCGAAGAAATCGTGCCGCTTTTTGGCGGAGTCTTCGCAATCTTCGGTCACGGAAACGTCGCAGGCGTCGGGGAGGCCCTGTATCAGTATCGCGACCAGTTGCCTACGTATCGGGCGCAGAACGAACAGGCCATGGCCCATGCAGCGATCGCGTACTCGAAGGCGCACTTCCGTCGGCGGTTGATGGCGTGCACGACTTCCATAGGCCCCGGGGCGACGAACCTTCTTACGGCCGCCGCACTTGCTCATGTCAATCGTTTGCCTGTTCTCTTCCTTCCCGGAGACATCTTCGTTTCCAGGGATCCTGACCCTGTGCTTCAGCAAGTCGAGGATTTCAGTGACGGCAATATTTCGGCCAACGACTGTTTCCGGCCAGTTTCGCGCTATTTCGATCGGATCCTCCAACCCTCCCAATTGATCACATCGCTTCCGCGCGCTGTGCTCACCTTGACTGATCCCGTGCTGTGCGGGCCGGCCACTCTTGCCCTGCCACAGGACGTGCAGGCTGCAGCTTTTGATTGTCCTGTTGAGTTTTTTGAGACCGGGGTCGTCGAGTTTCGGGCCGCAGCTCCCAGCGAGGGGGATCTGGCCGGGGCGGTGCGTGCGGTGATGGCGGCCAAGCGCCCTGTGATCATTGCCGGGGGAGGCGTGCTTTACGGAGGCGCCTGCGAGGCGCTGCGCGGGTTTGCCGAGCGCCACGGGGTCCCGGTCTGCGAGACGCAGGCGGGTAAGAGCTCTCTGCCGTGGGACCATCCTCTTCAGCTTGGCTCGGTGGGCGTAACTGGCTCTCCCGCGGCCAATGCGCTTGCCAGCGAGGCCGATTTGATCCTCGCCGTGGGCACCCGGCTGCAGGACTTTACTACCGGATCAAATTCGCTATTCCCCAAGGCCCGGCTGGTCTCTCTTAATGTGAATCCCTTTGACGCGACCAAAGCGCGCGGTATCCCACTCCAGGCTGATGCACGCCTCGGCTTGGAGGCTCTGAATAGAGCGCTGCCGCACTGGCAGGCCGAGCCCGCCTGGAGCGAACGGGCCAAAGCCGAGGCCGCAGCGTGGCGCTCGACGGTGGATCGTATCACTCAGCACCGCGATCTGAACGCGGGAGAATTGCCGTATGATGGCGAGGTGATAGGAGCCGTCCAGCGCTCGAGCCCGAAGTCTACTACGGACGACATCGTCGTATGCGCCGCTGGCACACTTCCGGCCGAATTGCACAAGCTCTGGCGCACTTCGACGCCCGGGGGCTATCACATGGAATACGGCTATTCATGCATGGGCTATGAAATCGCCGGAGGTCTGGGAGTCAAGATGGCCCGGCCCGATCGCGAGATCATCGTGATGGTGGGTGACGGCAGCTACCTCATGCTCAATAACGAGATCGCCACTTCGGTGATGCTCGACAAGAAGCTCATTATCGTGCTGCTCGACAATCGTGGCTACGGTTGCATCAACCGCCTTCAGCAGAGCTGTGGAGGGAAGCCCTTCAACAACATGTTGGAGGATTGCCTGCAGTTTGGCGAGGGCGCGCCCGATATTGATTTCGCCGCTAATGCGGCCTCCCTGGGCGCCCTTTCTGAGAAGGTGGCCAATATCGCTGAGTTGGAGGCTGCCCTCCAGCGGGCTCGCGCGGCCAATCGTACCTACCTTATCTGCATCGACACCGATGACACCCGCACCACCAAGGAAGGCGGCTGGTGGTGGGAAGTCGCAGTCCCCGAGGAATCTCCTGGCGAATCTGTCCGCCAAGCGCGCGCGGTTTACTTGCGCGGAAAGGAAAATCAGAAACGCTAAATGAGGAGAACTTCATGAATCTGCTCGTTAAACCCAAAAAGAACTCCCAAGAAATCGTCTCCGTAACTCCTCAATCGGCAGGTTGGCGTTATGTCAGTTTTTCTGCCCACCAATTGGCCCCCGGAGAGTCGCTTACTCTTTCTGACGATGCCAACGAGCAATGCGCGGTCGTTTTGAGCGGGAAGGTTTCCGCCAAGACCAGCGCCCTTGAGTGGAAGGAGATCGGGGGGCGCGAGAGCGTTTTTGAAGACGCTGCCCCATATGCAGTCTACGTGCCCCCGCGCACAAAACTCAATATTACCGCCAAGACCGGAGCTGAACTCGCGGTGGCTGGCTCCCCCGCAAAAGGTGAACTTCCCGCCCGGCTCATCGAGCCCGCCGCCATGCGCCGCAGCGCTCGCGGAAGAGGCGCCAATACGCGCTACGTCTGCGATATCCTGCCCCAGGATCAGCCCGCTGAATCCCTCCTTGTCGTCGAGGTCAAAACCCCAAGCGGAAACTCTTCAAGCTATCCTCCGCACAAACACGACGTGGACAACATTCCGGCAGAGAGTCTGCTCGAGGAAACCTACTACCATCGCATCGATCCGCCGCAGGGCTTCGTTTTCCAACGCGTCTACAGCGACTCGCGCGACATTGACCAGTCGATGGCTGTCGAGGACCGCGATGTCGTCCTCGTACCTCGTGGCTACCATCCGGTCGTCGTCCCGCACGGCTATCAGTCCTATTACTTCAACGTTATGGCAGGTCCCAAACGCGTCTGGCACTTTCACAACGACCCGGCTCACGAGTGGATTTTATCAACCGCTTGACCGAATCGTCGGGTCCAAACACAAATCAATAACCCGTTATGTCCAAAAACCCCTCTTATTAAAATGACAACATTCTCTTTGCAAGATCAGGACCTTTTTCGCCGCCAAGCCTACATTGGTGGGCATTGGTGTGATGCTGACAGTGGCGGGACGTTAGATGTCAACAATCCCGCAACCGGTGAGGTTTTGGGAACGGTGCCCATGATGGGCGCCAACGAAACGAGGCGTGCAATCGAGGCGGCGAAGGACGCTTTTGTTGACTGGCGCCGCAAACCTGCCAAGGAACGAAGTATTCTTCTCCGTCGGTGGCATGATTTGATCATGGCGAACGTCGAGGACCTGGGGGCGCTGATGACGGCGGAACAAGGTAAACCGGTGGCAGAAGCAAAGGGCGAGGTAACCTATGCCGCTTCCTTTATTGAGTGGTTCGCGGAGGAGGCCAAGCGGGTTTACGGAGACACCATTCCATCGCCCTGGAATGATCGCCGGCTGGTTGTGATTAAACAACCCATCGGGGTCTGTGCCGCCATGACTCCTTGGAATTTTCCAGCCGCAATGATCACACGAAAAGCCGGACCGGCGTTGGCTTCGGGTTGTACCATGGTTGCAAAACCCGCAAGTGCTACCCCGTTTTCGGCCTTGGCACTAGCGGTCTTGGCCGAACGCGCTGGTATTCCCGCTGGGGTATTTAATGTGTTAACCGGCAGCTCGAAAGCGATTGGTGGTGAAATGACCTCCAACTCGGACGTGCGCAAAGTCACCTTTACCGGCTCGACTGAGGTGGGTCGCTTGCTCATGAAGCAGAGTGCTGATACTATCAAAAAGCTTTCGCTGGAACTGGGAGGCAATGCGCCTTTTATCGTGTTCGACGATGCCGATCTGGATGCTGCAGTTGAAGGGGCAATTATTTCCAAATACCGCAATGCCGGTCAAACTTGCGTTTGCGCAAACAGGCTTTACGTCCAAGCCGGCGTTTATGATGCCTTTGCTCAGAAACTGGTCGCCGCGGTAAAAAAACTTAAAGTCGGCAACGGTTTCGAGTCGGGAGTACTCCAAGGTCCTTTGATCGACGAGGCCGCGGTGGAGAAGGTGGAGGAACACATTCAAGACGCCGTCACACAAGGGGCCCGCGTTCTTCTTGGGGGCAAGCGGCATGCTCTTGGGCAAACCTTCTTCGAACCGACCGTGTTGGGGGATGTTACTCCGAAAATGAAAGTCGCTAGAGAAGAAACGTTCGGTCCCGTGGCGCCCCTTTTTCGTTTCCAGACCGATGAGCAAGCAATCCAGATGGCCAACGATACAGAGTTTGGTCTCGCGAGTTACTTTTACAGTCGCGATATCGGCCGCATCTGGCGGGCGGCAGAGGGCCTTGAATGCGGCATGGTAGGCATCAATACGGGCTTAATCTCGAACGAAGTTGCACCGTTTGGCGGCGTGAAACAGTCGGGGCTCGGTCGTGAAGGTTCCCACTACGGCATCGAGGAATTCTTGGAAGTAAAATACCTCTGCTTGGGCGGGCTTGACAGGTGAAGTTGAGGGGTTCGGACTGCTTGGTATTTATCTACCACATTTTCAAAACCATGGCGCTAAGGTCCGCGTCAGATGTCAGCGGCTCGATTGCAGACTTTGCGCACAGGAAGATGCGGACTTTTCCCGGCGCGGCGTGGTGCC
>DATBYP010000230.1:0-14885 GCA_036513675.1 Candidatus Acidiferrum sp.
GGTCGCGATCGTTTGCGCGATTTACGCGGTAGGTGCCGGCTGGGAGTGTTTTTCCTGCGACTACAAAATCGTAAGGGACATTGACGAGTAATTGATCGGTTTCCTGGGCTCGGGTGGCAGCAGCCAACGCAGCCAGCCCAAGAAATGCGGACAAGAATCGGACGTAGGTCAGTTTCATTAATTCTCCTTTGTGTCGTTTGGGGTGTTGTTGGGGATCACGGCTGCCCTGGGCGTTGCGCCGCAGGGCCTCGACCAGCAATCGTTCGAACAATCATCCTCAAAGCGTGTTCGCTCTGTTTGACGCCGCCGGCATCTGGGCGTTATGCGCTGGCAGGTAAACGCTGTGTAAAGCTGATGTCTCTTGGATTGTGAAAAATTTGGGAAAAACGCAAGAGCCGGCCTACGAAGGCCGGCGCTACAGGTTCTAAAAGGGCGAGCGTTATGTCGGACCTAAAGGTCCGACCCCCTAAATCGCGCGCTCGTCAGGCGAGGTGGATGTCGAATAGGGCTAGCCAGTACTGAACGGACTGGAGGGAGAAGCCGAGGAGGATTAGGGCGATGCCGAGGACACCGAGACGGCGTTCGGGGAGATTGTCGGCGTAGAACTCGATGTAGGGGTTAAGGGTGAAACCGATTCCGGTGACTAGGCCGGTGACCAATCCGACGCGAATAGCGAAGAGCCAGGCGTGGTCGACATGGCGCACGAAGGCACTGCAGAGGAGCGCGGCGGCGGTGTAGCCGATGGTGCGAAGGACGGTGCCCCAGAATAGGCGCGGAGAGAATCTTGGGCGGCGAGCGGCGGAGTAATCGGTGGAAGGACGCATGCCGCGCCAATAGCCAAAGACTTGGCCGAGGGTGATGAGGATGCCGAAGGCGACGGCAAAAAGTAGACCGACAGTGGGGTAGAGCCCGGCGGCGAAGGCGGCTCCGCGAATGGCGCTGAAGGACGCTTCCCACGGCAGGGAAAAATGATCGAGCCCGCGGGCGAAGCGATTGAGCTCGACGGAAACCGTAAGACCGGTGGCAATGCCGGAAGCAAGACCGAAGAAGAGGCCGAGGCCAAGTCCGTAGCCGACGCCGAACACGATGGAGTAGGTGACTGCGCGGGTGAGCACGCGCAAGGGTCCGTGCTGACCGCCGAGCAAATCGTAGGCGAGATAAAGGCTGCCGAGCACGTCGAGGCACGTGCCGACAATGCTGATGGCCGCGACGATGTGGTGATTCATGGCGCGAGCTGCGGTGGATTATGACGCGAAAGGTGTCGACGGAGGAAGGGCGGAATGGATGGGCGGCGCGCGTGGGCGAGGGTTGCAAGAGAACACACACAAATGTGCCAGGCTAAAGCCCGCCGCTACGTGGTTCGCTCCGCGGTGCGAGGTAAAACGATTCACTGGTGAGGATTCGAAAATTGGTCTGGCATTTGGGTCGCGTTTGCGGTAATAAGAACGACAACAAATCCTTCGCTCTGGGGTTGAATGGAGCGAAGCGCAGGTCGGAAATTCTAAAGAGCTGTACGAACGAACAGGCGAAATTGTGGCGTAGTGTTTGTGTTTCAAATGCGCACAGATAAAAAAAGTCTAAAAATACTCTTGACAGAAAAAGCCGATTCGCGAGAGACTCCGGTCGCGCCAGTTACACTGCCTTCCCCCCGAAGTACGTTCCGACGTTTCCTCTCCTATCCGCGCGCCGGAAAAAAGTCAGCGAGGAGTGCCGGTGTCTGCACAATCAGATAAAGAAGCGGTTAGTTCGTTAGAATTGGATCGGGAAGTCATTCGCTGTAAGACATGCGGTCTAGTCCAGTACCGGACGCGCACGGGGAATTGCCGGCGTTGCGTACGGGCCTTGCCTCAGCGTTTGGAGTTCCTGATTCCTCCCCCAGCACCTGTGGAGGAAATCGGCGCTGAACTCGCCCAAGAAAAGTTCGCCAACCGCGAGACGGTCGAGAATATCGGCCAGCGCATTCGCCAACTGCGCGAATCGCGCGCGATGACGCAGAGCCAGCTACAGTCACGCTCGAAGGTGTCGCGCTCGTACTTGTCGCGCATCGAGAGCGGGCAGATGACGCCCAGCCTCGGCACTCTGGAGAAGATCTCCGAAGCGCTGAACGTGGGGCTGAATCGCTTCTTCATTCCGGAATCCGACGGCGAAGCGTTGCTGGAGGATCCGTTCATCCAGGGACTGCGGCCGTTCCTACGGCAATTGGATTGGGAACAGTGGCAATCCATATTGAAGAGGCTGCAGGCAATCAGCGATCACGTTGGAGTGCTGCCGACGAATCTCCGCCCTATCGGTAATCCGGCGCGGCTGCCGCAGCCCGCGTCGGGGAATGGCAACGGCAACGGGCATGTGAGTGCCGGCCATTCGAATGGGCATGCGCTGTCGCACGCGCATGGTCATCCGCAGGGCTATCCGCTGCGGCGTCCAGGCGCACCCTTCGCAACTCCGGGGAAGCCAACGTTTCAGCGTTCGTTTGCGCGGTAGAAATTTTCCGATAAGAATCGGCGCGGCGTGATGAAAATTCACGCCGCGTTTTGTTTTTTGGTTCGCCGCGGGGAATGGTTAATCGCGGGCGACGGAGACTTTGGCCGCGGGGACTTCGAGGCGCATCAGGCGATGATTCGAATCGAGGAAGAGCAGCACCTCGAGATCGGAAGTGGTGACGCGGAGCCCGTCGTAGGACTTGCCGTTGGCGGTGACCGCGCCTGTCGAATCGACAGTGACGGACCCGGGCGTCAGCTCCTGTGGAATAAGCACCGGAAGGTTCTGTGCGCCGCGTTTAGACCAGTCATACACGCGGGCCAGGACGCCGTATTGATAGTAAAGGTTGTTGTCGAGGACGGCGATGAGGGGCGTGTTGAAGGTTAGATTCTGTTCAAAGGGCCGCGCGCCTTGCATTTGCAGAGTAATTTTGGCGACACCGTTTGCGAAAAGAATTCGCGCGCCATTGGTCTTTTCCGCTTGCGAGCTCCACTCGTAGCTAATGGGAGCGCCGTCTGGCTGCAGGGTGAGCGTGCCTGTTACGCGAGTGGCCGGGGAATCGGGAACCTTGAGATCCGTTGTGCCTTGCGCGGCCCAACCTCCGGAGGAGGGCGAAATCTCGAATTCTTCGTGCCCGACGGTTTGGCCGTCAAGCTGGATGGTGAATTTGCCTTTGTCCGGGGCGAAAAGCACTGCCTTTTTTTGCGACTGGGCGGCGAGGGAGCTCAATGCCACTACGCACGCGGTCAGAACGCCGACGGTGATTTTCCACTTCAGAGAATTGCGCATAATCGAAACTACTCCTTCATATGTACCGCTGCAAAAGACAAAGTTTGCCATACAAGAGAAGTGAAGCGCGCAGATCGTGCGCGTTTGCGCTCAGAACGTTACGGGCAGAGGTTGGTCCGGAAACCCTGCAAAGGCAGCCGGAGATTGCTCAGGGCTTTGGCTCCTCGACAACGAGGTGAGCGTGGCCGGCGACGGCGGAAATGATTCCTCGACGGAGGATTTCGGCTACTACACGGGCCGGTTCGCCGGAGCTGTCTACGCGGTGGTCGGCTTGCTGATACGAAGGGAGACGCTGCGCATAGAGGGCTCGGAAGCTGGGCTCGTCTCGGAACAGCGGGCGGCCAGTCATCGTCATGCAGCGAGTAAGCAAAACGTCGAGGGAAGCATCCAACCAAATGACGGGAACGCCGGCAGCGCGAAGAAACTCCGGGGCGCCGGTTTGGGCGTAGGTTCCTCCGCCGAGCGCGAGGACCGCGGATTCCTTGTGCTCGACAGCGCGGCCCAGGGCTGCGCGCAATTGGTCCGCTTCCATCTGGCGGAATGCCGGCTCGCCCAAGCGCTCGAAAATCTCAGGAATGCGCAGCCCGGCGGCCTCTTCGATACGATCGTCCAAATCGACAAAACGCCAAGCCAACTGGCGGGCCAGCAGCGCGCCGACGGTCGTTTTGCCGGAGCCCATGAAGCCGGCGAGGCAAAGCACCTGCAGGCGCGATGGTGAAGGTCGCGGGGGAAATAGGGTCATTTAGCGTATTTGAACGGGCCGGAACTCTCGCCTGAGGCGCGTTAGTCGCGCTTCAGAATGCGGATTGTACCACTGTAGGAGGAGAGTTCGACTTTGGCGAGGCCGCTGCCGACGGTGCCGAACAAACCCTTGGTGAATCTTGACGCAATGTGCCGCACACCGTGGGAATCGGGCTTCAGGTACGCTTCGGCCTGATTGTCGACCGTGCCGGTGGCGGTCTGGGCGTTGAGATCGAACGAATCGTTTCCAGAGAAGTGCACCTCGACAGTGCCTTTGCCGCTCTTCATCGTGTAGATTCCAGTGCGGATGAAATCGCCATCAAAAAGGATATTGCCGGACATGGTGAATAGCGTGACACTGCTAAGCCCCGGCTGTATGACCTGCGCGTTCCCGCTGATGGAATGAAAATCAAGTTTGCCGGCGCATTGCGTACACACAAGCGAGCCGCCAGTGGTGCGCACCACGATGTAGCCCGAGACTTCCTTCAGGTGGATATCGCCGGCGACGCTTTGCAGGGTCATGTCGCCCATGACCTGCTCGACATAAACCAAACCGGTCTGAGTCCTGAGCTGGAGCTCGGTCTCTTCCGGGACAGTCAACTGGAAATTGGCTTCGAGCTCGTTGGCGGGTGCGGAGCTGTCGAGCATGGTGGCAGTGACATCGACGCGCTCCTCGACTTGTTCGGCTACGATGCTGATTTTGTTGGAGGCCTGCGTCGCGGCGACGACCACTTCGGGATTTTTCGAAGACTTAACCTCGATGCGGCCGTTGGCGACGTTCTGGAGAATGACGACTGGGCGCCCTTTTACGGCAAAATGCCTCTCAAAACGCTGGGGCGCCGCCTGCACGAAAGAAGAAGGCAAGAGAAGCAATCCGAAGCCTATTGCCGGCAAGATTCGACGGCCCATCGTTTTCAAGCTCATGTTAGTATCCACTCCCCCCGCGCTCCATCATCACCGATATCAATTCCGCCTTTTGCTGGTAAGCGCCGGTCAAATATTCGCGCGCCAAATCGTCCTGCGGCTGCTCTTTCACGCGTTGCTCGCAGTCGACAATAAATTTGTCCACAATATCGAGATTCTGGCGAAGCGAAACGTCCACACCGGAAGAGGCGGCGAGCTGCATAGTGGGCAGAAGAGCTTCGTCGTTGTTCAGAGTCAAGCTAGTGTCCTGGTACAGATTGTCGTAGACGTTGCGAGCTTCGGTGGGTTGCGTTGAGGATCGCTGGAAGTGCAAAGCGGCGGCCGCGACGATCACCAGACCGGCGGCGGCGGTGGCCAGCAGTCGCGGGCGGAAGAAATCGGAGAAACCAAGCCACCAGGAATGCGGGGCAGCGGACCGGATTATGCCTTCCTGCTCCAATTGGACGCGCAGTGAAGTCCACACACGAGGGGGCGGTTCGACTTCCGCAGGAAGCAAATGAGCGGTTGCGACGATAGCGGTTAGGTCGGCGATGAGATTCCGGCAGGAATTGCAGCCGGCGAGATGCGCACGCGCCGCTTCCGGCACGGGCAAACAACCTTGCTGCTGGAGGACCACTTCCACTTCTTTACACTGCATGGCCGTTCACTCCGCGACACGCGGCTTCGGAAGTTTCTTCGGCTCGACTCCGAATAAGACTTTGCGACGTATCTGCGTCAGCTCCGTGCACCTTGCAATTTTTGCTATTGTAGCTCAATCGGTGTTTCCCGTCTGCGTTTTCGCTGCATGACGTTCTTGGCGCGCTTGCTCGCGAATTTCTTCCTGGAGCAGATCGCGCAACCTGGTTCGCGCCTTATGTAACTGCGATTTCGAATTTCCGACCGAACAACCCATGATGCCGGCAATCTCGTTGTGTTCGTAGCCCTGGACGTCGTGCAAAACAAAGACCGTGCGATAGCCCGGAGGCAGCTTGTCGATCGAGCGCTCCAAATTGACGCGATCGACCGCTCCGCTTAACCGCAAATCCGGAGCACCAATGTCCTTCCTGGGCCCGCCACCCTCTTCGTCCGGCTCGGTCGTCTCCTCGAGAGAAGCGACCGGTAAAGCTTTCTTGCGTAATCGCATCAGCACGACGTTTACGGTCATGCGGTGCAGCCAAGTCGAAAAAGCGGACTCGCTCCGAAACGTTCCAATCTTGCGGAAGAGCTGCAGGAATGCCTCTTGCATCAGGTCTTCCGCGTCGGAAGGATTGCTGACCATCCGCAGACACAAGGCGTAAACGCGGCGGCTATGCAGTTCGTACAAGAACTCAAAAGCCGCGGCATCGCCGGCTTGCGCCAAGCGAATGGCCTCCGCCTCCGTCAGTGGCTTAGGCGGCTGCGGCGCGTTTAATGCGATGGGATCGCCTGGTCTGTTTCGGGCCAACGGTCCAATAGCGGCGCATCCACCCTTTCGGATGCGCCGGATACCTCCCGGAGTTGTCTTAGCAAAAGCCCGCATACCGAGGAAACACGCAGCGGGCGGTTATTACTCGCTGGGTTGGCGCCCGGAGAACAGGCTTGGCTATTCTCTCTCGATTAGAACCATTCGTCTATGGGCGGCTGGTTCGGCGGCTTCAGGGGCAAGTAGTTGGGCATTTACGGATTTCTGGAACACGCCGAGCTGGTCATTCGGTAGTACGACTAAAAACGATTTCAAAACAACGATGGCTTCGCGCAGACAAGTGTTCAAGTCAAAGTGAGCATCGTCGACCGCGCGCCAATCCGAGGACGGCGCAGCAGACGCGCCATTGCCGAGGTCGGAAGCTACCTTATAGAAATTCTTCCGGATGCTTAACACCATATCTTCCAGTGTCTCGATCTTGTGCAGGAACTGCGAGCGCTGAGTGAGAAGCACGTGGCTTAACAGATCGCTCATACGAGCGGTGCGCTGCTCCCGAGACCCGTGGAAGTTCGAGGCGTCAAGAGGAGTGGTGTTCGGGATAATGCCGAAGTGCTTCGCGTGCTCCCCCAAAGTGTGGAGTAGCCCCTCCAAAGGAAGCGCCAACCGGGCACATAACGCCGGTACCACGAACATGGCGCGGCCCGAGTGTTCCAATTTCCCGGTGCGGCGGAGTTCCAGCGCTTCATTGAGGGAAACGCTAAACATTCCGTAGGAGAGCTCCAGTTGGCGCACGCACGCATCAAAAGCTTCCGCCTTGGCTGGAGGCAGCCAGGCGCTCCAATCCTCTTGCACGGACGAAGATCTGGAAGGAAGGGCTTGGGAGCGCACCCGCACTGAGTCTCTCCTAAGGCCGGGGAGTATATCAAAATAGTCTTAGGCCAGTAACAATTTATTAGGAAAGGCTAACTCTAGGGTTCTTCTCCACGGACGGTACGCTCAGTATCCTTGGTACGCCACAATCCAAACGGTCGACGAATTCGCGCGGAAATTCGATAAACGCGCCACTCGGTCTCTGGGCGGCGTGGCATTCTTGCCCTTCGACTGCGGTGGCCGCTATACTCGCCTGCGATTATGCGGAAAGGATTTTCCCGTTGCAATTTGAGCCGCGAGACCAGTTTGAGCAGCGCCAAAAAAAGCTGGAGCAAATTCAGGCGCTGGGCCTAAAAGCGTATCCTCACGAATTTCGTTGGAGCGACACGGTCGCCGATTTGGCGACCCAATTTGGCGCGACTTCCGGAGCAGACTTGGAGGCCAACCAGCGGGAGATTCGGGTTGCCGGGCGGATCGTCTCGCTGCGCCTGATGGGCAAGGCCGGATTTGCACACCTGCAGGGGTCGGGAAAGCGCATCCAGATCTATGTGAAAAAGGATGCGGTGGGCGAGCGCGGATTCGAGCTTTTCAAGTTGCTGGACCTCGGCGATTCGATCGGTGTTCGGGGACACCTCTTCCGCACCAAGACGAATGAGCTTTCTGTTTGGGTGGAAGAGATATTTTTCCTGTCCAAAGCGCTGCTGCCGTTGCCGGAAAAATGGCACGGACTCACGGATGTCGAACTGCGTTATCGGCAGCGCTATTTGGATCTGATCGCGAATGAGAAGTCGCGCGAAGTTTTCGTGACACGGGCGCGAATCATCCGGGAACTGCGACGGTTTTTCGACGCGCGTGGGTACATCGAGGTGGAAACGCCGATGATGCACCCGCTGCCCGGGGGAGCGGCCGCGCGGCCCTTTGTGACGCATCACAATACGTTGGACATCGACCTTTTTCTGCGGATCGCGCCGGAATTGTATTTGAAGCGGCTGACGGTGGGTGGATTCGATCGGGTTTATGAGATCAACCGCAATTTTCGCAATGAAGGAATCTCCACGCAGCACAATCCAGAATTCACGATGCTGGAGTTTTATGAGGCTTACAGCAATTACGGCGACTTGATGGACATGAACGAGCAACTGTTCGCGGAGCTGGCGAACAACATCACCGGGTCTACGGTGGTGAGGTACGGAGAGGTAGACCTTGACTTTGGGAAGTTTGAGCGGCTGTCGATGCGTCAAGCGATTATGAAACACTGGCCGGCTGCCGCGGGCGGGACTCCTACCTTGGCAGAGCTGCGTGCGCCCGGGGGACCGCGCGCAATCACAGAGCGCTACAACGCTTGGGCGAAAGGAGCGGGCGCTCCGTATGCAGCGTCTAAAGGAATTCTCAGTGACGGGGAATGGACTGGCCTGCTGTTTGAGACAATGGCCGAAGATAAGTTGATGCAGCCGACGATTTTGTACGAATTTCCGACGGACATTTCACCTTTATCCAAGCAGAAACCGGATGATCCGAGCGTTACCGAGCGGTTTGAGATTTACGTCGTGGGAATGGAAATTGCGAACGGTTTTTCGGAATTGAACGATCCGGTAGAGCAGGAGCGGCGCTTTCGCGCACAGGTCGCGCAAGGTGGGGAGGAAATGCCGAAACAGGTCGACTGGGATTACATACGCGCGCTCTCCCACGGCATGCCTCCGACAGCGGGGGAAGGCATTGGCATCGATCGTTTGACGATGCTGTTTACGGACTCGCCGTCGATTCGCGACGTTATTTTGTTTCCGCAATTGCGACCGGAGGCGCCATCGGATCCGGAGCAAGGCAAGACACCCTGACGAGTTCAGCATGAAATTTGAATGGTTCGTCGCGAGGCGGTACTTGCGGTCGCCGTACCGCCCGGCAGTGCTGCGTTTGGTCACCGCCTTCTCGGTGATTGGAGTTGCCGCCGGTGTGGCAACCTTAGTGATCGCCCTGGCGATGAACACAGGATTTCGCGAAACGCTGCAGGACCGCTTGCTGGGCGTGACAGCGCATGTGTCGCTCACGCGGCCTGGCGCGGGCGGAATACGCGACTACAAAGTGATGATGTCGAAGCTCGCGACCGTTCCAGGAGTGCGGTCGGTGACGCCCGCGGTGTATCAAACCGTTCTGATGACGTTTGCCGGTGAGGCGCGCGGTGTTGTAACGAAAGGAATTGACCTAGAGCGAGAGCGGGGCAGCGATGAAGCGCTACAGCACGTCATCGCCGGTAAGCTGGATTTTTCGCCGGATGCCGATGGTATCGATGCATTGATAGTGGGTAAACAACTCTCGCAGGAGTGGAAGCTCTCTCCGGGCGACTACGTGACCCTGATCAGCCCCCAGGGCGGGCGCTTGACACCATTCGGCATGATGCCGCGAGGACGGCGGTTCCGCGTCGCGGGCGTGTTTGATTCCGGCTTCTACGATTACGACGAGAATTGGTGCTTCTTGAGCCTTGCTGCAGCACAAGCGCTCTCCAGTGTCGGTGATCGCGTCAGCGTGCTCGAATTTCGATTGCACAAGCCTGAGCAGGCGGGTGAGATTGCGCGCAAATTGGAGAAGGCCGCCGGCGCGGGTTTTGCTGCTACCACCTGGATGGAGGAAAATCGCGCGCTTTTTCGTGCGTTGCGGCTGGAAAAATTAGTAACCGCAATTTTCATCGGGCTGATCACTTTTGTCGCGGGGTTGAACGTTCTCGTAGTGCTGTCCATGACGGTGACGGACAAGGCGCGAGACGTCGCGATCCTGATGTCCATGGGTTCAAAGCGGCAGCAGATTCGGCGCATTTTTCTCTGGCAAGGGATTGCCATTGGCGCGACGGGCACGTTGGCCGGCTTATGCATAGGATATGCATTTGCCTGGATCGCGGGGACCTACCATCTCATTCCTCTCGATCCACAAGTGTATGCGGTGCCGTACGTGCCGTTTCATCCCAGCCTGCTGGATGCAGTTTGGATTGCAGCCGCCGCTATGGGTATTTCTGTGGGAGCAACGCTGCTGCCGGCGCGGGCCGCGGCACAGCTGTTACCAGTGGAAATCCTGCGCTATGAGTGAAGGGAAACCGTGGAGACGGTGGGCTAAGGTACCCGAGAAGAACGATTTTGCTGTAGGAACGGGAGCTTTGGAGCGCGGTTTGCTTCTATTTGTCTGCCGAGGATCGGGCAGAAGCGAGGAAGGTTATAGGACCTCGCCGGGAAAACTGCCAGCCATAAACGTTTGAATTAAAAGCAATTAAGTGGTTAAGGAAATTTCCCATTTTGGGCTTGTTCTATTGCTAGGCAAGGGTACGCCATAAATGGGAAGCGAATGGGTCGCGGGAGCGCCAGAATGGACGAGAGTCGGCACTGGAATTGCAGTTTCTGCATCTAAACAAGTGGAAGGCGATCGATCTTGCGGCCTACCAGCGTGGGGAATGTGGACTTGGGATGAATTCTGAAGCCAATTCGGGGCCAGCCGCAGGGGTAGTGGACGCGGTCGGTTTGGTCGACACGCCGGTAGTGCTGGAAGCACGCGGTTTGAGAAAAACCTATGGGGTCGGCGCGCGATGTTTGACCGTTTTGGCGGATGCCAATCTAAGTTTGCGGCGCGGAGAATTGGTAGCCATTGTGGCGCCGTCCGGAGCGGGAAAAAGCACTCTGCTACATCTGCTGGCTGCGCTAGACACGCCAACGAGCGGTGCAGTATACTTCGCTTCCAAGCCCATTGAAACGAATCAAGACACCACGGTCGCCGAGTTTAGAAATCGCACCGTGGGATTTTTATGGCAGCGGCACCAGTTGTTGCCGGATTTTACTGCCACGGAAAATGTAGCCATGCCGTTGCTGTTGCGAGGTGAGGTTTTTTCGCCGTCGATGAACACAGCACGCAAGTGGCTCGCGGAGGTCGGCCTGCAGGAGCGGACCGAGCACCGCGCAGGGGAGCTTTCGGGCGGGGAACAGCAGCGCGTCGCTATTGCCAGGGCGCTCGTCACCAGGCCTGCCGTGCTGCTGGCGGATGAACCGACCGGAGACTTGGACGAGCAGAATGCTTGGGCCGTGTTCGAGTTGCTGCAGCGGTTGCATCGCGCGTACCAGTTGACGTCGCTGATCGCGACGCACAACCTGGCGCTCGCCGCGCGTTGCGACCGTGTATTGACTCTGGAACATGGCGTTCTGCGCACTCGCGTGGCTGCGGCCGCTGCGATGGGGACCCTCGGGGAGAAGCGAGCTAATCGTGTTTGAACGGTATACAGAGAAAGCGCGACGCGTCATTTTCTTTGCGCGGTACGAAGCGAGCCAATACGGCAGCCCGTACATCGAGACAGAGCATCTGCTGCTTGGCTTGATGCGCGAGGACAAGGCGCTGGCCAATCGCTTCCTGCGCCAGCAGGGCTCGATTGAGTCGATTCGCAAAGAGATCGAAGCGCGCATTACCATCCGCGAGCGCATTTCAACGTCTGTTGAAGTGCCTCTGAGCGCGGAATGCAAACGAATTTTGAACATGGCCGGTGAAGAGGCCGAGCGCCTGGGTGTAAAGCACGTCGGAACCGAACATCTGCTGCTGGGAATCCTGCGCGAAGAAAAGTGCTTCGGCGCGGAAATTTTGATGGAACGCGGCCTGCGCCTTTCCACACTGCGCGAAGAGCTTGCGCGCACGTCCGGTGAGAAGACCACCGCCGCTCGCCCGAAAGAAACCTCACTGCTAGCGGAATTTAGCCGCGATTTGACGCAAGCTGCTTCCGAAGGCTCGCTCGATCCGCTCGTGGGCCGGGAAGGGGAAGTCGAGCGCGTCATTCAGATTCTTTGCCGCCGCACCAAAAATAATCCTGTGCTCATCGGCGAACCGGGTGTTGGCAAGACCGCTATCGTCGAAGGGCTTGCACAGCGCATCTCGGACGGCGATGTCCCGCCCTTCCTTGCCGACAAACGCATTCTTTCGTTGGACCTCTCGCTGATCGTCGCCGGTACAAAATATCGTGGCCAGTTTGAAGAGCGACTCAAGACCATCATGAAAGAATTGATGGAGAGCCAGAACGCCATCGTGTTCATCGACGAGCTGCACACCCTCGTGGGCGCCGGTTCCGCGGAAGGCTCCCTGGACGCGGCCAATATTCTGAAGCCCGCGCTCTCGCGCGGCGAAATTCAGTGCATCGGCGCCACGACGCCCGGCGAATATCGCAAGTCCGTCGAGAAAGACCGCTCTCTCGAGCGCCGCTTTCAATCCGTGAAAGTGCCCGCGCCGAACGAAGAAGAAGCCGTCCAGGTCATCAGCGGCGTTCGCGAACGCTACGAAAAATTTCACGCTGTCAGCTACACCGATGAAGCCCTGCGCTACTCCGTCTATCTCTCCAATCGCTACATCCCTGACCGCTTCCTTCCCGATAAAGCCATCGACCTCATCGACGAAGCCGGCGCGCGCGTCAAACTTCGCCAAGCCAGCGTTCCTGAGGAGGTCGGCGAAGTCCAAAAGCGCGTGAAGTTCATCACCCATCGCATGGAAAGCGCCATTGCCGCGCACGAATTCGAGAAGGCGCGCTTCTACTCCGAAGAAGAGCGCAAGGAAAAAGAAAACCTGCGCGGGCTTCGCGAGCGTTACAAGCTCGACGACGCGTCCACCGGCATCGTGACGCGCGAGGACATCGAGGAAGTCGTCTCGCGCTGGACGGGTATTGCGGTCACGTCCATTAAGGAAGACGAACAGCAGAAACTGCTGCGCATCGAACCCGAGCTGCACAAGCGCGTCATCAGCCAAGATAAAGCCATCACTGCGCTCGCGCGAGCGATTCGCCGCAGCCGCGCCGGTTTGAAAAACCCCGCGCGTCCCGTTGGCTGCTTCTTCTTTCTTGGCCCCACCGGCGTAGGCAAGACCGAAGTCGCCCGCCGCCTCGCGGAATTCCTGTTTGGTTCGGAGAAGTCGCTGGTTCGCTTCGACATGTCGGAGTTCATGGAGAAACACTCCGTGTCGAAGCTCATCGGCGCCCCTCCAGGGTACGTGGGCTATGAAGAAGGCGGTCAGTTGACGGAGCGCGTTCGCCGCACGCCTTATTCGGTCATCCTGCTGGATGAAATCGAGAAGGCGCATCCGGACGTTTTCAATATCCTCTTGCAGGTCTTTGAAGACGGTCAGTTGACGGACGGGCTCGGCAATACCGTGGACTTTCGTAACACTATCATCATCATGACTTCCAACTTGGGCGCGCGCCATTTGCAGAAGCGCACTTCCATCGGCTTCCAGTCCGGCGCCGATGAAGCTGGTCTCAAGAGCATGGAAGACATGGTGATGAATGAAGTAAAGCGGGCGTTCAATCCGGAGTTTCTCAACCGCTTGGACGAAGTCATTATCTTCAACCCGCTCGGCGACGACGACCTGTTACGCATCATCGATCTGCTTGTGGGTCAGATGAACGACACGCTCATCCACCGGCAAGTCCAGATTGTTGTGTCTCCGGAAGCACGCCAGTGGATCCTCGAAAAAACGTGTGCAGACCGCAGTTACGGGGCACGACCTCTGCGGCGGGCGCTACAGAAGTATGTGGAAGACCCGCTGTCCGAGGCGCTCATTCAGGGTGGAATCCAAAGGCCAGCGACGTTGCAAATTTACGTCGCAGGGGAAGGTCTTTCGTTCCGTCCTGTCGGTGAGGCAACCCCGGTCGTCCACTAGGGAATCTGACACCAACATGTGTGGCCCCGGTTCGTGCCGGGTAACCGCACGGCCGGCCTGTACCAGGTTCGGCGGGAGAAAAACATCTTGGGTTTGGGGGCGCGGCCTTGACCACCTCTGTGGCCGCTCACGCAAGAATTTCTTTGCCGTTTGGGGTTATGCGCGTAGTGCTCTCGGCTGCGGCAATTGTGTTATTGCTCGCGTCCTCTGTTGTTGCCGCTGCGCAGCACCATCCTAATGCGGCTGCATCGCCGTCTTCGTTCTCTGCTCCTTTTGATTCAGCGGACTTTGCAAAGGTTACGGCGGAATCCGACGCCCTGACCGATTCCGAACACCCCTTCCAAAATCCTCCTCCGCAGCCCCCCGGAACCATAATCGATCGGATCCTTTTCATCGGCAATCGCCGCGTGCGCAGCGACACGCTGAAAGCGCGAATTTTCAGCCGCGATGGTGATCCTTATAATGAAGAGACTTTGCGCCGCGATTTTCAGGCGCTATGGAACACGCAATTCTTCGAAGACGTTAAGTTGCGCGTCGAGGACTCTCCTGAAGGCCCCAATCACAAGAACGTCATCTTCGAAGTCAAAGAGCGGCCCGTCATCCGTCGCATTCGCTACGACAACATTCATTCCGTCTCCGAATCGGACATTCTCGATCGTTTCAAAGAGCGCAAAGTCGGCCTGACTGTCGAAAGCCAGTTCGATCCCACGCGTATTAAGAAAGCGGAAGTGGTCCTGAAGGAATTGCTTGGCGAGCACGGCCGCCAATTTGCCAAAGTCACCCCGCAGTACGAGCGCATCGCCGCCAGCAACGCCGTCATTCTGGTTTTCAAAGTCGAGGAAGGTCCTAAGGTAAAGGTCGGCAGGATTAAGTTCACCGGCAATCACGCCTTCAGCGATCGCAAGCTCATTCGCGCCATGCGCCACGACCGCCCTTACGCTATTCCTCTCTATTTCTGGTACATTCCCGTCCTTACGAAAACGTACGACCGCGAGAAATTGAATGAAGATCTCGAAGTCGGCGTCCGCGGCCTCTATCAGGA
>DATBYP010000231.1:0-15443 GCA_036513675.1 Candidatus Acidiferrum sp.
GCGCCCTGCTGTGTTCGCCGTAGTCGCCTTCTGTTTTCGCCGTAGTCGGCCTTACTTTTTTCTGCACTACTTTCTGTCGCTTCCCAGTGCTTGCTTGGCGTGAAATGCCAGTGTTTACCCGATTGTTTAAATTCGCACCGCCCGTAAAGTGGCTTACGTTGGGCGCCGGATCGGACCTTCATTCCTTCGCTTGCGAAACCGAATAGGCAATGAACCTTCGGCGCCCACGAAATTATGAGGACGATTTTGTTGGCGCTTCCATCGAATTTATTGACGCTGCCATCGAAGCTCCGGCGATCCTACGCTCTGGAGTCGCGGATCGTTTTCTGGAACTTACTCTTCACGATGTTGGTGTCGAGCCTGCTGCTTATTTTCTACCTGAGAAAAATCCTCGAGTTTTAGGCGGGTCTAGCTTTTCGCTTCGCTGGTGCGATCGGCAGCGAGGTGTGTGTTCGCTCGCTCTTCCAGTTTTACGTGAATCCCATTTTTGGGGCGCAGCGTGATACTGGCGCGCGGCGTGATGCGCTGATTTGGGGTCAGCCGCATGCGGTAGCGCTGCGCAATGGTTGCGAGCAGCAGCGTGGCTTCCATCATGGCGAAGCCGGCGCCAATGCAGACGCGAGGGCCGCCGCCAAACGGAAAATAGGCAAAGCGCGGCAGCTTCGCGGTTGCTTCTTCTCCCCAGCGATCGGGGTTGAAACGATTGGGTTCGCAGAACCAGCGCGGGTCGCGCTGGGTCACCCATTGGCTCAGCACGATATTTGAGCCGGCGGGCAAAGTGTAATCGCCGGCGTTAAACGGCTCTTCGGTCCTGCGAAAAACCCGCCAGGCCGGCGGGTAGAGCCGCAGCGTCTCGCGAATGACTCTGTCCGTGTACGTCAGCTTTGGAAGGTCGATCGCGGATGGCGGCCTGCCAACGAGAACGGCGTCGAGTTCGGCGTGCAGCTTTTCTGCTGCCTCCGGGTACTGCGCCAGCAGATACCAAGTCCAGGACAGATTCAGCGCCGTAGTTTCGTGTCCAGCGAGCAGCAGCGTGATCACCTCATCGCGAAGTTGCTGATCGCTCATCGAATTGCCGTCGTCGTCCTGCGCGGTCAGGAGCAAGGTGAGCAGATCTTTCGCTCCGCCGGCTTGCGCGTCTTTCGCTTTAAAGGGGGCTTGCGCAGCGGCTTCGGCACTCTTGAGTTTCTCTCGTCCGCGGGCAATCAAGCCGAATACGATTTCGTTTAGTTTCTGCACGGCGAGAAAGTGTAGCTTTCGCGTGGGTGTAGGGATACCGAGAAAAAACGCAATGGAATGGAAGCCGCTGGAACTGACCATGATGGCTTCCAAAGCGGGCTCGATTACGCTCATGTGCTCGCGTAGCTCGGTGCCGAAGAGCGAGCGCAAGACGATGCGCAGCGTGACATTCATCATGTCGTTGTGGATGTTGCGCGTTTCGCCGTTTTTCCACGATTCCGATAGCTTCGCGGCTTCGTCCACGGTGATATCCGCATAACGAGCCAGGCTTTCGCGGTGAAACGCGGGATTGCTCAGGCGCCTTTGGCGCCGCCAGAAATCGCCGTCGCTGGTCAGCAGCCCGTTGCCAAAGAGTTCGGGATTGGCGCGCGAGGTGATTCCCTTGACGAAGTTGCCGGTTTTGCCGAGTAAGACGCGCTCGATATCCTGCGGATGGAAGAGCACGTAAAAATGAAAATCGAAGAAGCGGTAGTAGACGACGTCGCCGTAGTCGCGAGCCCAGCGGGTCAGCTTCTGGGTGGAATCGCGGCTGGCCATGAAGGAGGTGCCGATCCAGGGAAGTCCGCGCGGTCCCGGTGGCCGGGTTGAGGATGGAGTGGCAGTGGCGGGCATGAGCAGGGAACTCCTCTGAGACATCAGACGGGCTACTCATGATACGCGATTCCCATGACACAGATTTCGGACGCATCGGAAGGTCGGATTCCACAGGGGCGGTTCTTCGCGGGTATCCCCACCCCCCGGTTTTTGGCAAAAGAGGCTGCAAGCTCTTGAAAACAAAGGAGGCGAGTGCGGAAAAGAGAGCCAAGAGAGACAAAGAGGCGGCAAGCTGCTGAGAATATGGGATTTGCCACAGGGGTATCGAAACGCAGAGGCGGCGAGGTGTTTCGATGGACGCTTGAGGAGTACACCCCCGGGCAATTCAGATGGTTATCAAAACAAAGGAGATGCGAAAAAAGCAATTCATAAGAATATGAAAACAAAGGGCCGACAAAATCGAAGATTGGCGAAGACACACGGGGTTGCGGAAGAAGGGAGGGACGAAACGGAGACACGGTCAGCAGAACCTTGGTAAAGAGATTACCGCATCCGTTACTATTTGTCAAGTGAGAAATTAAAGACTGTGAATTGAGTGGGTTGCGGCGGTGCGGTCCGAAGCAAAGCCCATAAGAGAGATGCTTCCGGCCATCGCGCACACGCGATGATGCCACGATTCCTTCGGCCGATTCCTCTCGATTCCTCTGGCTGCTGTGTCGAGCATGTCGCCGCACACATTCAGGATACAAAAGGGCAGACGCGTCCAAACTCCAAATGGGGGACAAACTAACAGCAGGAATAGAGGGAACGAATCGCACTAGTTAAGTGCGATGGGCTAGAAATCACTAGCATGGGCTGCAGAGGGATTTGTAGGTTGATGAAAACAAGTGACGGCATTCATAGCCATGGAACCAGCCTACTACTCGTGCCGAGGGAAGCAGGGCAATCAAGCTCTTGACTGTGACTCGGAACGCGCCTACTTTAGTCGAGATGATTCTGCTCAGGCCAATTCTGGTGGCGCTCATGGCGTGCGCGCTTGCGGGTTATGCGGTGGATTGCGCGCCGATGGCCTCTTCTGATGAGGCAATGCAGTGCTGCGAGACTATGCCATGCGCTACTCACAGCTCGCAACACAGCCAGGATTGCTGCAAGACCATGCCGTCAATGCAAGCGCCATTTGTCCAGGCACCTTTGATGCATGGTTTGTCCTTTCCGCAGGTCGCAGTTTCGAAGTTGCCAATTTCGCGCGGAACTGCCGACGTCGATTCTTGGGCTCGCGTTAGTGCGGCCGTTTGGAAGTCTCCATCACCTCCTGACTCCGTGACCTCTTTGCCTCTCCGTATCTAGTTTTCTTTCCCGATAGCTTGCGGGCGTGCGGCTACGTGTGCTTTGGCACCTTTCCAACGGGAAGGAAAAACATGAAAGTTCAAAAGCGGATTGTGGTTGGGCGATTGTTCTTTGGATTTTTGCTATTCGTGATTTCTTGCCAGGTTCCGGTGATGAAGGCACAAGGACCGGCTCCGGAGAGCGCTCCTCCGCTGTTTCCTGGCGGGGCTTTACTCTCCTACGGCTCGACTTTCCTGACGCGAGGCCGGATGAGCGGATTGGCCGGGGGCGTTCCCACAACGGCACGGCCTACGTTCTCGCACGAGGGCGATTTCAATTTCACTTGGGGGTTCCGGCCGAACTTTGATGTGACAGCGATCGTGCCCGTAGTCACGAACCACTTTGATGCCGGGGTTCCGAATGCGATCGTTGCGCGCGGGACGGGACTCGGGGACACACTCTTAGCTGTGAAATATCGCTTCTACCGGCGTGACTCCGAGCGAGGCACAACGCAGGTGTCCGTGACGATCGGCCCCAAATTTCCAACTGGGCGCACCAACCTGGCCGACAGCATGGGGCGGCGCTTGCCGGCAACCCTGCAGCCCGGCTCGGGTTCAACCGATCTATTTGTGGCAGCGAACTGGACGTATACGGGGCTTTTTAACATGAGGCGGCTGGTTGCCGACGAGGACTTCCATGCGTTGGTGCGATCGGAAGGAACCCAAGAAACGCGCCCAGGCAACGATGTCGAATCGCGATTTTGGCTCTCTTATCGTCCGTACGAGTCAAAGAATGTGGCGCGCGAATGGTTTATCGGTCCTGAAGTGACATGGCTGCACTCTGGGGATGACCGAATTTCCGGTGTTAGGCAGAAGGGAAGCGGAGGCGATGTTTTGCTTGCCGGGGTTACGACATTTATTGGGGTGCGTCCTGGCATGCACGTTTGGGTGGGTATGGATTGGGATGTTGCACATTCAGAAAGCCCGAGTTTCATGCCCGTACGCCGGCACATCAGTTTTGGGATCACGCAACAATTCCGGCTGCATCTATGAGCCAAAAAGGAGGAATGATGAACGCGAAGAAATTCGCTCTGCTCGCGCTGCTTGGCTGCGCGCTCGGTCCCGTATCGCAGGCACAAATCAAGCACATCGAGATGCGCGTAGAAGGAATGACTTGAAACTTTTGAGCCTACGGGGTGAAACAACACCTCGGACGCCAGTCTGGCGTTCAATCCGTAGAAGTCAGCTTGAATGATGGAAAAGTTGACGTGACGCCGAAGGAAGACGGCCGAATTGATCCCGGGCAACTTTTCAAGGCGGTGTATGAGAGCGGCGTGAGCGTTGCCGAAATGGATGTGCTCGCGCGAGGGAAAGTGGTGAAGGATGGTTCGGGCGGCTTCGCGCTCGACGTCACGCCGAATCAGTCTTTCGGCATTGAAGCCAATGACGTGTCGAAGGAACTGGAGGCGCTCGCCGGGCAGTCAACGGTGATTATAGTTCGCGGCCAGCTTTACAAAAAACCCGCCGGGAAAAAGAGGCAGAAGCCGGACATTTCCGCCCCGATGAAGCTCTTAATTCTCGAGGTGCAAAAAAGGGAATAGATGAGAATACTGCGAAGATATCTGTTGGTTCTAGGTTTTGCGGGCGTTGGACTCGCCGGGTGCAAGCAGCATCCGGTGGGTTCTTCGCAGGTCGCTGCAGCCGGTGTGGCGCCGGGCGAAATTGGCTCTCATTTGCCGGTGTTCGATCTAAAAGACTTGCGAGGGCACGAAACTTCATCGGCTGAGCTGAAAGGGAAGGTGGTGCTGATTGATTTTTGGGCCACTTGGTGTCAGCCATGCAAGAAAGAAATGCCGGGATACCAAAAACTGCTGGAGCGGTATGGACCGCTCGGTTTTGTTATAATCGGATTCAAATTCGACACGATGGCCGACACGGAAGACCCCCTTCAATTTGCGCATCGCATCGGGGTGCGTTATCCGCTGGCAATCGCCTCGGACGAATTGAAGCAAAGGTTCGGCGGGGTCGAGGGCTTGCCCACGACGATGCTCTATGATCGAGAGGGAATTCTGCGCAAGAAAGTCGTCGGATTCGAGTACCCGGAGGCGTTTGAGTCAGCAATAAAGCCACTTCTCGGGACAAACTAGCACAGGTAGAGAGCGGTTCGGCACGCGTTTCATGGAGTTCTTGCGGACTTGCTGAGGTTGTGCCGTCGGAGATTATGCGTGGGCCGCGGCTGTGGCGGGCAGGCTGAACTGAAATGTTGCGCCCGGCCCGGAGTGGGCGTTGGCCCACAATCGACCGCCATGGGATTCGATGATCGACCGACTGATGGGCAGCCCCATACCAGTCCCGTTATCTTTGGTGGTAAAGAATGCCCTGAAGATCTGGTCTGCCTGCTCCGGGGGCAATCCCACGCCGGTATCGCTGACCGAGATCAGCAGTTGACCATCGCCGGCTTCCGACTTGATGGTAAGTTCACGTCCGCCGCTCATTTCCTTCATGGCCTCAATGCCGTTGAGAATGAGGTTCATGAAAACCTGCTGCAGTTGAACACGATCTGCCATGACCTCGGGAAGATCCTCGGCGAGGTCGGTGCGGACGGAGATTGTGTAGCGGTTTACCTCGCCGCGCACCAGGACAATCATTTCTCGAACGAGTTCATTTACATCCACCAGCTCCCGCTGCAGAGCGCCCTTTTTGAACAGCAAGCTGATGCTGCTAATGGTGTCCGCCGCACGGGTTACGTCTTTGATGATTCTCGCGGCAGCTTCGCGTGCCTCTGCCACATCAGGCTGATCGCGTCCAAGCCACCGCAAGCAGGTCTTGGCATTGGTGACGGCCGCGGTAATCGGTTGCCGGATCTCGTGCGCCACGGAGGCAGTCAGCTCTCCCATGGTAGTTACCCTGCTGACGCGTGCTAGATTCGCCTGCGCCTCGCGCAGCGCTTCGTCGGCACGCTTGCGTTCGGTCACGTCCATCACCGCACCAACAACCTCGAATTTCCCTGATCCATCGCTAAACGTATGAGACACAACATGAACAAATTTCACGGAATGATCCGGCATCACCAAGCGGTACTCAAGTTCAAAATCGTTTCCGTTCATGGAAGCATTCTCGATCGCTTGCTTCACGCGGACCGCGTCTTCCGGATGAATGCGTTTGAGAATAAGTTCGACGGTCGGTTTTGTCGTTCGGTCATATTGGAAAATCCGAAAGGTTTCCTCGGACCAGCGGATCTCACCAGTCGAAACGCTCCAACTGAAGCTGCCGGTGTGGCTGAGTTTTTGAGCCTCTGCGAGATAGGTCTCTCTTCTTTGCAGCTCGCGGTAGAGCTCTTGAACTCTGACAATCATGTCGTTGAAGACGCTCCCGAGGCGGGCGATTTCGTCTTTTCCCGTGGCGGGCACGCGATGACTGAAATCACCTTTCGCCCAAGCGGTGGAGCCTTCCATCAATCTCCCGAGTGGCTGAGTGATACTGCGCGTGATGGCCGACCCGAGGAAGGCGGCGAACAGGAGCGTCAACACAGCTGTTATCGTCAAAATCAAAAGAATTCGTCGTTGAGCCCGGCCAATATTCAAGACGGCTTGCGCCCGCTCTGCGCCGACCTCGCGGTCAATGTTTTCGACGAGCTCCGCACTCCTGGACTCTAGCGGCCGCACTTGGTTCGCTAGCCGCAAACGAACCGCCTCCCACTCGTTCGATTTAGCCAAGGCCGTAATGGCCTCAAGCTCCGCGGGCAGCGTGTCTTGAATTGATAAGAGGGTTGGCAGCAGCGCCGGATCCAGTTGGATCTCGGGCGGTAAGCGACTGAGGGCGTCTCGACTGCGCCGGCTCTCCTGAAGGATTGCGTTACGAAGGGCTTCCACTTCGTTGACCAATTGGCCGGTGTTTTCGGAATGCGCGAGCACATCCAGCCGTTCATAAAACGACATGAGACTCGTATGCGCTTGCAATACGGCAATTAGCTCCTGGTCGACGCCGCTGAGACGGTCTGCTTGGGTACGGGCCAGGTGGAATTGCCAAAGCGAGACCGCGTTTCCCACCAATAGGGCCAAGATGATGAAAAGAAAGCAAAGCGTTAAGCGGGGACCGATATTGAAACGATGCAGGTGAAAAGTGCTATCGCCAACTTGTTTCGCCCATCCAGCAAGTTTCCCGAGCACCTGTCACTCCTATTGTTTACCTCAAATTGCGCGCCCGATCCTTAAGCGCACGAACTCGAAGCTGAAACACCTCGAAAGCCGCGTGGCAAAACTGATCAGAGGCCTTTTTTACCGGACCACGCTCAGTTGGACGGCGATCCCGGCCTGAAACCGGTGATTCGAACCAGTTCCTTTTCCAAAGCCGCAGCCGCCACCGACGGAATCTTTTCGCCAGTCAGCACGGAATGCAGTGCACGGATGTACGCTCGGCTCACATCCTCGTATTTCTCGCCCGAAACTATGGAAGGACGCGCCACCACGCGGCCTGGGTGTTGCCTCGAACGTAGAGGATATGGCTCCAGGATTTCAGGCAGATCATATAGCTCTTGTTCCTTGGACGCCTCGGAATCCGCGCTTGCGCGCATGAGGTGGGCGTCCCTTCGCAGAAGAAATCGGATCAGCTCTAGAGCTTCCCGGGGATGTCCCGAAGTTCGGGAAACGGCCAAACCGTTTCCTCCCAATGTGTCTGCGCGTCCTGCGCTGCCGCCTGGCAGGCTGGTTACCCCAAACTGGGTGGCGTTGCCTGGAGGGGTATGAAAGGTGATCAGACTATAATCCGACACCCAAGCCCGATGGAAGGCTGCCTTCCCGGACCTCCAGACGTTCTCTGCGTCCCACTTTTCGTAAGCCACCACGCCCGGTGGTGAAATGGACCCCACCCAGCGCGTAGCGCGTTGCCATGCCTGGATGGTGCGAGGATTGTTGACGCTAATCGTTTGGTCATTTTCGATGATTCGCCCCGCACCTTCGCTTACTTGCCATTCCAAACCGGAGCAGGTCAAATCTTCGCTGACGCCGCCTTGCCAAACATAGCCCCAAAAGTCTTTCTGACCTTTGGATCGTTCACCCGCCTGAATCCGGGTGGCTATCCTCTCGAGTTCATCCCATGTTTGGGGCGGCTCACGATACCCGTATTGTCGCAGAAGATCAGCGCGGTACATCAAAACACCAACATAGGCGTGGCGCGGTATTGCCACCAGCTTGTCACCCACGGTGTAGCTCGCGGCCACCACTGGATACTGTGAGGAAATCTCGACAGTAAAGTATGGTTTTAGGTCGAGAAAATACTGGTTAAATATTCCGGACCAGATCACGTCAATTCCGTACACATCAGGCGTAGCGGCGCGTTTTTGGAGTAACTCTCTCCACATTGCAAGTTGATTTAAAGAGCCCTCCGGGCGGGGAAGGCGCTTGACTCGGATTCCTGTTTCCCGTGTGAAGGCCTGCAAGTCTTGGGCTAATCCGGGCAGCCGATCGGGGGTGTCGTACTCAATATCCAGAAACGTCACAGTGACGGGTTCACGCGAAGACTGCCTCGAACAACCCAGACCTAAAGAGAGCAGCAAGATCCCCAACATGCCGATAATCTTCATTGAACTCAACCTCGGCGCTAAATATCACGGATCTTGCGTTAACACCAATGACGGCTGGCAGGAACAGCTGGTGGGGTTACGCGTGCGCCGCCGCGGCTGTGGCGGGCAGGCTGAACTGGAATGTTGCGCCCGGCCCGGAGTTGCCGGTGACCCACAAGCGGCCGCCATGCGACTCAATGATCGACCGACTGATGGGCAGCCCCATACCGGTCCCGTTATCCTTGGTGGTAAAGAATGCCCTAAAGATCTGGTCCGCCTGCTCCGGCGGCAATCCCACACCGGTATCGCTGACCGAGATCAGCAGCTGACCATCGCCAGCTTCCGACTTGATGGTAAGCTCACCTCCTTCAGTCGTTTTCTTCATGTTCTTCATGGCATCGATGCCGTTGAGCATGAGGTTCATGAAAACCTGCTGGAGTTGCACACGGTCGGCCATGATCTCGGGAACATTCTCGGCAAGCTCGGTACGGATGGAGATCGAGTAGCGGTTCGCCTCGTTGCGCAGCAGGACAATCATTTCTCGAACGAGTTCATTTACATCAACCAACTCCCGCTGGAGAGCGCCCTTCTGGAACAGCAAGCTGATTCTGGCAATGATGTCCGACGCGCGCGTTACGTCGTTAACGAGTCTCGATGCGGCTTCGCTTGCCTCTGCCACGTCGGGCTCATCGCGACCAAGCCATCGCAAACATGTTTTGGCGTTTGTTACTGCCGCGGAAATCGGCTGCCTGATCTCGTGCGCCAGCGAGGCAGTCAGCTCACCCATCGTCGCCACCCTATTTATGTGCGCGAGATCCGCCTGGGCCTGACGCAATCGTTCGCGCTCTTCACGTGCCAGCTTGCGTTCAATGGCAATGCGGCCGAGGTGGGTGGCCATTTCCAGGGCGCGGGCCTCAGCCGGGCTAGGACTGCGCGGTTCGCGGTAATACATCGCAAACGAGCCCAGTGCCTCGCCCGAATGCCCAAGTATGGGAGTGGACCAGCAGGCGCGGAACCCATAGGGCTCGGCCACTTCCCGGTACGCCTCCCAGAGCGGATCCTGGAGAATGTCGGTGACGATAACAGGTTCTCTGCGATACATGGCTGTGCCGCATGATCCCGCCTTCGGTCCGATGCGAAGGCCGTCGATGGCGCCGGTGTAGGGCTGGGGAAGACTGGGAGCAGCGCCGTGGCGCACGTGCTGACCGTCGTCATCGAGGAGCAGGACAGAGCAGAGCAAGCCGCTAAATTGGGCTTCCACAACGAGCACCAGGTTCTCGAGTATTTCCTCCAGCGGAGCGTCGCGCGCTATCATCTCTAAGATACGACTCTCGCCGTCGCGCAGCGCCTCTGCCAGCCTGCGTTCGGTGATATCCGTTAGCGCCCCCACGAATTCAAAGTTGCCGGATTCATCGTTTGTCGAGGGATGGCCGACAACTCGAACGTACTTTACCGAGCCATCGGGCATTAGCAGCCGATGTTCAAAATCAAAAGCCTTCCTATCCCGTGCCACCTGATCGAGCGTTGCTTGGACGAAAGCTCTGTCCTCCGGATGTGTTCGCTGCAGTACCACTTCCACTGTAGGTTGGCAGGCTGCACCGTATTCAAGAATTCGAAACGACTCGTCTGACCAGGCGATATGCCCACTGGAAATGCTCCAGCCGAAACTGCCGGTGTGGCTCAGCCTCTGCGCTTCCGCTAAATAGGCTTCGCTGCGAAGCAGGGCCTCCTCGGCGCGTTTGCGTTGCAGTACTTCCTTTGTCAGCTCCTTGTTGACCGAGGTCAGTTGGCTGGTCCGTTCTACAACACGTTGCTCGAGTTCCTCATTCAACCGCTTGATTTCAGCCTTCGCTTGTTTGTGCCCGGCCGTCTCGATAACGTCCCAACTCCCGCGCCGCTTTGTTACCGCAAACTGATGTGTTCGCACCACATCCAGGATTTCAGCAGCTCCGCATGCAGCGAGCGGGTAAGTGCACAGCACCGCCAGACGTTGACCGGCGATGGCCTGATTGAGTGACTCTTCGTATTCACAGAAGTCCTTCCAGTCCTTTTTTTCGAGCCAGGCGGTATCTCCAGTCACTCTTACGCCGGCGTAACCTCTGGCCGCAGCGCGCGCGAGTTTTTCGTTCCAACCGCTAATCACCCTGTTGAGATCAAACGTACCGTCGTGGAGATACCATTCGCGAGCCGCGATAATCTCTATGCTCTGGTCAGCGAGGTATTGATCGAGGTCAGGAACAGCTCGTTTTAATGCGTGCCTGGCGTCTTCCCCCGTAAGGGGTTCGGCAACCACCCACAAGCAGAACTCCTGGTTCTCCAATCCAACTTTGCAGTAAGAGACCAGTGTTTCGAGGAGATCCGCTCTTGTCTCATAGAAGAGACAAAAGTGGGTCCCCCAAGGTATGTCGCCGACGACGTCGACTCCGGTCTTCCGCATCTCGGTGGCCATCGCGGTTACCTCCCAAACTTCATCTTGGAAAACGGGTTAAAGCGGGTGCGATCGCGATGGACAGAACTGCAAAACTGTAGCGCAGAATCAGCGGTAATAACGTCAGGGAGGGAGCATCCCACTGCGCCATGGCGTACCTCACCTGGATCGCGCAGACCGTAGTCCTGGAATGATAGCGCGGTTGCTCCAAGTTGACAAACCCGAGCTGTGCTTCGTCGTGAAAACGCAAATGGCTCAATCCCACCGGGGTTGCTTCTCCTCAGCGACGCCACCGATAGATGAGGAAGAAATCTCCCTGCGGCTCGTTGGTTTGAATTAGGCTTCAGCCTGTCCTAAGGCACGTTCGTGGCGGAGAGGGCGACGAGGGATATGAGAGTCGCGATCGTATCGGATATTCATGGCAACCGCCGGGCGTTCGAGGCAGTCCTTGCAGACTTGCGGGAGGTTGCGCCGGACTTGGTGGTGCATGGCGGCGATTTGGCTTACGGTGGGGCGCATCCGGCGGACATCGTCGATCAAATTCGGTCGCTTGGGTGGCCGGGAGTCCGCGGGAACACAGATGAGATGCTTTGGGCGCGGGAGAGCCTGACTGCATTTGCCGCCAAAACGCCGAAGCTGGGGCTGCTTCTTACGCTGATACAAGACTTGATCCCGCCGACGCTCGCAAGCATTGGTGAAGAGCGATTGCGATGGCTGGAGGGAATCCCGAATCAGTATGCAAGTGAGGGCTTTACCTTGGTTCATGCCAGCCCCGGCGACCTGTGGAGTGCTCCGATGCCCAACGCGAGCGATGAAGAACTACAAGGCACGTATGCCTCTCTGGGTGCGCCAATCGTGGTGTATGGACACATCCATCGTCCGTACGCTCGCCGGGTTGGAGAGATGACGGTGGCGAATACGGGCAGCGTCAGCCAGTCGTATGACGGAGATCGACGCGCTTCGTATCTGGTGATTGATGGAAAGAGCGTAGGGATCCGGCGGGTCGAGTACGACGTGGAAAGCGAAGCGAAAGATTTGCTGCGGTCGGGGTTACCGCACGCGAAGTGGATGTCGCGGATTCTGCTTGCGGGACAGTATGTGCCTCCCGAGTAGATGAGGCGAAGCAACCACTTGAGTGAGTAGATTTCTGCGTACGTTTCCAATTTTGACTTTCTTCAGGCCGACTAGGGTAAATGCCTGATGGCGGTTGCGAGGGCTTACCTGATTGGCGACCCCGGTGGAATCAGTGTTCAATATGGCCGCGATTTCCAGCCCTTTCACTTAAAGGGATTGCAATATGCCCCCACGCTGGGTAGTGAGTTGCCCAGAATGTAGGGAAGAATTCACTCATACAGAAGTCCGCGCAACGGCCGCTGGAGCAAGAACGCGAGACCTGTTCGCATCGCCACCTAAACCGACAATTCCGGAAGGCGGTGCAGAGTTGGAGTGTCGCAACTGCGGAAAGACCTCTACCTATCGAGTCTTTGACTTGCGGTATCGCCCAGAATGAAGGTAGAGGTGACTTCCGCGGAGGAGATAAATCAAGGCCCAAGCAAAACTCTAGCCCCCTTGCTGATGCGACGCTTTTCATTGGTTTGCCCATGCCCAAGCGCATTCTTATTGCCGAGGACGAAACCTCGGTTAGAAACGCCATACGGACCTTCCTAGAAAACCGTTGTCAATTCGAAGTTTGTGAGGCCGTTGACGGCGACGAAGCAATTAAAAAAGCGGACGCCCTCAAGCCCGATCTGGTAGTTTTGGACCTCCGCATGCCGATTGCGAACGGTATAGAGGTTGCGGCACGGCTTCACATCAGCATGCCCAAAACGCCCGTCGTGATTTTCACGATGTTCGAAGACGTTCTTGGCAGACCTCTCGCCAAGATTCTGGGCATAGCGGCAGTCGTGCCAAAAAGCGATGGTGTGGGAAAGCTGCTCGGTCGCATTGAAGCCTTGCTCGAAGCGGAAGACGCGCTCGCTAGGCAAGGACACTGATTCTGTCGGTCTGAGAAAAAACAGGCACTCTGAGGAGTGAGGATTCAGGTGCTTGGCTTGGGTCCGTAGCAGACAAACTTCCCATACTCAAACAGAGCATCGCAGTTCGGACAGCGCAGAGCATCAATAACATCGAGCTCAATGGAAAAGGGAAAGGGCTGACCGCACTTCGGGCATTTGGCGGAAACCGTATCTTCTGAATCCGTTCGACTATCCGAGGGAAAGAACGGCTGCTTATGACGGAGTGCGTCTATAGCATTCGGCAGCATCTCTACGATTTTGTCCTTTAATATGAAGCCGTCTCCCACCAGCTTCGCTTCTTCTAGAATTTCTTGCGTGTCGTGGATCGAGAAAAGGAGGATCGGAATGTCAGGCTGGTGCTGTTTGATCTCCCTAGCGGCATCGAAGCCAGAGAGCACAGGCAAACGGATATCAAGAAGAACTAAATCCGGCTTCCATTGGAGTGCTCTCTCGACCGCTTCCTTTCCGTTTGTCGCCTCCGCGCACTCTTCAACATCGGCGCGAGATTGAAGAACCCTGATGACACTGCTCCTTATGACTTCGTGATCGTCAGCAATCAAAATTCGCATCGAGTTCCTTATGATGTCGATCCACGATGTGCTAGTACGTTAGTAATGGGTCCTCAGAGAGGACAAAAATATAGGGTACTGGCACCATCGCAGTAGGCGGCAACAGTGGGCTGTGGTGCGGCCCACTCGCTAAAGAGGGCGATCAGGACTTATCGGATTGCGGTCAGGGTTGAGAGGATTCAGGTGCAGATTCCATCTTGAGCAATGAATGAACGCACGCGACAAGCTTGTCCATGCCAGCAGTCTTGTCGATGACGGCCTTGACGCCGATAGCCGATGCCAAGGAAGGTCCAAGCAAGTTTTGATACAACGTGAGTAGGACTATCGGAACGTCCGGCATTGTTTGCTTGAGAATGGACGCAGCTTCCACTCCGTTCATCCGGGGCATCGCCAAATCCAAAACGATCAGGTCGGGCTTCAGTTTTTTTGCCTGCTCGATTGCTTCCACACCGTCGGCGGCTTCACCGCACACTTCAAAGCCTTCCCTCTCCAAGAATATACGAATCATGTCCCGAACGGAGTCACCATCGTCTGTCACTAATATCCTGCGTGTTCGAACGGCGTCACCAGCGGGTGCGCGTGTAGCGGCGGCTTTTTGAGGTTCCGGCATTGAACCTCACTGTACGGTCTTCGTCTATTCAAAAACATACAGGAAAACATTTAGTCCTTCGCGCAGGTCCTGATCTTTCTACCGCGTCGCTGCCAGCTCGGGGACGCCGGCAAGCATGTCGAATTCGGCTTGCGTTAGGTGCAGAGAGGCTGCCGCTACGTTTTCCTCGAGATGCTCGAGCGATGAGGTTCCTGGGATGGGCAGCATCATAGGGGAACGCTTGAGCAGCCAGGCGAGAGCGATCTGTTTAGGCGTGACATTGTGGGCCTGCGCGACTCGAGCAAGCACTTCGCCGGCGACTTTGCCTGCGCCGAGCGGGAACCAGGGGATGAAGGCGATTCGGTTGCGTTCGCAGTAATCCACGACGTAGTCCCATTCGCGATCGGCAAAGCTATAGCGGTTCTGCACGCTGACGATGGAAACGATTTTGCGGGCTCGCTCGATGTGCTCTTGCGTGACGTTGGATAAGGCTACGAGGCGAATCTTGCCCTCCATTCGCAGTTGCGCCAGCGTTTCTACAGAGGCTTCAAAGGAGACGACAGGGTCCGGGATATGGAGCTGATAGACGTCGATGCGTTCCAGGCGCAGTCGCTTGAGGCTTCCCTCAACCGCTTTGCGAAGGTGCGCGGGAGTTGCGTCGTGTGTCCACTGATTTGGGCCAGGACGGTTCCAGCCACCCTTGGTGGCGATTACCAGGCCCGCAGGGTAGGGAAAAAGCGCTTCGGCGATCAATTCCTCGCTTGTGTTGGGGCCGTAGGAGTCCGCGGTGTCGATGAAATCGATATGAAGCTCGATGGCGCGGCGAAGGACCGCTAACGCCGCTTTGCGATCTTTTGGCGGTCCCCAGATGCCTTCGCCAGTAAGGCGCATGGCCCCGAAACCAAGACGACTCACAGAAATTTCTCCGCCAAGTGAAACGTCACCTGCTGACGTTGCAGAAAGCTGTTTGATGTTCACGATGGACCTCCCAAGTCTAGGCTTCTTGAATTTTTATCTCACATTGACGCGTGTGATTCCAAACTGATGCACACGGCGCCGCAGCGTCACCGGCGCACGCTCGCCATGCTTAGGTGCAAGTCGTATTCCAAATTCCGGGGACGGGACGATTTGAAACAGATGTGCTGTGGAATGAATGTGATGGACGGGATATGGCGAGGCCGACG
>DATBYP010000232.1:0-2464 GCA_036513675.1 Candidatus Acidiferrum sp.
CAAGGTTCACACGCAACTTCGCACTCAGGTTCACACGCAACTGGGCCGAGCCGCAGTCCAGATCTTTGCGGCCAATGAGCGCATGAACCAGATTCTTATCGAACAGCTTGACCCTGGCGCCTGGAGAGCCAAACCGCCCGGCAAGGCGCGAACCATCGCGGCGATCTTCACGCACATGCACAATGTCCGCACCAAGTGGGTCCGGCTAACAGCTCCGCACCTGAAGGTTCCACGACAACTCCACCGCGCGCACTGCACGCGGCAGCAGGCCTGCGCGGGATTGGCCGAGAGCGCCGCTCGCTGCGCGGAGATGCTCGCTGAAGCGCTGGGCGGTGGTGGGGGCCGAGTCGAGAAGTTTCGCAGAGACGGCTGGGCTCGGCCTTGGCCGGTTGGCGTGGAAATGCTGTGCTACATGATTTCTCACGAAGCCCACCATCGCGGGCAGGTGTGTATGCTCGCGCATCAGATCGGATTCCCGTTGCCGAACGAGGTGGGGTACGGGATCTGGAATTGGGAAAAGCTGTGGAAAGAGTGCGGGTCGGCTGGCGGCCCCGGCTACGATTCTTAACGAATCGCTAAATGAGCACAGTTCAGGGACTGCATTGCCATCTGTCAGCATTGCAACCCAAACTCCTCCGGAGTAGGCTTGCTCCAGCCGTGCCATCCCCGGCGTCCTCAGCGCGGTTCCGCAAGGCAGGGCTGATCTCCAAAGGTGGATAAGACTGTCCGGAGGAGGAGAATCCCAATGTCCATGGATAACAGGACCATCATTCGCCGCCTCTATGAAGAAGTTTGGAATCAACGCAAGCTTGAAGTTGTGGATGAGTTGATTTCCGCGAGCCATGCACTCAACGACCCCATCGTGTCGGGTTCGCAGGTAGGCCCGGAGTTGTACAAACGGCGGGTCGTGGAAATGACGACCGGCTTTCCTGACCTGTGTTTCACGATTGAAGACACGATCGCCGAAGGGGGAAAGGTCGTTGCTTGCTGGACCATTTCTGGCACGCATCAAAGTGAATACATGAAAATTCCCGCCACGGGCAGAAAAATATCCGTGGAGGGGATCACGATTCACCACATCAGAAACGGAAAGATTCTTGATTCGTACGCTAGGTGGGACGCTCTGGGATTGATGCGACAACTCGGCGCTATTCCCGCGCAGGGTAGGATGAAAGAAGCGGCGTCCAAGGGCTGAAAGCAGCCGGAGGGAATCCAGGAGGCCCTCGCCCAGTTCGCAGTTGAATACCTGGTAGCGGAGGCGGTGGCAGGAGATGAGGTCGTCCATATTTTGCGCGAGGGAGAGACGAAAGAGGGGCGTGGATTTTGCGAGGCTTTCGCAGTCTTGGATTAAGACAGCGGTAGTCGGCATGAGAGCAGTTTCGGGCGGGGCAGATTACGGGAATGTTGGGCAGACGTGATTTGCGTGTTGCGAGCGCTAAAGAGCTATTAGCCGCTGCGGTTAGAAGAAATGTGAGGGAAACGATGGTGGACGAGAGGGGATTCGAACCCCCGGCCTCCTCGTTGCGAACAGTGGGGAAAATAAGCTAAGGCAAGGCGCCACAATCACTTAGCTGTTTTCACGGGGCCCTTAATTGGCAAGTCTGGCAAGCCAGGCTATTTGCCTTATTTTTCATCTTACCTGCGTTGTGGGTTGCCGAATTTTTGCCCTGCCGCTTCAAAATGCCCAGGGCAGAAGGGAATTGACGGGAGCGACGAGATTCGAACCCGCGGCCCTGCCTTCTAAGCTGTCAGGAAATAATCCACTGACGAGATGCGCGTTTCTCGGTACTAACCAACGGAAGGCGAACCGACGACTCCTATTGGTAAAGAATGAGCTCAGCGATACGGACCACAACTACTTAACCAGGACTTGCCGGAGTTGGTGCTAATCGAAGGAAATCAGCAAGTTGCTATGAAACGGGACGAATCAAATTCTGTCAGTGCTGAGGGGCCCTTCGCCGTTTACTCTTGCTCCCGAAACACTTGTCCGTAGGTCTTGCCATAGGGATAAAAGCGAAATTGTTCACCCCGTTCCCAAGCGGCTTTCAGCTCCGGCGTAGTGATGTCCCAGTCCGGCCGGCATTTCTTCAACGCAGCGCGCAAGTCTTGCCGTAGCTCTTCGATGGTCGGTCGGCCAAAAAACCAGTAGCCGTTATAGATCTTGAATACAACCAGCCCTGGTTCGAGGACGATGACATACGGGATCATCGGATCGTGCTCGGGGTCCGTGTACTCTGCGATGTCGAGATCCTTCTGAACCTTTCGACCCGGATCGGATAAAAAGGTCCAATGAGCGCCGACGCCGTCGCGGTACTCATTCGTTAGAAGCATGTTGTCGGTACTGATGGTGACGAGCCTGGAGTAACCGACTTCCATCTCGTGATGAAGTTGGACCAGACCCTCGGCCTGGCGCCGATCCTTCGGGCAGAATCCTCCCCGGCTAAGCACTAGAACCATCGGATCT
>DATBYP010000233.1:0-2595 GCA_036513675.1 Candidatus Acidiferrum sp.
GCCGTGGTCAGAGGCACCAGCGCAAACGCTCGCACACCTTTCTCTCGCAATATCGCCATGTACTCCGGATATCGCGTCTCCTCGTGTGTGTCGCTGACTACAAACGGCTCTTGCCTCTGCCATACCCATCCCGAAGGATGACCATCCACGGGAAGGTCCTTCCCAATGGGCGCATCGGTAGGGTGATCCGTTTCCAGAATGTGCAATCGCATCACGTTTCGAACGGGATCGTGCAGGATCAAGGTGAGAAAATCGAACTCAACAACGGAATGCAGCCGCACCGCCAAATCATGAAATAACGCCCGCAGATCACGTTGCTGCGCAATCGCTTCGCTGACTTCCAGCAACGCTTCCAATTGGCGGCGCGAGTGTTCCGCTGGCGCGGCAAGCGCCGTTTCCGGCGCGGAAATGACCGGGTCCGGCATAACAAGCAGGATAGCATCCGCCTCGTCACGGGCTCAACCAATGCTACGCAAGCCGGCGAAGGAAAACGCTCGTGTGGATTCGCGCGTTAAATTACTGCGAGCGCAGCAAAGCTACGCGTGCACTTCCGCCTCATGTTGCGCGACAGAGGCGTTCCTCCAGGCAATCGCGCGCTGGACAATCGTACGACCCTCGCCCCAGACTACGTACGCCAAATAAACAGAGAGCAACAGCAGCTCCGGCTCAATGGCGTGCCGATATTTGCTCACGCAGTAAGAAAGATAATACGGCACTGGATACACGATCAGCGTGGCCGCGTACAAAAAGCGTCCGCGCACACGTCTGGTCAGCACGAAAATCAATCCTAACCATCCCGCGCACGAGAGCGGCCAGTATTTCCACGGCTTCCACCATTCTCCGGACTGGTACCCCAGCGGCGTGCCGTCCCAGAACCACCACACGCGATGAATGGTGAGGTTCCAAAATTCACCCGGATATTCGCGCACGAACTGCAAAGCGTCATTCTTCGCCCACTGAATGTAGCCCTGCTCGCCCAACTTGATGTATTTGTACAGCTGAATTGGGTTTTTCGTGGGATGCTTGCCCGAAAATCCCATGCCGTTGCTGTAGTGATAGTTGCCCAGGTGGAACTCAAACCAGTAGTTGCTTCGCAAGAACACCGGGTGCCCAAACACAATTTCGTTTCGAATCAGCCAGGGCGCAATCATCGCCGCAAAGAGCACCGCCGACATCGATAACCCGGCGAGCCATTTGCGGCCTGTTCGGCGATTAGCGAACGCCGCATAAACCATAGTAAAGGGCAACACACTGATCAACGCCGGATTTGTAAGCGCCGCCACTCCCCACAGCCCGCCCAACCCCAGCCAAAGCTTGGCGCTCCCTTTCTCCGCAATATCCAGCGTCACGATCAAAATCAGCGCCAGTAGCAGCGCACTGGCCGTAAAGTCCCACACCCAGGTCGTCGGCCAGCGGAAAAAAATCGGGCTCACCGTCCAGATCCATGCCGCCCAAAGTCCCAGCCGCTCGCCAACTGACCGCTTCGCCAGAGCATAAATGGCGATTCCTGTCGCGCCTGCCATCGCACACTGCAACCCCAGAATCACTACCATGGAGGTCGTCGAATAAACTCCAAATGCCTTGAACACCGTCGAGATTAAGAAAGGGTAGCCCGGCGCAATCCACGCGGTCGGCCCGGTATCGAGTCCAAACGGTGAACTAAAGCCCTGCCCGGTGGCCAGCCGCACGGCTATGCTTATGTCTTCGTAGATCCCGCCGGCCGGAAAAACGTACGTCTTATGCCACAACACAAAGGCAAATCGCAGCAGAAACCCAACCGCAAAGAGCAGCGCGTACAAAGTGTAATGAGAAACGGAATCACTGCGCGCCGCCGGATCTTGCCGAGGACGAGTCACGCCCACTGTAGTCATACAAAATAGTGTGCAAGAACTTGTCACGCGCGCAACTGTGCTTTCCCTTCTTGCGCGTCAAAGAATAATAGCCAGTTGGTGCTGCGCGCCCGGCCCTACAGGCTACTTTGCCTTCCATTAAGACGACATCCGAGCACCGCGCAAAACGACCTGACATCCCGACGTGCACAGTGTATTCTCTGGGGCTGTACTGCTATTGCGAGACGATCTGAATGCCTTTTGCGCTTTCTAGCGGCCCATCTTCAATGGTTTTCTCTTTGCCGCAAAAATTCAGCCCCAGACCACCGCCCATACCATCGGAGGGAGCTTCATGATTGTCGGTGTTCCCCGAGAAAGTTTTCCGGGGGAGCGGCGCGTTGCGCTGGTGCCCGCCGTGATTCCCAATCTTGCCAAAGCGGGCCTGGAAGTCGTTGTTGAGGCGGGCGCGGGTGTGGAGGCCGGTTATCCCGACGCCGACTACGTTGCCAAAGGCGCGAAAGTCCTACCGAATCGCGCGGAAGTTTTTCGCGCCGCGGACATCCTCACGCAAGTTCTGTGCTACGGCTCGAACGATCGCACCGGCAAAGCCGACCTCCCACTCTTTCATCGCGACCAGGTGCTCGTCGGTTTTCTTCGTCCGCTCGGCTCGGTCGAAACCATCAGCGACATCGCTGCCAAAGGTGTCACTTCCTTCTCCGTAGAGCTCATGCCGCGCACCACGCGCGCACAAAGCATGGATGCGCTG
>DATBYP010000234.1:0-21922 GCA_036513675.1 Candidatus Acidiferrum sp.
GTAATGGTCAATTTCGGCATTTGCTTTGCGCTTCCAGAATAACCCAAACCCACGCTCTTCGCGCTTTTCAAGACATCCGACAATTTCAGATGCGCCAAACGGCGGTCGCAGCGCCCCAGAACAACAGAAACAGCAAACTAATATAGCCGTTCACTGCAAAAAATGCAGCGTCCAGCTTGCTTAAATCATCGGCCTTGACCAGAGAATGCTCGTACCCGAGCAGCGCTGCAACCACCGCGATGCCAGCCCAGGCAGGCCATGGCAGCGCAAAACTAGCCGCCAGCCACAAGAGCAGCACCACGACCCCCACGTGCATGGCTCGCGCGATCAATAGCGCGCGGGCAATTCCGAATCGCTTCGGAATCGAGAACAGACCCGCGCTGCGGTCATAATCCACGTCCTGGCATGCATACAACACGTCAAAGCCGCCAACCCAGAGCGTGACCGCCGCGCAAAGGATCAGGATGCGCACATCAAGTCCGCCGGTAACCGCGATCCACGCCGCCGCCGGAGAAATTCCCAGCGCGAAACCAAGAAAAAGATGCGACCAATTCGTGAACCGCTTAGTAAAAGAGTAGAAGAAAAGAACAGCGAGCGCTACCGGCGCCAGCTCCAACGCGAGCCGATTCAGTTGCCAGGCGGCAACTAAAAACACTCCGACCGCGATAATCGTGAACAGCCATGCGAACGACACCGAGAGATCGCCAGTCGCCAGCGCGCGCTTGCTGGTCCGCGGATTCGCCCGGTCATACCGAAGATCTACAATGCGGTTAATCGTCATCGCCGCGGAACGCGCTGCCACCATCGCCACCACGATCCACACAACCTGCCAAAGCGTCGGCCAGCCGTGCCGTGAAAGCCGAGCAGCCAACAGCGCCCCTGTCAACGCGAACGGCAGCGCAAAAACCGAATGCTCGAACTTGATCATCTCAAGCACAACGCGAATGCGGTTTCGTTTCATCGGCGGAGAAGGAAACAAACCCCAAAGCTGGCAGTGAGACTCTTCATGCCTTCGCTTCTTTCGATGAACGGCCGGCCCAGCGATACATTCTGTCTTGCGGCAATCCGGCCTGCGCCAGCGCGCGGCAAACGTACTGCGTCACCAAGTCATCTATCGTTTTAGGCTGATCATAAAAGGCCGGAATCACCGGCATAATGACCGCGCCGGCCTGCTGCGCCCGCAGCAAATTTTCCAGGTGTACGCGGCTAAACGGCGTATCGCGAATGCACAAGACTAACTTACGCTCTTCCTTGAGCATCACGTCCGCGGCCCGCGCAACCAAATCATCACTCGTGCCGTTTGCGACAGCCGCCAGCGTCCCCATGGAGCACGGGATCACCAACATGGAATCAACTTCGTAGCTGCCGGACGCAATAGAAGCTCCGACATCTTTGTTCGGCAGGATTTCAATCTTGTTTGTCGCCCGGCCCAGGATGCGGCTCGGCAACTGCTTTAGGTCGCCTGAGGTAAGCCCCAATTCTTCGGCAAAAACCCGTTGCCCGGTTTCCGTTACCACCAGGTGCACGCGCGCGACGCGAGCATCATCTTCCAAGAGCGCCAGCGCTTTCTGGGCGAGAATCGCCCCACTGGCTCCGGTCACACCTACGGTAACGATTTGTCCCTGTGGCGGCATAGTGTGCGGATCAATTCAGTCTCGCAGCCACCCCGGGGCAAGTCAAGAACGCGCAACGCTCAGCGTTTGTCGCACGATATACTGGAACTCTCGCCCAAAGGAGACGTCAATATGCCAAGCGTACAGCCTGCCAGAGAGCCTCTCGACGTCGCGATGGACTTCATCAACCGCATCAATGCGGGTGACGTCGACGCCATTTGCGAACTCATGACCGCTGATCACATTTTTCAAGATGCGCTCGGGGAACGCTTTATCGGGCGAGAAAAGATGCGTGGGGGCTGGAGCGCTTATTTTAAGACGGTAGCGAATTATCAGATCCACGCCGAGGAGTTTTTTCAAACCGGCGAGCGTCTAGCTATCTTCGGCAGCGCCAGCGGAGTTTACGCCGGTAACGGCAAGGCTTCCGGCAACAATTTTTGGGAAGTGCCGGCCGCGTGGCGGGCCGTCATCCGGGACGGCCTCGTTGCAGAGTGGCGCGTTTACGCGGACAATCAACCCTTGCGAAAGCTTATGGGTGAACGCCAGCCATAGAGCCGTAGCGTCCATTTATTCATGACAGAGCGCGAACTTCACCGACTATTGGATCTAGTGCGCCTCGGCGCACTGCCGCCGGAACGCGCTCTCGCTCAACTTAAGAATCTCCCCTTTGAGGATTTGGGCTTTGCCAAGGTGGACCACCACCGGTCGCTACGCCAGGGCTACGCCGAAGTTGTTTTTGGGAAGGGTAAGACGCCCGAGCAAGTCGCGGAAATTGTCAAGTCAATGCTGCGCAACAAGGCCAGCCGCCAGAATGTTCTTGTCACTCGCGCGAACCCGGATATCTTCAAGGCTGTTCGCCGTGCCAACCCTTCCGTGAAGAATACAGCGAAATTCCATGCCCTATCCGGCGTAATCACCATTGAGCGCAGCCGCGAAATAACTGGTAAGGGCCAGATCTTCGTCGTATCTGCCGGCACTAGCGACATTCCTGTCGCCGAAGAAGCGCTCCTGACCGCGCGGATGATGGGCAATCGCGCCGAGCCTCTGTACGACGTTGGCGTCGCAGGCATTCATCGCCTGCTCGAGCATCGCGAGAAACTGGCGTCGGCTCGCGTCATCATCTGCGTCGCAGGGATGGAAGGCGCGCTCCCGAGCGTTGTGGGCGGGCTGGTAGGTGTTCCGGTGATCGCCGTGCCGACGAGCATCGGCTACGGCGCCAGCTTCGGTGGCGTTGCCGCTCTGCTCGGCATGCTCAACAGTTGCGCCTCCAACGTCACTGTCGTCAACATCGACAACGGATTTGGCGCGGCCTGCGTCGCCTCCTGCATCAATCGTCTTTAAAAATTCAAAGGGATCTCAGAGCGTCGGAATCAGGGCTTCAGAAGTACCTTCATTGCTCCAGGTTTCTGGGCGAATTGAATCGCTTTGTCCCCTGCAGCCAGGGGAAATGTGCGGGTAATGAGTGGTGTTGGATCAACTTTACTCAAGCGAAGAAGTTCAATCGCTTTGGCAAAGGGACCGCAGCGCGAGCCAACTACGGTGATCTCCTTCACTACGATGGGCCAGGTTTCCACGGGCGCCGCGCCGTGGAATGTGGATTTCAGGACGAGCGTGCCACGGGCCTCAGTCAGATGCTGGGCGAGAGTTAAGCCGCTTGGCGACCCAGTGGCTTCGACGACTAATCCGTAATTTTCGCGAATGCGTTTCAAATCATTGGCGCGGCCGCTAACGCGTCTTGTTTCCATTCCAACTAGCCGCGCTAGGGCCAGTTTCTTCTCGTGTTTCCCGTACATAACCACCTGCGCCAGTTTCGTCCTCAAAACGCGCGCAACAAGTTGAGCGAGCTTGCCATCACCCAGGACGGCGGCCTCGCCGAATTTCTTAATGTTGATCTGATCGAGAATCTCGCACGCGGCGGCGAGCGGCTCGACAAAAACTGCTTGCTCATCGCTGACCGAACCTGGAACGACGTGCAAATTCTCCAACGGCAACGTCAGATATTCCGCAAACGCGCCGTCGTGTCCGACGATGCCAAGTACGGTCCGGCGCGTACAATGCGTTCTGAGGCCGCGCTTGCAAAAACTACAAACCGGACGATAACCGTAAGCCGAACACGTCACATTGATCTCGCCTACGACCCGGCGGCCGAGCCAACGAGCTCGCTCCCGCTCCGAAACACCGCGAACCTCTGCGACTTCACCCACAAATTCGTGCCCCGGCGTGCCGCCGTAATTATGATAGCCGCGCAAAATCTCAATATCGGTGTTACAAATCCCCGCGAGCCGGACGCGCACAAGTGCCCACCCAGGCCGCAATTTCGGCAAAGGTTTTTCTTTTCCCACGAGCTTGTGATTGTGGACAACGAAGGCGAGCACGGGCTATCCGACCTCTTGGATTTGCTGATCCGGTACCTATCATGCCACGCTGGCTTACAGAAACATCCAGCCTTGTCTGGCCTGCGCTACTTTCAGACTATTGAGTGCAGGCTCCGCGGCGAATTCCTTGTATCAAAAAAGTATCGTCCAGCATCGAAGTCGTATGTCTGAGAGGCATTTTTCAACGGAAACGAGGGTGGCCCTTTGGGGAGTTATCCTCACGGCTCTGGTGTTTTGCGGCTGGCCCGCCCCGGCTTGGTCTCAGGAGCACTCAATGCACGGCGGGCACGAGGCCATCTCCATGAACATGTCCCCCAACTCGCTCGATGATCCAGAGACGCAAGCCAAGCTTTTGGCTGACAAGCGTGAAAGTGAATTCAATCATCATTTCGCCGGGTTGCTCGTTCTTCTGGCTGGCATGTTCATTCTTGCGGAAACGGATCTGACTCCACGATGGCATTACCTGCGCTTTGCTTGGCCAGCCACGTTCCTTATCTCAGGTCTCTTTCTTCTTATCTGGAGCGACACGGAACTCTGGCCTTTTGGCCCGCAGAGCTGGTTGTCCACGATCGCGACCAATCGCGAGGTTTTTCAGCACAAAACCTACGCCGTGATTCTCCTGGCTCTTGGCATCATCGAACTGCAGAGAACTCGCGGATCCCTGCGAGCCGCTTGGGCCTCCTGGGTCTTTCCAGTCGTGGCGATCGGAGGATCAGTTCTCCTGCTGTTCCACATGCACCAGGGCGGCATGCACGGCTCTCACCATTCGGAGCTGATGGCGCGAATCCAATCCGAGCATCTCAGCTACTCCGTCGCGGGAGTTAGCATCGGCATCACGAAGGCGCTTTCAGAGGCGCGCTCCACCTTGCAGGATTTTTTCCGCCGCCTGTGGCCGGCACTGATGATGGTGCTTGGCGCCCTCTTGATGATGTATCTCGAATAGCCATTGGCGCTTGTGTCAGGTGGCGCTAACTATCTGGCTAGTGAAGCGATGCAATCAAGGTCTTTAGCAGCGCCGTCTCTTGCTCTGGAAAGACCGTGCGGAGGTCGAGGATCAAGCGTGCGTCCTCCACTCGGGCAATCACCGAAATACCCGCGGGAGCCCGCCGCAGCCGCTCCTCCAGTTGCCCCGCAGAGTATCGCGCACTCGCGATGCGGATAAGCTTCGTCGGAAGTGACTGAGTCGGCGTTGACCCGCCGCCCGCCAAAGAGCTCCCGTCCATGATCTCCAGTTCCACTTCTCCCAACGGCAGATCCGGCGTCAGCTCGCGAAGAAAATTCGTTGCACGCCGCTGGATCTCCTGAACGCTCATGCGAATCATCCGCAAAGCGGGAATCTCGTCCGGGGCGCCGCGCAGATAAACGCCCAGCGTAGCTGCTAGCGCCGCGGTCGTAAGTTTGTCCACACGAAGGGCGCGGAATAGGGGATGTCGCCGAATGCGGCCGACCAGTTCCTTTTTTCCTGCGATGATCCCAGCCTGCGGACCTCCGAGCAGCTTGTCCCCGCTGAACATCACAATAGAAACACCGGCATCGACGCTCTGCCGAACGGTTGGCTCCGCAAATCCCGAACTCGCAAGATCGACCAAACAGCCCGAGCCCAAGTCCTCAACAAGCGGCAAACCGGCGCGCCGGCCAAGGGACACAAGTTCCTCCATCGAAGGCTTTTCCGCAAAACCGGTAATAGTGAAATTCGAGGGATGCACGCGCAGCAGCAGCCGCGTATTCTCGTTGATCGCGCTTTCATAATCGGCGATGCGCGTGCGATTCGTCGTCCCGACTTCCCGAAGCACCGCCCCGCTCTGCGCCATGATTTCCGGGATCCGGAATCCGTCCCCAATCTCGATCAGCTCGCCCCGCGAGACAATTGCCTCGCCGCCTTTCGCCAGCGCAGCAAGCACCAGCAGCACCGCAGCCGCGCAATTGTTGACCACGATAGCCGCCTCAGCGCCGGTCAATCGTTCGAGCAATTGGGCAACGTGTACGTCACGTTTGCCCCGCGCGCCCGCTTCCAGGTCATATTCAAGATTACTGTAGCTCGACGCGCTGCGCCGAATCTCCTCCACCGCCGCGCTGCTCAGCGGCGCGCGCCCCAGATTCGTGTGCAGAATCACCCCGGTCGCGTTGATCACCGGCTCCAGCGACAAGGCCAGCACTCGCTCCACCATGGAGGCAATGCGTTCTTCCAACTTAGAAGTATCTACCGCGATCACCGCGGCCGTTCCCTCCCCGGTGATCCGCTCCCGCACCTCGGCCAAGACGGTGCGCGCTATTTCCACCACCACGTCGCGATCCACGCGCTGCGTAAGCGCCGCCAGCCGTGGCTGCGCCAGCAGTTCGTCCACAGACGGAATTTGCCGCAGCAAATCCGCTTGATCGTCCGTAAGCGACCGTCGAGCCCGCGATTCCATGCGGCCATTTCAACACACCGCCGCCCGACCCGCAACGCCGCTCGGCCAAATCCTAGACCGTGCCGAATCAGCCCCCCTGCCGCAGCCATTCTGTTGACGCACTGGCCCTCTCCTCCTAGCATGGAAGCACCGGGGGCCTCCTTCATGGCGACGATCGACGAAGAAATGTCTCAGCTCGAAAAAGACATTCGCCAACTCAAAATCGAATACGACCAGTACTTTGGCGGCGGCAGGAAGCGGCCGCCCACCGAAATCGAATGGCGCATCGAGCTGATCATCAAACGCTATGGCGAGCGCGGCGGCGAGATGAAGTTCGGCCAGCGCTTTCGCTATAACAACCTCACGCAAACTTACGCAAAGTACAAAGATATTTTCCGGAAGAAGCTACAGCAAAAAGAGGAAGGCAAAGTACAGCGTCACTTTGGAGCCGCAGCCAAAGCCATAGAAGCCGAGCGCGCCAAAGCCGCGGCTGCGGCACACCCAGCCGCTCCCCAGCCAACGTCCTTCCGCATGGTTTGTTCCGAACCCGAACACGAGACCGATAAGGTCGACCAGTTGTACCAGGCCTTTCAGGAGGCCATGCAGCAGACCGGCGGCACCATCAAGCAGTCCCGCGAAAACTTCACCGAATTCGTCAGCAAGAAAACCAAAGAACTGCAGAAGCAGAAGAATTGCCGCGAAGTAGAATACGTCGTGGAAGTCGTCAACGGCGAAGTGAAGCTCAAAGCCCTGGTAAAAGCCTAACCAAAATCTATATCATAGCTTTCTGCGCACTTGTAAATTTCAGCTCCTGCGATTTCTTCTTTCCCCAAAAACGTGCCACGCTTACACTGTTCTACTTTTCCGGAGGCGGCACATGGCGGTGCAGCGCGCGCTGATCAGCGTTTTCGACAAGACAGGCATCGTGGACTTCGCCAAGAAGCTCGCCGCCCTTCGCATCGAAGTTCTTTCCACCGGCGGCAGCGCAAAAATCCTTCGCGAAGCCGGCGTCGCCGTCCGCGATGTTTCCGAATTCACCGGCTGGCCAGAAATGCTCGGCGGCCGGGTCAAGACCCTCCATCCCAAAGTGCACGGCGGTCTCCTCTTCCGCCGCAATCTCCCCGAAGATCAGAAGCAGGCCGCCGAACACGGTATCGCACCCATCGACTTAGTGGTCGTAAATCTCTACCCGTTCGAAGCCACCGCCGCAAAGAAAGATCTCACTGCCGAGGAGCTCATCGAAAATATCGACATCGGTGGCCCCACCATGCTCCGCTCCGCCGCAAAAAACTTCGAATCCGTCACAGTGATAACCGATCCCGCCGACTACGATCGCGTAGCCCGAGAGTTGGAAGCTTCGCAAGACACCTCGCTATCCATTCGCCTCGACCTTGCCCGCAAAGTTTTCGCGACGACCTCCCGTTACGACGGAATGATCGCCACCGAACTCGAGCGCCTTTCCGCCTCCGCCAATCACGTTACGCTGAGCCAAAAACCAATTCTGCCGGAGCGCTTGCACTTCGCCCTTCGCCGGCAACAGGAACTTCGCTACGGCGAAAATCCGCACCAAGCCGCCGCGCTCTACATTCCTGCTGGCCGCCCCCCCGCGGGCCTCGCCGCCGCCAAGCAGCTCCAAGGCAAAGAGCTTTCCTACAATAATTTGGTAGACCTCGAAGCCGCCCGCAGCCTCGCCGCCGAATTTCGCCGACCCGCCGCCGTGATCATCAAGCACAACAACCCCTGCGGCACCGCCGAGCAGGAAACCTTGCGCGAAGCCTACCTGAAAGCGCTAGCTTGCGACCCCGTCTCCGCTTTCGGCAGCGTCCTGGCCTTCAATCGCCCAGTCGATGCCGCGACCGCCGAGGAAGTCGCGAAGCTCTTCGCCGAATGCATCGCCGCCCCCGCATTCGACGAAAAAGCAAAATCCATTTTCGCCGCCAAAAAAAATCTCCGCCTCCTCGAACTCCCTCCCGGCGGCCTCGAATCCGATCGCGAGCTACAGCTCAAGCGCATCCTCGGCGGTGTCCTCGTGCAGCACCCTGATTTAGGTGAAATAAGCGACGCTGACCTGCGCACGGTCACCAAGCGCATCCCCACGCAAGAAGAAATGCACACCATGCGCTTCGCCTGGAAAGTCTGCAAACACGTGAAGTCCAACGCCATCGTCTTCGCACGCGACGGCGCCACGCTCGGCGTCGGCGCCGGCCAGATGAGTCGCGTCGACTCCGTCAAACTCGCGGTAATGAAAGCGCAATCACCCCTACAGGGCAGCGTCGTCGCTTCCGACGCGTTCTTCCCGTTCCCTGATGGCGTAGAAGAAGCTGCCAAAGCCGGCGCCACCGCGGTCATCCAGCCCGGCGGCTCTGTACGCGACAACGACGTCATCGCTGCCGCAGACCGCCTTTGCCTCGCCATGGTCTTCACCGGCATCCGCCATTTCCTGCACTAAACGCGCAACATTGACCGCGAAAGGGCGAGTGCGCCGTTCTGCGCCTCCCCTGCATCCAAAATTTAGCAATCAACCAAACAGGAGGGCGCCATGGCAGCAAGCGAGGAAATGAAAATTGTTCTGCAGGTGGGCAGCGAACTTCGCGTCAACAACAAAGGCGAAATCGTTGTAAGCAATCCCGAACTCGAGTTGGCCCGCGAAGATCGCGCCGCCGATGCCGTCCTTCTCTACCGCTTCGACTCAAATCGCGGCGAGCACATCTTCCGTCTGGCCACTCCCGTTGCCGACCACAAGCACATGAAAGTGCACCGCGCGAACGACTAATTACGCAGCGCGTCGAAAAATCACGCGCAGCAACTCGGCCCGCAGCAAGCCGCTTTACTTGCAGGCTTTACTGCGCGTACAAATGCGCTGATGAACTTCCCGTCGATCTGCGGACCCACCACATTTGGGTCAAGTCCCGCCGCAGCAAGAAATTCCCGCGCCTCCTCCGCCTTGTAAACCCGCGTCTCCTCCACCTCGATGGATTCAAATCCCGCGCCCTCCAGCTTCTCCTGATATTCCTTCTCCTCCAGCGCCCCCGCTATGCATCCGACCCACAATTCCATGCTCCGCCGAATTTCCGCCGGCACTTCGCCGCGTACCACCACGTCCGAAATCGCCAACCGCCCTCCTGGCTTCAGCACGCGAAACGCCTCCGCCAGCACGCGGTCTTTGTCCCCCGAAAGATTAATCACGCAATTCGAAATAATCACGTCCACCGTATTCGCTGGCAGCGGAATATTCTCAATTGCGCCCTTCAGAAACTCTACATTGCTCACGCCCGCCTTCTTCTGATTCTCCTGCGCCAGCGCCAGCATTTCGTCCGTCATGTCGAGCCCATAAGCCTTACCCGTCGGCCCCACGCGCTTCGCGGAAAGCAGCACATCAATCCCGCCGCCTGAGCCCAAGTCCAGCACCACTTCACCCGCCTGCAATTTCGCCAGCGCCGTAGGGTTCCCGCACCCCAGTGAAGCCGCCACCGCCTGTGCCGGTAACCCAGCTTTCTGCGCTTCGTCATACAAATTCTTCGTAATTGGATCGCACCCGCTCAGTTCCCCTGCGCCCCCGCAGCACGCCGTCCCGCCCGCGGTCACCTGTTTCGCCGCCTCGCCATACTTCTGCTTCACCACTTCTTGAATGTTCGTCTCGCTCACCTGGCTTCTCCTTGATTCCAACACAATTTTCACCGCGAAATCTGAACCACCGCCTCCGGCGCCACGGCCCGGCTTCTCGTACAGCACTCCTCGTACAGAAAATTCAAAACTTCCCCTAACGCCTCCGTATCCGCCGCATACCACAAGAAAGTGCCCTCGCGCCGCACCTTCACCAATCCCACCTGCTTAAGTTTTTCCAAATGGTGCGAAAGCGTCGAAGCCGGTATGCCCATCTCTTCCTGCACCTCTCCCACAACCATCCCCTCGGGATGCGCCGCCAGGAGCAATCGCAAAATCTGCAACCGCGGCTCCGCCCCTAGCGCCGAGAAGCGCAAAGCGCTACGTGTCACCAAAGCCGGATCCGCTTTCTTCATATTTCGATGATTGCAGAAGTACGGAAAGAAAGCAACTCTCAAATTTACACAAAAATCCCCTAGAACGCTCCGCCTTCCTACCGCATCCTATCCCCAGTATTCTTCGGCCCTGGAAACCGCGCCAATTTGCTTTTGACCGCGTTTGGGTCGCATGGGATAATTTTTTGTTTTCGGGGCACTGATGAAACCTTACCGACTCACCCTACCCGTACTTTTCGCCTGTATCGGCGCACTCGTCGCTCAAGCGCAAACGCCCGCGAAACCCGCGGATGCCCCCGCTCCGACCCAGGAAAGCGGCTCAATCCCATCTACTACTGAGCCCTCTTCTCGCGCTGCCGCCTATTTCGACTACACCATGGGCCACATCTACGAGCAGCAGTACGAGAACACCAGCAAAGCTGAGTACGCCTCACAAGCCATCGACTTCTACAAGAAGGCCTACGCGCTCGACCCCAAGTCCCCGGTCATTGGTGAGCGTCTCGCCGAAATGTATTGGAAAGCCCAGCGCACCCATGACGCCGTAAACGAAGCCCAGGAAATTCTCAAGCGCCATCCCGACGACGTGCCCACCCGCCGTCTCCTCGCCAGAATCTATCTGCGCAGCCTCGGCGACCTAAGCGCCGGTGTCGGCCAGTCCGAAGTAGCGGGCAAAGCCATCGAGCAATACAAGGAAATCTATCGTTTGGACCCATCCGACACCGAATCCGCGCTCTGGCTAACGCGTCTCTATCGCTTGCGCAACGAGCATGACAAAGCGGAAGGCGTCCTGCGTGGCATTTTGAAAGATGATCCGGAGAACGAGCCCGCCGTCGAGCAGCTCACGCAGCTCCTTCTCGACGAAGGCAAGTCCGCCGAAGCTGTCTCTTTACTCGAAGGCATGACTAGCCGCGCGCCTTCCGCCCCTCTTCTCGACCTTCTCGGCGACGCTTACACCCAAACGAAGGATCTCCCCAAGGCCGAACAGGCCTACCGCAAAGCCGTCGAACTGGATCCCTCCGAGCTGAGCCATCAGCGCGGCCTCGGCCAAACCCTAATGGCCGAAGAGAAATTCTCTGACGCGCTCGCCGTATACCAAAAGCTAGCCGACCTCATGCCCGATGACGCAGATATCTATCTGCGCATCGCGCAAATCTACCGCGAGATGCATCAACTCGATCGCGCCGAAGAAAGCCTCCTCAAAGCCCGCCAGTATGCGCCCGGGAGCCTGGAAGTGATGTACAACGAGGCTATGCTGTACCAGGCGCAAGGCCGCTACGACGATGCTATTCGCGTCCTCTCCGATGCCATCACTGGTGTAAAGGGCCAATCCGCGGTGCTGCCGTCCCGCCGCCGCTCTCTCGCGATTCTGTACCAGGAACTCGGGCAGCTTTATAAGGAGCGCCAGAATTACCAGGCCGCCGCCTTCACCTTCAACGAGTTAGGCCATCTCGGTGATGAAGAAGACCGCCGCGCTCGCCTCCTCATTATGGACACGTACCGTGCGGCAAAGGATTTGCCCAAAGCTTTGCAGACAGGCAAAGACGCCCTCGTTAAATATCCCAACGACCCCGGCATTCGCGCCAGTCAGGCTCTACTGCTCGGGGAAAACGAACAGACCGACGAAGCCGTCAAGATGCTTCGTGTGCAGCTGACCAAGTCCGGAGCCGATCGCGACACCTACCTCAACATCGCGCAGGTCTACGAGCGCGGCAAACGCTACAAGGAAGCAGAAGAAGCCGCGCAGGCCGCCGAAGTTTTGCCCGGTCGCCCACGCGACAACGAGATGGTTTGGTTTGTTCTCGGCGCCATCTACGAGCGTCAGAAATTCTTCGATCGCGCCGAAGACCAATTCAAGAAGGTCCTGGCCGTCAATCCTAAAAACGGTTCCGTGCTCAATTATTACGGGTACATGCTCGGCGATCTAGGTCAGCGTCTCGATGAAGCCGTCGATCTTGTGCAGCGCGCGCTCAAAGAAGAACCCTATAACGGCGCCTATCTCGACAGCATGGGCTGGATCTATTACAAGCAGAACAAGCTGGGCGAAGCCGAAGCCACTTTGCGCAAGGCCGTTGAACGCGACAGTCACGACCCCACCATCCACTCGCATCTAGGTGACGTCTACGCAAAGCTAGGCCGCAACGAACTTGCCGCCTCCGAGTGGGAGAAATCTCTCTCCGAATGGCGTCACGCTCTGCCCGCCGATGTTGAGAACGACAAGATCGCGGAGATCGAGAAGAAACTAGGCCAAACCAAGCATCGCGTAGCCCAAAAATCGTCCGTGCAAGAAGCCAAACCGCAATAGCCGCATGCGCGAAATCCGAATCCCAGCCTTCGCCAAGGTAAATCTCCGGCTGGACATTCTCGGCAAGCGCCCGGACACCTACCACGAACTTCGCACCATCTTTCAAACCATTTCCCTACATGATGAATTGCGCCTGCGCGCCTCCAAATCTTCCGGTATTTGCCTCAATATTCAAGGAAACGACTCTCTCTCTGTCGAGCCTGTCCGCAAAAATCTTGTCTATGCGGCCGTAGATGCATTGCGTCGGGAACTAGAGATTCGCTCCGGCGTCGAGATCGACCTCCACAAAAAAATTCCCGCCGGCCGCGGTCTAGGTGGTGGCTCGAGCGATGCCGCGGCAGCGTTGCGCGGATACCTGCGCCTCACCCGTCGCAATGTTCCCGCACCGCGACTAATGGAAATTGCCGCCTCTCTCGGCGCTGATGTCCCATTCTTCCTTTACGGTGGACGCGCCCTCGGCATCGGCCGCGGTGATGAGATCTACCCTTTGCCTGACATCCCCAAGCTCGCGTTATTGGTAGTCTCGCCGAATGACATTCACGTTCCCACTCCCGACGCGTATCGCTGGCTCAAGGCCGCTGCATTGACAAAAAACCGCTCTACCTCTAAACTTTGGAAGTTCTGTTCTCTATGCTGGAGCGCGCAGGGAAGCGGCCTTTTCAACGATTTTGAAAGGCCGGTTTTTCAGCGTCACCCTCGACTAGCTCAAATCAAGAGGGCTTTGCTTCAGCAAGGAGCTACGGAAGCCTCACTGGCGGGTAGCGGTTCGGCGGTGTTTGGAGTTTTCCCGAGCCCAGTGTTGGCGCGCCGAGCCGCTGTCGGGTTTCAGGACGAACACACCTTCGTTTGCGAAACAATTTCGCGCGACAGGTATCTTCGCAAGGTCCAAAGCGCGCCCTAAAGGTGCGCCACCCTCTGAACCGCAGCGTCTCCACGTCACAGTTATTCAGATAATTGCCTGAGGAAACGTCTTATTTTGACGGCTTGGAGCAATCGTTCTTGAACGACGACCGTTTTAAAATTTTCTCGGGCACCGCCAACCTGCCGCTTGCGCAGAGTATCTGCAAGCATTTGGATGTTCCGCTTGGCGAAGCCAAGCTCGGCCGTTTCAGCGATGGAGAGATTTATTTCCAGATTCTCGAGAACGTGCGCGGCGCCGATGTCTTCGTCGTCCAGCCGTGCAGCTATCCGGTGGATTGCCACCTTGTTGAGTTATTGCTGATGATCGATGCATTCAAACGCGCGTCCGCTTGGCGTATCACCGCCGTGCTGCCGTATTACTGCTACGCCCGGCAGGACCGCAAAGACAAACCGCGCGTTCCGATCTCTGCGAAGCTTGTCGCGGACCTGCTCGAAACCGCGGGTGCCAGCCGTGCGCTCACGCTCGACCTGCACGCGCCGCAGATTCAAGGCTATTTCGACGTCCCGGTGGACCACTTGTACGGCTCCCCGGTACTCGTCGAGCATTTCCGGCACTTGAACTTGCCGAATCTGACCGTCGTCTCGCCGGACGCCGGCGGCGTCGAACGCGCCCGCTTCTTTGCCAAACGCCTCGACGCCCCTCTGGCCATCGTCGATAAGCGCCGTGTCGACGTCGACGTAAGCGAAGTCATGAACTTGATCGGCGACGTGCGCGGCCGCAGCACCCTAATTGTCGACGACATCATCGATACCGCCGGCACTCTGGTGAAAACGGCCGAAGCCCTGATCCGCGAGGGCGCCACGCAGGTGTATGCCGCGTGTACGCATGCCGTGCTATCCGGCCCGGCCATCGATCGCATCGCCAAATCGCAGATTAAAGAAGTTGTGGCGACAGATTCCGTGCCCATGTCTGCCGCAGCACTGACAATGGGCAAAATAAAGATCTTGAGCGTAGCCGACTTGCTCGCCCGCGGCATCCGTTCAATACATGAGGAAACCTCAATCAGCGAGCTGTTTATTTAGCTAGCACAGACACTCCTGTCTGTGCCGTCGAACTAGAAGCAAGAAGTTTCCGTCGAGAGAATTTTAGGAAGGGAAATAGCATGGCTCAGAACCAAGAAAAAGTAGTAGTAGAAGCAGCTCCCCGCGCCGAGCGAGGCAAAAACGAAGCTCGCCGCTTGCGCGCGACCGGCAGAGTCCCCGCCGTCCTCTATGGCGGCAAGGGGCAGGCCATCACGCTCTCAGTCAACACCAAACAGGTGAGCGCTATCCTGCGTTCTGCAAGCGGCCACAACACTCTGTTTCAGGTCGACCTCGGCGGTAAGCATGAGCCTGCCATTCTCAAGGACTGGCTCACCGATCCCGTTAGCGGCAATTTGCTCCACGTCGATCTTCTCCGCGTGGCCATGGACGTTCGCATGCGCGTCCAGGTTCCTGTGCACACCTTCGGCGATCCCGCCGGCGTAAAAGTTCAGGGTGGCGTCTTTGAGGTCGTCACCCGCGAAGTCGAAATCGAATGTTTGCCGGGCGATATTCCCAGCGAATTCAGAGCCGACGTCAGTGGCTTGATGCTCAACGAGGCTCTCCGCGCGCGCGATCTCCAAATCGATACCACTAAATTAAAGCTGCTCACGGATCCCGAACAGGTTCTCGCGCACGTCGTCACCCTCAAGGTCGAAGAAGAGAAACCCGCCGAGGTCGTGGCTACGGATGCCGCAACTCCGGCCGAGCCCGAAGTCATCAAGAAGGGCAAGAAAGAAGTCGAAGGCGAAGAGGGTGCCGAAGGCGAAGCCAAGCCCAAGGCCGCCGAAAAATCCGAAAAGGGCGACAAGGAGAAGAAAAAGTAGCTTCCCTGTTTGCCGCCGGTTGCGTAACGCCGGCATCTTGCCGGCGTTCTTTTCGCCGGCGAACAGAGGTTTATGCGGCGAATCGTCGGACTAGGCAACCCCGATCCTGAGTATCACTGGACGCCGCATAACTTGGGTTTCATGGCCGTGGACGAACTAGCGAATCGCGCGTCAATCCGCGTGGAGCGCCCCGAAGCCAAAGCCCTAGTGGGCCGCGGCAAATTGGCCGGAGAAGAAATTCTCCTGGCCAAGCCGCAAACGTACATGAACCTCAGCGGCATCTCTGTACGAGAGCTGCTGGCCAAGTACGAGCTGGATGTGAGCGATTTGCTGGTCATGTGGGACGAAGTGCAATTGCCGCTGGGCACCATCCGGATTCATCCGGACGGCAGCGCCGGCAGCCACAACGGCGCAAAGTCAGTGATCAGCGCCGTCGGCACGCAAGAATTTGCCAGGCTCAGGCTAGGCTGCGGCCCTGATCACCAACTAGACAGCCGAAGGGAATATGTCCTTCGGCCGATGAAGAAAGCAGAATTGGCAGTAGCCGCGGAAATGATAGACGAGGCCGGCAACGCGGTCGAAACGATTCTGAAAGAAGGACTCGACGCCGCCATGACCAAGTTCAATCGCCGCAAGCCAGCCGAAGGCGAAGCAGAAACGTAGCGGCGGGCTTCAGCCCGGCGCAGCACCGCAAGGCGCCGCCAAAACGATTTTCGCGGGCCCAGCGCCCGCGAACAGAAGGAAAGAGGTCATCAATGGAAGAGCGTTTGTACGATCTGATCTTCATTACCCGTCCGGCTACCCCGGAAGACGAAATCAAGAAGGTTCTTTCCGGCATCGAGCACACCTGCGCGGAAAAGGGCGGCAAGATTGAAAAGACCGAGCATTGGGGCACGCGCAAACTGGCCTATCGCGTCTCCAAGCATCGTGAGGGCATCTACGTCTACCAACAGATTCGCACCGCGCACCACGAGCTCATCGCCGAGCTCGAGCGCCGCCTTCGCGTGCAAGACGTGGTCATCAAGTACTTGACCGTCCGCCTCGACGAAGATCTCAAGCGCCAGAAGAAGCTCGTCCACAAGCGCGAGCTGCGCGCCGCCCGTCGTCCGCGCCGCACCGCGCCAGCTCCGGCACCCGCAGCGCCAGCCCCATCCCCCGAGCAAGCCGCAGCAAGCTAGCGAGCATTTGTGGCGCCCGCTTTCCGAAGCGGGCTCTTGGATTTGAAAAAGTTTTCGCACGAATTTAGAAAGGCAGGCAGTTATGGCAGATGAACCAAGACAGCAATCGCAAGCCCCCAGCGGCGCACCTCGACGTGACGGCCCCGGTGGTCACGGTGGTGGACACGGCCCCGGTGGCGGTCACGGTGGCCCTCGTCGCGAAGGCGGCCCCGGTGGACCTGGCGGTCCCGGGGGACGCCCTCGCGGCAAGCGCCAATATTTCCGCAAAAAGAAAGTCTGCAAGTTCTGCGTCGAGAAGATGGACTTCATCGACTACAAACGCGCCGACATCCTCTCGCAGTTCGTGCAAGAGCGCGGCAAAATCCTTCCGCGTCGCATGACTGGCGTCTGCTCGCGCCACCAGCGTTGGCTCGGCGTCGCCATCAAGCGCGCACGCAACATCGCCCTAATGCCCTTCGCCGGCAGCGCCGCAGGCACCCACGCCCCGCGCCCAGTAGCACCCGCGGGCACTGCGGGCGCGCAGGCCGCGCACGCACCAGCCGCACCGCAAGTTCACGCACCGGCAGCGCCAGCAGCACCAGCCGTAGCGCCACCGGCAAGCGAAGAGCCAAAAACGTAGCGGCGGCCTTCAGGCTGGCGCCCTGGCCGATCTTTAGATCGGCCATCCGTGAGCCAGTCTTGGAGTGCGGGAGACTAGCCCCCGCTTTCGAGTTTTGAGCTCAACGCGATTTTCAAACGGGGTACTGAGATCGCAGAACAAGCACATGTAGCGGCCGCCGACTGTGGCGGGCGCTTTTAACAGGAGCAAAGAGAAAGAAAATGCAAATCATTCTGCAAGAAGACATCGAAAAACTCGGCCACCGCGGCGACATCGTCACCGTCAAGCCCGGCTACGCCCGCAATTTCCTGCTTCCGCACAAGCTCGCCATCGAAGCTACCACCGGCAACATGAAAGCCCTCGAGCGCATTCGCAACTCGCTCGCTAAGAAAACCGCCACCGAGCTCGACGCCGCGCAAAAGCAAGCCGCGCTCATCAACGGCGTCGCTCTCCGCTTCACCCGCAAAACCGGCGAGAACGATCAGCTCTTCGGCTCCGTCACCACCGCCGACATCGCCGAATCTCTCGTCGCCCAAGGCTTCAAGGTCGACAAGCGCCAGGTCCAGCTCCGCGAGCCCATCCGCGCCCTCGGCGAATATGCCATCACCATAAAAGTCTTCCGCGAAGTAACCGCCGAAGTAAAAGCCCAAGTCGATAAAGAATCGTAGTATTTAATTCGACAAAACTTCACCGCCGCCGCTCTCTCGAGTGGCGGTTTTTTTGAGTCCCTTGTAGTGGCGCAGCATGCTGTGCCACTTTTTTCTTGCCCAAAAAAACTTTTGCACATTTCCGCAATCATGCACACCCACTCCCGTTGACGCGCTCTCTTCTTCCACGCACAATGCGCCCAACAATCACGCAGCAGCAAACAGGGAATTGGTCGAGCCCAGAAAACTCCTCGCCACCTGAAAAATTTACGTCAGCAACGCATACGTGCAACTCGTTCTTGCGCGGCAAAAGGGGTCTGTGTTACCGTAGGCGAAATAAAAGCGAAATACTAAACGCATGCCCTCCGACTCCACTCTCGAAAAGCCTCTCCCCAACAATCTCGACGCCGAGCGTTCCGTCCTCGGCGCCGTCATCCTAGACAACAACGCCCTCAACGCCGCCATCGAAAATCTCAAGCCCGAAGATTTCTTCCTCGACCAGCACCGCCGCGTCTTCACCCAGATGATCGCGCTCGGCGAGGCTCAGCAAGCCATCGACCTCATCACCCTCACCGAAGAGCTCCACCGCCGCGGCGATCTCGAAGCCGCCGGCGGCGCGCCCTACCTCGCCTCGCTCGCCGACGGCATGCCCCGCGTCTCCAACATCGAGCACTACGCGCGCATCGTCAAAGAAAAAGCCATCCTCCGCAATCTCATCCACACCACGCACAATATTCAGCAGCGCGCCTTCGAGGGCGAAGACGGCGCCGACGCCATCCTCGACAACGCCGAATCCTCCATCTTCCAGCTCGCCGAAGACCGCATCCGCGCCGGCCTGATCCCCGTCAAGGACATCGTCCGCGACAATTTCGAGCGCCTCGAAAAAATCTTCCGCGAAGGCAAAAGCATCACCGGCATCCCCACCGGCTACGTCGAGCTGGACAAGTTGACTTCCGGCTTGCAGTCCTCTGAGCTGCTAATCCTCGCCGCGCGTCCCTCGCAAGGAAAAACCGCGCTAGCTTTAAACCTCGCCGAAAACATTGGCATCCGCGCCGGCCAGCCCGTCGCCATTTTCAGCCTCGAAATGTCCAAGGAGTCCCTCCTCCAGCGCCTCGTCGCCTCCGTCGCTCAGATCGACGCCCACAAATTCCGCACCGGCCATCTCTCCCGCGAAGACTGGCGCCGCATGACCGAAGCCCTCGGCACCATCTCTTCCTCCCCCATCTGGGTCGACGATGCCGGCTCCATCTCCGTCCTCGAAATCGGCGCCAAGGCTCGCCGCCTCAAGCGCGACAAAGGTCTTTCTCTCTTGATCGTGGACTATCTCCAGCTCATCACCGCCCGCGGCCGCTTCGGCATTCGCCAGGAAGAAGTCGCCAGCATCTCCCGCTCCCTGAAAGGCCTGGCCAAAGAACTCCAAATCCCCGTTCTGGTCCTAAGCCAGCTAACCCGCGCCCCCGAACGCGACGAGCGCGGCCCCCAGCTCTCCGACCTCCGTGAATCCGGCGCCATCGAGCAGGACGCCGACGTCGTCATGTTCATCTACCGCCCCCACTTCTTCAAAGCCGGCGCCACCCCCGAAGAACGCGAAGAAACCGAGCTACGCATAGCCAAGCAGCGCAACGGCCCCACCGACACAGTCCGCTTCGTATTCCGCAGCCGCCTAACCCGTTTCGAGGAAGCCGCCCCCGATGCCTTCAGCCAATTCTCCCCCGAGGATTTGTAGCGCTGCGACGGAGGGCATGTGACAACAGCAGAGGTACAATTTGAGCGCGAGCTCGAAATATTTCGGACGGAGGCCGAAGGGGGCACGCAGTTCCTCTACGCATATCTGGCGGTGCATGCGGCAGCAGCTCGTCGCAAAGCGGTCCACAGGCTACTAAATGACGCGCCCCTGTTTTGGAACACGTGCTTGGCAGCGCTTCAGACTGCGTCATTCATGGCGCTTGGTCGAATCTTTGACAACGATTCCGATCACAATTTAAGCAAGCTTCTGCGGATCACTCAGGACCATCCAGAGATTTTTTCAAAGGTCGCACTGGGTCGGCGAAAACAGGGCAGCAATCTGGAGCCCCCCACATGGCTAGCGCCGTACCTCGAGGATGCTTACGAACCGACGGCACGTGATTTTCGCCACATCCGCGCCCATGTTAAGAAGCGCCGCAAGATTTATGAAGCTAATTATCGCGATATCCGCCATCGGTGGTTCGCGCATAAGGCGGTGTCAGACCAAACAGAAATCGCAGCGCTGTTTGGTAAAACGAACACACGCGAGCTACAGCAGCTGTTTGCTTTTCTCTGCTGGCTCTACGAGGTCTTGTGGGAATTATTCTTCAACGGCAACAAACCTGTACTCCGTCCATTAAGATACTCGGTTAAACGGCTTAAAGGGTCCGGCTTAAGGCGGCCTCGAGGTGTCTACGAAAAGATAACGCATGAAGCCCAGCAATTCCTCAGGTCCGCTTCAGCAATGGCGCCTAAAGCGCGTAGGTGAGACCACCCTTGGGGTCGCGAATTGTAGAAGAAAATGCGGATTCTCCTCGATTCTCGAGACTTGATAAACCTAGTGGAGCATGGGTGTCCCACGACTACGGAAGTCTTCGATAGCTACTTGCGTTTGGGCAATCACCAAAGCGTTCTCTCCTTTACGAATGTGCGGGAGCTGAGCAGCCCACTGGCTGCTGGCGTGCCATTCTTGCACCTTCGGCCCCTTCTGCAGTCGCTCGAGGCCATGCCGCATGTCTATCTCAAGGAAGTAACAATCGTTGGGAGGGAAATTCAAGCTGCGGTCGACGCTTTCAACAGCGGAACCGAATACCAAAGTTTCTCACCGTACGTCACGCGGTGGGATGACACGCTCGTTGCCTTCCCAGGACAACACCGACAGGCCGCCGAAGATTGGGTAAATTTCCGTCTGGACGAAATCGTTTACCTGATCAACAGAGCCAGGCCCGACGTCTTCGCTCCACCGGAACATCATCTGCCAGCCCTAAAAGCACAACTCGAAAGCGATCGCGAAGCCCTGCGTTCTGGAAAGGCTCCCGCACGGCAACATTTCATGCGCTCGGTCAAGAAGCATGCCGCAACGCATCGAATAAATCTTCCCAATGGTCGCGAGGATGAATTCGCTGCATGGGTGTATGCCAATCCTGACAGATGCCCGGGCCTCCGGCTTAATCATGAAGTTTATAGAGCACTTATGGCGAACCACGGCGACACGCCCGAGACCGCCGATTTTTCTGATCTAGCCCACGTTTGTGCGATTCCATACGTGGACGTAGCGACACTCGACCGACGAATGAGGCATTACTGTGGTAGCGCAGCCCGAAAAATGCTTAGATTGAGCGCGGCGGAAAATTATATGGCTCGCGTAAACCAAGACCTAGCCAGCATTATGCAGCGGTATCCATGACGATCGGGGTAGCCGGGTGCCCCATTCTTGCGGTTTGTGCAAGAGTGGGTCTTTCTTTTGCGGGACTTTATGAAAGCGATTGTATGCACACAATACGGCCCACCGGATGTTCTGCAGTTCAACGACGTACCAAAACCCACGCCCGCGAACAATGAGGTCTTGGTAAAGCTTTACGCGGCTTCCGTAAATCCAGTCGACTTGCACCTTATGAGAGGTAAACCCTTCTTCCTTCGCTTGATGAGTGGCGGGCTGCGCGCACCAAAACGCAAAATCCCCGGCCACGATCTCGCAGGGCGAGTAGAAGCGGTTGGCAGGAACGTAACCAAGTTCAAACCGGGCGACGCGGTGTTCGGCGCGTGCCGAGGGGCCTTTGCCGAGTACGTGTGCGCTAAGGAAGATAACCTGGCGCGGAAGCCAGCCAACAGTTCGTTTGAGGACGCAGCAGCCTTACCAATCGCGGCACTCACGGCCCTTCAGGGTCTTCGTGATAAGGGACGCATCCAGCCAGATCAAAAGGTTCTGGTGGATGGCGCCTCAGGTGGTGTGGGCACGTTTGCCGTCCAGATCGCCAAATCGTTCGGGGCGGAAGTCACTGCCGTCTGCAGCACGCAGAAAGTGGACACGGCGCGATCCATTGGCGC
>DATBYP010000235.1:0-2949 GCA_036513675.1 Candidatus Acidiferrum sp.
TGCAGTTCCCCTTCCCGCACTGTCAGCGACCATGACGGAGAAAACGAGCTGTGACATGAGGAAACTCTTGTTGGCTATTGGCATGTTGAGTATGGGGAACCTGGGCCTGGCGCAGTCGGCACCACCACTGGGCTCCGCGCAGACTTTTGCAGTTCTGGGCGCTTCAACCGTTACTAATACAGGCCCCACGGTCATTACGGGAGACTTGGGCGTGAGCCCTGGAACGGCCGTCACCGGCTTTCCTCCGGGGCGAGTGACGGGAGGAACCCTCCATGCGGGCGATGCGAGTGCCAATGCGGCTCAGGCCGATGCGCACGCGGCATACGCTAATCTAGTCGCACAACCCTGCGGGACCAACTTGACGGGGAAGATTTTGGGAACCACTCCCGGCGCCGTCACACTCTCGCCGGGCGTCTATTGTTTTAATTCTTCGGCTCAGTTGACGGGAACCCTCACGCTCAGCAGCAACGGCGTCTACGTTTTCCAGATGCGCAGCACGCTAACCACAGCGAGCAATTCCTCGGTTGTCCTGGCCAACGGAGCTACGGCGGCAAATGTGTTCTGGCAGGTCGGCAGCTCGGCAACTCTTGGCACCAACACCGTTTTTGTAGGGAGCGTTCTCGCGCTCATCAGCGACACCATCACTACCGGCTCCAGTGTTAACGGTCGGGTTTTTGCCTTGACGGGTGCTGTGACGCTGGACAGTAACGCTATCAACGCTGCAGCCGCTGGGTCTGGCGGGGGCGGTACAGGCGGCGGTGGGCAACAGTGCAAGGACATCACCACCGGTCGCGGGTCCATCACCGGACCATCTGGCAGCAAGGCGAAGTTCGATTTTAAAGCTGGGTTCAAGGGCGGCGAAAGCGAAAGCAGCTTGCCTTGCGGCCAGGTCACTTACAGTGACGACGGCTTTGAATGTCTCCTCAGGGTGAAGAGCACCAACATCACCGCATATCTTGAAAAGGGGCCCAATTCGCGGCGCATCCAAGGCAATGCTGAAATTAACGGGCACGATGGCACCTACCAACTGGATGTGAGCGACGATGAATCAGACACAGACGCCTTTGCCATACGCTTGTCAAACGGCTACAGCGCCTCGGGTCACCTTAAAAGCGGTTACATCGAGATCGATAAGCGCTGCCAAAACGACAACGAAATTCAAGACAAGAACCATAAAAACGAAGACCATGAAGAGGAAGACCATTAGAGACGAAGGACCATAAATAAATCCAATGTTCGGAGGCGCGCCTGTTTTCGCGCCTCCGGCCCTAGGCTTGGGCACCACGCGTGTGGAAGGGGCTAGCGTGCTCTTAAATGCGTGGCCGAGAGAGTAGCGAGACGCAAAAAAAATGAGGGCGCATCCAGCGGTTAAGCCTTTTGCACCCTCTTTAAACTGAGCCGTAAAGCTTTGAGGCTTCCCGGTTCAATCTGGCGTGAAGATAGTTTTTCTCGCTTTCCTGGTCAATCGAATTTTTACTCCAAAGCTGTGAAAATCTGTGCACGGATGTGCAAAAGGCGGCGGGGAACTTAGTCGCTATTCGCTCTGTCGTGTATCCCTTCGTTGCGCAACCGATTGCATTCTGTGTTGGCGCACCGGGCAAGCCACTTGTCCGGGTTTTCTTGATGCTCGTAGGAGCGCGCGCAGGCTGCCACACGTTGCATAAGCACCGACTCCGCTTCGTGCGCGCGTGGTCCCGCTTCAAAGTAGCGCGTGACAACCTCGCGGATGACTTTAGCATTGTTGTCGTGCAGTGATGTCATCGCCACGCCGTCGCCCGCGTTGACAGAGAGTCTCTGGATGGCTTCAAGGTTTGTCATTCGGCCGGTCGCAATGCAAACCACTCTTGCAAGTTGGAGACGTTACGGAACGTCTTCGAATCTATCTTTCCGAGAGAGGTCATCCAATACACAGTTGAGATATTCGATGCGCTGTCGATGCACATACGCTGGTGTGTTTGCGTAGCCGCATCAGATGTCTGTTTCCTAAGCCACAGCACGGTGCCTTCGTCGCATTCCTCGACCGCAACGAAGCCGCCTTCTCGAGCGGCGGCTTGAAATGCTTGAAGTTTTTCCATGGTGCTTCCATTGTAGGCTCATTCGCAATCGAACGGCGGGCCATCACACATATTTGTCGTTAGAATGCACTAATCGCTTACGCCGCCGGCTCATTTCCGAGCGACATCCGCGAAGCGAGAAGTACACAGTATGGCGGCCAGGGTTTTGAACCGTGGATATTTCGAGACTTGAGGATACAAAAGAAGAGAGCCGGCTCCCCGAGGGGACCCGGCTCTCTCTTTTTGCGGTTCGATTACTGCGGTGTGACTGCAGCGACGGGTTGCAGCTTGAGGGAAATGATCTGGGTACCGATCACTTCACCCGAAACTACCAACTCGACCCGGCGATTTTGCTGACGGCCTTCGGATGTATCGTTTGACGCGATGGGCCGAGTCTTACCGAAGCCCCTCGCGCTGGTTGAAGATTCCGGGATGCCTTGATGGGTCAGATAGCTGCGGACGCCTTCGGCTCGCTGCTCGGAAAGTTGCTGATTGAAAGTTTCGGTGCCGACGCTATCGGTGTTTCCTTCGACGGCCAACTTCAACGACGGATAAGCGAGCACGATGCCGGATATTTTCGCCAGCTTCTCGCGGGCCAGCGGACGAAGCGTGTATTTGCCGGAGTCGAACAGCACATCCGACATATTGACCACCAGGCCTCGCGCGGTGTCGCGAGTTTCCAGGATTAGGTTGAATTGCTTGAGGAGGCGGGCGCGCAGCTCTTCGCGCTCGCGAAGGGCTTGCTGAAGCTGCGCATCAGAGGAAGCCGCAGCGGCGCGATTCAGGTCGGAATCCATTTCGGCGGCCTTTTGCTTCTGCCTTGCGTCGTTGCGGTCTCTTTCGGCATCGGCCTGGGCGCCAACAGCCTGTTGGGCAGCGGCTTGCGCATCTAGAT
>DATBYP010000236.1:0-6561 GCA_036513675.1 Candidatus Acidiferrum sp.
GGTTTCGCCGGCCTGGACCTCGGCCTCAGCAAAAGGTGGAAGATGCCCTATGCCGAGGGTCACTCTTTGCAATTCCGCTGGGAGGTATTCAACGCTCTAAATCTCACGCGTTTCGACGTGCAGAGTTTGAGCCTCTCCCTCACGAACTCCAGTAACTTCGGCAACTACACTGGATTGCTCACCAATCCGCGCGTGATGCAGTTCGCATTGCGCTACGAGTTCTGAGACGGCGGCTAGTTCAGCTCACAAACGGACCGCCGGGAATGCGAGTTTCCGGCGGTTTCTTTTTTGGCTATGCTTGTTTGCCTTCGTGAATCGGCGTTCCGCGTCGCGCGGTTACCGTGTTAAGCTATAAGCCCGCTCGGTATTTCATGGTTTGAGTGGGTTTGTTCGGGGCGTAGCGCAGCCTGGCTAGCGCGCCTGGTTCGGGACCAGGAGGTCGAAGGTTCAAATCCTTTCGCCCCGACCACTTTCTTCTTTACAAAAATTACTGGCGCTGACCGATTCTTTGCATAACTTACTACCGCCGACCGGCGGTTTTCTGATCTGATCCCATCGCAAGAAAGCCTTTTAGCCTCACCTCGAGACCGCTTCTAACGTCAACATCAAGCGGGCGGGGCCTTTTTCTCATACGTGTCGTAGCTCGCGGCGATGGCGCGGATTTCCTCTAGCGTTTGATCGCGGCGGAGAACGCCGTTTTCTAGCACGATTTCTAGTTGATCGTCCGCCCTGGGCGTTGCGCCATCAACCTTGACGGTCACGAATTCCTGGCCCTCCTTCAGCAAGACGAATCGTCCGGCGCGCGAGTCTTTACCGGGATCGGTGACCGGCTGCTTGTAGACGTCGTGCCACTGGCCATTGATGTCGATCGCGGAGCATTTCAGCGCGAAGCGCAGCGTGTCGCGATTGACTTGTTGGAGGAGCGCGCCGCCCATTCCGAAGCTCCAGTTGTCCATGGACCAACCCTTGCGAGTTAGCTGGAATATCATGTTTTGGATTGTGTGGTAATTCACACCGTCGCCCTGAATGAAGCGCACCTGCGGAGCAATAACCTTCCAGCCTTTACGGTTCACTTCATAGCCGAACTTTTCGGCCGCAATGTTGAAAATTTCTTCGAGAACCGCAACAGCGTCTCCGCTGTCCGGGCGAATCACCAGCGTGCCTTTGCGATTTAGCACCTTTTCGCGCAACTTACCGCCCCACAAATTACGCACGGCGTTAAAAATATCGTAGGAATCGCTGACGCAAGCGATTACACCTTCAGGAACTTTGTCGAGCACATTTTCATAAGCATCGACCTCGTGGTCCTTGCCCCATGCGGTCATCGTGGAGTGCTCGGAAGCGGGGATGCTGATGCCCGGCATATCCGCGTGGTAATACTGCTGCAGCAGCTCGATGGCGGCGAGATTGTCCGTGCCAAGAAAATTGAACAGATGCGCGGCGCCGCCAATGGCAGCGGATTCACGGCTGCTTACGCCGCGGAAACCAAAGTCGTGCAGCTTGTAAGGCAGGAGGGACGGATCACCGGTGCGCACCAATGCTTCGCCGACCGATTGTTTTATGCCGCGGCTAAGCGTTGCGACCGTGACTGGATACCAAACCTGAAGCAATACGGTTTCCGCCCAATTCGTCAGCCAATAAAATTCCGGATCAGTGTTTTCGATGGTGATGACGGCATTCTGCGCGCCGACTAACGAGCCTTCTTTGACGGCTTTAATACGTAGCGGCAAGACTCCGGCGTATTTTGCGTGCAAACTTTTCCAGCCTTCGTAGTTGAAACACTTGGGATTGCCGGAAAAGTGTTTCTCCGCGAATTGTCGCGCTTCTTCTACGTCCTCCGCGGTAAAAACCTTTCCCGCAAAGTTCGCTTTTACGATGTATTGCAGGCCGGCCACTTGCACGTGATCGAAAAAACCGCCGCGCGAGCAAACGTAGGAATAAATAAAGCGCGTGTTTGGCGGGTATTGCCACCAGTGCGTGAGTTTGTAGCTATCGGTGTTGAGGATCGGGTTGAGGCGAAGGGGCTGGATCGCGATCTCCTACTCTAGTTGCTACGCTCCGGCAGCGAATTTACGAAATATCGTCACAGTTGATCCAGCGTGAAGGCCACGTAGAGAAGACGCTGGTCGCGCTGGATTTGCAGCACGACGGGTGCGCCGGGTTGCAGCGCGTTTAGCGCGGACCGGAGACGATCGACCGTGGTCATGGGCTGGCCATTGAGAGTGCGGATTACGTCAGCGACTGTGAGCGGGATATCTGCGCCAGCCTCTGAAGCACGAGCTACTACAATGATCCCAAACGGATCGCGAAGATCGTCTACCATTGCGGCGATTTTGGAATCGATTTCGACGCCTATAATGCCTAGCGGACGCACGAGATTTTTTTCGGGGTCTGCGAGCGAAGTGACCTGATCCATTTCGTGCGGAGCGTGGATAACGGGAACATCAAAGGCAAGGCGCTCCTTGTTGCGCAAAACTTCGACGTGAACTTTGGCGCCGGCATCGATGGACATCAAGCGAAACGAAACATAGGGGACGCTGTCCGCGATCCGGCCATCTACAGTCAGCAGCACGTCTCCAACGCGCAGCCCAGCGGCCATCGCGGGGCTATCGGGTAGAACATCGGAAACAATTACGCCGTAACTTCGCGGAAGATTGAGGGCGGCGGCGAGCACGGGCGAAATCGTCTGCATACCAATTCCAATTTGCGTCTGGTGGATGTGGCCAAATTTCCGGACCTGTTGGTAGGCGACATTGACGACGCTGCTGGGAATAGCGAAGCCGATTCCCTCATTTCCGCCGGATTGCGTGAGTATGAAAGTGTTGATGCCAATCACTTCGCCATCGACATTCACTAACGGTCCGCCAGAGTTTCCCGGATTGATAGGCGCATCCGTTTGGATATAGACCATCGGAGAATCGGGATCGGTCTGCCGCGCGACAGAGGAGACTACGCCGAGCGTGACCGTGTTGCGCAGGCCCTGTGGGCTGCCGAAGGCAAGCACCATTTCGCCTTGGCGGACATTGCGGTACGGGGCGAGAGAAAGCGCGGGAAGCTTCACATTGTCCGCCTTTAGAAGCGCCAAATCGATGTCCTTCGCTACCCCGACCACATGAGCGGGCACGATGTTAGAGCGGGCAGAAAGGATCGCCTGTAGCGGCGGGCCTTCTCCCGTCATAGCTTCGGGAACGATCACCTGCACGCGCTGTGCGCCGGCGACGACGTGCGCGTTCGTGAGGATGTATCCGGAGGGATCAATGACGAAACCGGAGCCAATGGCACGCTGCCGGCCAAGCGTCAGGGCTGTGGTGCCGTGCTCGGTGGTTTCGACGGGACCGTAGCCGGTGACCATTATTTGCACGACGCTAGGGGAGACTTTCTTGATCAGCGCGTCGATGGATTCGTTGAGTTTGCGAAGCGTGTTGTCGCCGCGGTCCTGAGCAGGCGCTGCACTTGGGAAGGCAGCGACGAACGCTGCGGCTGCAACAGCAACCAGAAATCGCAGACGGAGGAAATAGCGATGGATCATGGGAACCTCGTGGTTAGGCTGGCTCCGAGGATATAACGAGCAGGAGCATCGCGCAAAAGCCGCGCAAGGGGTCTGAAACGCTGCCAGTCCGACGCTTCTGGGGGCTGAAAAGATACTGTCGAGAAACCGCATGGGGATACCCACCCCCCGTTTTTTGCGCAAAGAGGCTGCAAGCGATTGAAAACAAAAGGAACAGGTGCGGAAAAGAGGGCGAAGAGAGAAAAAGAGGCGGCAAGTTGCTGCAACAGTTGAATTTGTCATGACGCACAGAATACGGCGAGGCCGAAAGACAAGAAAGGATGAAGGGGGTGACACCCCCGGGCAATGCAGATGGTTGTGAAAACACGGGAGTTGCGGAAAAAGCGATTGGCAAGAGTATGAAAACAAAGGGCGGGCAAATCGAAGGCAAATGATGACGCGGAGACGCAGAGAGCGCAGAGCGGTCGCAGAGATAAGAGGAGAGCCTGCACGCTAATGCTGACGGCAGGGAGATACCGAGCCTTCGTGTCTTGGGTGAGAGCGGACGGGCTGGCCCGAGGCGATAGCTTTCAGCGGGACAAGTCGTCGTTAGCGCGATGTTCACGGCTGACGATAGCAGGAGGGGTGCGCGGTAACAACTGGACGGAGGAACGGTTGAGGTGCAAGTGGCCGACTTTTTTCTTTTTCTTTCGTGTACTCTTTCCAGAGTGAGTGGAGAACTGACGTAGCTTCGAGAATGCTCAGCGGAGTGGGTTCCTGTCTTTACGTCGATAAAATTTCGTGCTTCAGTGCACAGAGTTGGCGCGTAGGGGTTCACAGACAATTGGTGATAAGGCACGTGCCGGCAGGATGCCAGCACTATGCAGAGCGGGCCGGGGTGGCGGCTGGCTCGGTGGCGACGAGCCGACGGACATTTTTCACGAGCTCCACGATGACCATGATAACGGCGAACCAAATGCAGTAAGAGATGGTTTGGTTCACGATTTGCGCAACACGCGCAGCATCGGGCGCTTTGCCTAAATGGACAATCACGATCGACTCGCCTCTCTTAAGCAGGAAAAGAGCCACAATCAGATTGCCCACACTTACCAGAACGCGTATAAGCCAATGGAGGCGAACCCAATCCGGCCGGACCAGGCTGATTGCTGCGCCTATGATTCCGAGCAAGATCAGGCCATTTATCGGCAGGTAGAGTTGAGTCCAATTCGGAGAGAGGCTGAGAAATGATGCTGCTGGCCCGAAAAACAGGAATTGATGCTGCTGCACCATGCGAAGCCAAAAAAGAGCGATCAACAAAGCGATCAGGTGCGATGCCGAGTTTAGACGTGGTATACGCGGCCCATCCCCACGCGCGGTCAGGGCAGGGTGGCGCACTCCGTACGGCTTTCGCGGATCCCAGCGATCGGGGAATTTCGTGAAGTGCTTGTCGATCAGCCAAAAGATCAGGGTCACGATCGCGAACTGAATCAGAAGTTGATAAAGGAAAACTTGCAGAAAATTACCTATCGGCTGACCGCCGGCAAACAGAGCCGCGAATATTACGAGTAAAACTACGCTGGTAAGCCCTAGGTTGAACTTCAGTACCCGGATGTAGAAGGGGAACAAGGCGGGACCGATGATCTGCTTTCCGAAGGATACGCTGCGCTGCTCCTGGCGATAGCGACTGGCCACAAGCAGTGGATGGCCATGCTGCTTGAGGATGGCCTCGACCTCGGCCTCGGTGAGTGATCGTTTCAGTCCGCTTTCCTTGTCCTCGATCTGGGCCGAAATGTTCTCGGAAAGCTCTTTAATGATGTCGTCGGCCTGCACTGCGGGAAGGCAGGTTTTGACGGACTGCAGATAGCGATCGACGATTTGCATAACGGCTCCTTATATTCCGCAAGCACGCAAGAGAGCGAGGCCCATTTCGCCAAGTTCCAGAGAAATCTGCGCTGCCAAAAGGCCGACCTGCGCAATAGTGCGCAAGGCCGCCGGACCGACACTGAGCAACAGAGTCGCTCCCAAGAACGCGGACAAGAATTTCGAAGCGATGTGAAAGCTCGACTGCATACGTCTACCTCCGGACGATTCCGTTCAATGAAGAGTCAATGCTTTTCCATTCGGCGAGCAGTTGCTTGAGCATGGTTTTGCCGTCAGCGGACAAGACGTAAAAGCGCTTGTTGCGCTTGTCTTCTTCTCGCCATTCACTGACGAGCAGGCCCTGCGATTCGAGGCGGCGGAGCAGGGGATACAACGTGCCCTCGTCGATCTCCATGCCATGCTCGGCAAGAGCTTTGCGGAGCGTGTAGCCGTATTGCTCCGTGCGGAGCTGCGCGAGGACAGCAAGGACCAAGGAGCCGCGACGCAACTCCATGCGAATGTTCTCGAAGAGATGGGGTTCGCTGGTCATACTGTGCATCACCCACTGTGCAATATACACTGTACGGCGCACAGTATAAGCTGTCAAGTGTTTTTTTAGGTTCTTTAATCTGGTCCGCCGTATCTTGCGGGGCACCCGTTTTCTCCGCGGCCGTGAGCCAGGACGCCAAAAAATGCGAACATGATGTTTCTTTTGTGGGAGGGAGCGAATCTAACGGCCCATGGCACGAATAGAGACAGTAGAAGACGTCAGGCTGGAAGAGGCGCGTACCCGCAAGAAGCACTGGAAGCGCTGGGGACCGTACCTATCGGAGCGGCAGTGGGGAACGGTGCGCGAGGATTACAGCGCCGGTGGCACCGCATGGGAGTTCTTTCCGCACGATCATGCGCGATCAAGAGCGTACCGCTGGGGCGAGGATGGCATTGGGGGCATCAGCGACCGGCATCAGATGATTTGTTTTGGCTTGGCCATGTGGAACGGTCGCGATTCTATTTTGAAAGAGCGGCTCTTTGGCCTGACAGGCAATGAAGGGAACCACGGCGAGGACGTGAAAGAGCAATACTTCTATCTAGATTCGACTCCAACCCACAGCTACATGCGCATGCTGTACAAATATCCGCAGGCAGCGTTTCCCTACACCCAACTAGTGGAAGAGAACCGAAAGCGAGGCAAGGGTCAGCCGGAATTCGAGCTG
>DATBYP010000237.1:0-13460 GCA_036513675.1 Candidatus Acidiferrum sp.
CGAACCACCCAATTTGGACGTACCTTCCACCAATGGGTGAGCAGCTACCTCTCCCTTCCCTGACGTATGGCGCACGCCATTTGTTTCTAAATTTAGACGCTAAACGGTTGCCGCAGCGCCAGTCGCGCTTTCTTTCTCACCCTGCCGCCAAGCCACTAGAGGCCACCCAAACAGAACCACCAGGGCCGCCAAAATCCCGTATCCGTTTGCCCGGTAAAAATAGTCGGGATGCCGCAGCATTTCTCCAGCGCCTCCGAGCAGCGCCAGCCCCGCAAAAATCAGAAAATATCCCAGCACGTTGAAGCGGATAATGTACCGCACGGCAAGGTCAATGATGCCGATCCACACGGCCGCGATGACCATCTTCTTGGCAACGTCCATCGGGTCATGCCAGTTTGCGGAAAATCCGCCAAGCGCAAACACGGCTAGCACGAAAACGGAAATACGCAACCACCTTGGCCGAATCATGCTTACGATGAACCCCGCGGTTATGGCCACCAGCGCCGTCAGTGTGAGTCCGCTGCGCACTCCAGTCCCGAGAATCGCCGCCGCAGGGAACACAGCGTCCAGATTCGCGCCGAAGGCTGCTGCAGCCGCCTCCTGTGCCCCTGGCAAGTGTTGGTAGACCCACTTCGAAATCGCATCCAGTCCTAGGCAGGCCGCCATTCCACCCAAACCGATAAACACTGCGTCCCGGTAATATGCAACCGGCATGCCGGTCCATTCCGGTATTCGCTCTTCGCCGAACGCTTGCTTCCCGTAATACCAGGCCGCGCCGAACAGCAGCGCCAAGAATCCGAAGGAGAACAATATTCCCAGCAGCGCGCTGATCGCCGTAACGCCGATCATCACCTTGAATGGGATCGCAGTCCTATAGTTGCCCAGAGCGTTTTGTACGAAATCACCGAAAGTGATCGCCAGCACGTACCCCGCAAGCCCCCACAGCGCCCAACGCGTCAGCCGCTTCCACGGAATCGTGCGCCCCACTTCGGAACGCAAATTTTTCAAGAAGACGATCAGCGCGGTAATCGCAAATCCAGCCACCACCAAGATCGGTATCGCGTACCCAAACACAATCTTCGCCAGCGTAAGCTCTTCCTGCTTCCGCCGCCACTCATCTGGAATCTTGATATACGTCCGAAAATTCGTGACCTCGTCGCCCAGTACCATCACTTCCATTCTCGCAAACGCGTGGTCCGCGGAGTTCGCCTTTGCTGCGGCAGAAGAATTCGGCGCGCCGCCATCGAGAGGCACATTCTGCTGCCAAGTCAAAGTGTGATCGATCCGATGCGGCCGTTTATCCGAAGTCGACTCCACCAGCGACCACTGGCTCAAGTCAACCTTCTTCTCCTCGCGCAAAAATTTCTCCGCGCGCCCCACCGCTTCTTCTTTGCTCAGCGAAGCTCCGGGCGCCTCGTCCGCCAACGTGTGCCGCACCGCGTGCAGCGATCCATCCGGCTTCAGCACCACCGCATATTCCTCAGGCTGCGAATCACGAAAATACCGGACCCGCCACAGCGCTCCGGGTACCTGCGTGGCAAGGATTTCGTTCAGCCGCGCAACGCCCACGCGCTCCCGCAAAAATTCGTTCGTCAGCGGATCGGTGACGTTTACCAGCAAGGTCGCATGCATGTAGGTGTTCGGCTGCAACCCGCGTCGCTGAAAAATTGCAGCAGCATGAGCGCGCACCGACCGCGCATTCACGGAAAGCTTTAAATAGTCGCCGATCGATTCCGGTTTCACCTTCCAAGCCAGCGCCCCACCCACCACCAGACATATCGCCAAGAACGCCAGCATCCCTGAAGACAGCGCGTCATATCTCCGCTCCAAAGCGCTCGTGGAAACTTCTTCTCGCGCCCCGGCCAGACTGATCTCCGGAATCGGTGCTGCCTGGTTCAGCAAATCTTCATCTGGCTCAAATCTTCCTCGCGACAAATACGAAATCCCCGCAAACAGCAGAGGCGCCGCCGCTGCCAATCCCACGACTATGCCCGAGACCTTGAAATACAAACTATTCGAGCGCACCAGCAGCAATCCCACCAGCGAAGCGTCCACTGTGTAGTGCCAAATCAGCGTCGCCAGGATTCCCCATCGCAACATCACCAATCCCGCGATAATGCCAAAAATTCCAATTTCAATTCCGCGGATGTACGGCGGCTCCTGCGGATAATTGCTGTGCAAAAAGCTCCACATAAACGCCGGCAGCACCACGGCAATCCATCGCGAACCGGTCAATCGCTTGAAAAATGGAATGGCGAACAACCGAAACGTAAACTCCTCGTTCGTCGAAGCCAACAAACCGATCGCCGCTCCCGCGAGCCATGGAAACAGCGTGTTCACCGAATCCTGATAATTGATCTCCTGTGGCGCCCACGCTCCGAAATGTTGCGCCACCACATAAAACGCCACCACGTACCCTATGTGCGCGGCCGCCATCGACAGTCCAACCAGCGCCGCCGAAAAGAACTCCTTCGTCCGCAATCCGCGCAACGTAAATGCTTTCGAAAGCTGTAATCTCAGCGGTTGGGAAGCCCGGTACAGCGGTTCCGCCGCGGGCAGCACCAGCGTAACGGTCAGCGCCGTCAGCAGCGAAACCAGCGCCGCAGTCCCGATCTTCGCCAGAAGGAAGCCGGTGTAGGAAGCATTCGTGTTATAGCTCGCGCTCCATAGCGGCCAGTCATTCAGGTTCTGCAAAAACAGCAATCCCGCCACGAGAAATCCCAGCACAATTGCTCCCCGCCACGAGGACTGCCCGGCGTTCGTCAGCTTGAACGCCAGCCACACCGCGACTCCAAGGAGCATTATGTAAGGAACGGTGAACACCAGAGCCAGCGTGTCGTTGGCCGAGCGCAACCGCTGATAACTCCTCTCCCACGCTTCCGGCACCCGCAAATATTCCTGCGATCCGCCAATGCGCTCCCCTTCCAGCGCCACGGTCAATCGGTAAGGCGCATCTTTTGCCCGAAATGCGTGCTTTTCCCAAGTGAACGACCAGTCGGTGCGATTCGGCCGCTTCGTCGAATTCACTTCTTCCGGCAGGAAATCCCACTGGTTAGGATCGATTCCAAGTTTCGAACCCAGGAAATTCTGTGCGCGATCCTGCGCTGCCGCGCGGTCCAGCGTAGCCCCGGGACGCGCTTCTTCAATCTTGTGCGTATACCCGACAATATTTCCCGCCGGGCTCACCCGCACATAAAATTCCTCTTCCTGCAGCGGACGGAAAAATCGCACGTCCCAATACCAAACGTGTAGTTGCGACGACATCAATTGGTTGGCTTGCTGCAGTCCCAGCTCGCGCTCGAGATACGTTTTCGAATCGTCGTCGACGCTAAACACGATCGCCGACCGGTAGCCGCTGACATTTTCGCCAAGCCCCGCCGCAAAGCTTTGCGCCAGCTTTAGCGCGTCCCCGCGCGTGACGCGGAAATCCACCGAAGCCTCGGGGAACGCCCGGAAGAAATATTTGCAAGCGAAAATTGTTCCGATGATTCCGAGGACTACCCAAAGGAGCAGCGCGCGCTTCTCAGACCCGCTCAGCCGTTCACCAGGCACAGTAGCCTCCGCAACTTCAGTTATCTTGAGCTAGGGCCGTACCGATCCGCAGTTTTAGGAGTCAATTCCTAGACACTTCTCAGATCAGGCTTACTTCTTAGACACAGCAACCCACTCTATAGATACGCCTCCACCCCACGCAAGCAAGTCATCGTAGGGGCGCAGCACCGCTGCGCCCCTTCTCAGCACAATCCAAACCTATTGCAGGGTCGCTCCTAAGAAGCCTATCCGTCCACGATGGTATAAAGGTCTATCGATGTCACTGTCCCTGACAACCGAAGTCCGCATGATAAAAGGCGTCGGGCCACACCGCGCCGAGCTCTTGGCCAAACGCGGCATCTACACCGTCGGCGATCTTCTCCACTACCTGCCCTTCCGCTACGAAGACCGCATTCATTTCTCCAATATCAAGGACATCAAGCCCGATGGCGTCTACACCATTCGCGCTCGCGTAATGAGCGGCCAGGCCGTGCGCACCATGCGCGGCCGCGACGCCATCTATCATCTCCTCGTGCAGGATCCGACCGGCCAGCTCCCCTGCAAGTTCTTTCATGGCGGCTATCTCGAAGGCCGCCTTAAGCAAGGGCAGCTCCTCGTCCTCCACGGCAAAGCCGAGGTCGATAAAATGCGCCCCGCGCGCATCGAGATGGTCAATCCGCAAATCGAACTGCTCAGCAGTGTCGATCATTCCGCCGCGGCGCACGAAGCCGACAAATCCGCCGCTCAAGAAGAGATCGATTCCACCGAGGTCGCCCGCATCGTCCCCATCTACGAAGCCGTCGGCACCTTCGGCTCGCGCTCTATCCGTCGCACCATCTATACCGCGCTGCAAACCCTGGACCCGCGCATGCCCGACGTTTTGCCCGAAGACCTGCGCGCCCGCCTCGGCTATCCGTCGAGATTTCAAGCATTGGCTCAAACGCACTTCCCTGCCGCTGAAGAGTCCATCGAAGCGCTAAACGAATTCCGCTCCCCCGCGCAGCAGCGTCTCATCTTCGAAGAATTTTTCCTCTATCAGCTCAGCCTAGCGCTCGACCGCCGCGCAGCCCGCAAGGAGGACGCCATCGCCTTCCGCCTCCGCGAAGAGAATATTCGCGAAGCCCTGAAACGCATCCTTCCCTTTAAGCCCACCGCCGCCCAAAAACGCGTCCTAGCCGAAATCGCCGCCGACCTGGAAAAACCATCGCCCATGAACCGCCTCCTCCAGGGCGACGTCGGCAGCGGGAAAACCATCGTCGCCCTGCAAGCCGCCGTCGTAGCCATCGAAAACGGTTGCCAGGCTGCTCTTATGGCGCCCACCGAGATCCTCGCCGTGCAGCATTTTCTTTCCGCGCGGCGCATCCTCGAGCGCGGCGGCTACCGCGTCGAACTCCTCATCAGCGGTCTGAAAGCCGCCGAAAAATCAGCCGTCCTCGAGCGCATCCGCTCCGGCGAAGCCCAACTCGTCATCGGCACCCACGCGCTCATCGAAGACAACGTCCAGTTTGCGCGCCTCGGTTTCGTCGCGATCGACGAGCAACACCGCTTCGGCGTCCTCCAGCGCAAGCGCCTCATGGACAAAGCCGCCGCCCACGGCCACGCCCCCCACGTTCTCGTCCTCACCGCCACGCCCATTCCACGCACGCTTTCTCTCACCCTCTACGGCGATCTGGACGTCTCCATCCTCGACGAGCTTCCCCCCGGCCGCACGCCCATCGAAACGCACCTCACCTCCGAACCGCATCTTCCAGGCGTTTGGGGTAGCATCCGCCGCGAAGTCGGAGCCGGCCACCAGGCCTACATCGTCTATCCGGTGATCGAAGAATCGAAGCTCGAACTGAAAGCCGCGATCGAGGAATACGAGCGCCTCTCCCGCGAAGTTTTTCCCAAGCTGCGTCTTGGCCTCCTGCATGGCCGCCTCTCCAGCGAAGAAAAAGACGATGTCATGCAGCGCTTCCGCAAAAACGAAGTGCAGATCCTCGTTGCTACCACCGTCGTCGAAGTTGGCGTGGACGTCCCCAACGCCACGGTCATGGTCATCGAGCACGCCGAGCGCTTCGGCTTGTCCCAGCTTCACCAACTCCGCGGGCGCATCGGCCGCGGCGCGCAAAAATCCCACTGTGTTCTAGTCGGCCCCGTGCGCATGACCGACGAAGCCCGCGCCCGCCTCGAGACGATGGTGCGCACGAGCAACGGTTTCGAGATCGCCGAGACCGATCTCCAGCTTCGCGGTCCCGGCGAGTTCTTCGGCACGCGGCAATCCGGTGCCTTCGGCTTTCACATCGCCAACCCACTCCGCGACAAAGAACTCCTAGAGCAAGCCCGCCGCGAAGCCTTCGCCATCGCCGACGGTACATCGCAAAGGCCCGCACTCGACCGCATCCTACGCAGCCTCCCCTCAGAATGGCAGCGGCGGTATCATCTAGCGAAAGTTGGCTAGAAATCGATGCGCGTAATCGCCGGCAAATATCGCAGCCGCATTCTCAAGTCCCTCAAGGGCAACGCCCTTCGCCCCACCACCGACCGCCTGCGGGAAACTCTCTTCAACGTACTCGGCTCCAACGTCAGCGGCTCCCGCTTCCTCGACATTTTCGCCGGCACCGGAGCCGTCGGCATCGAAGCCCTAAGCCGCGGCGCAGCAGAAGTGGTCTTCATCGAAAATCACGCCCCCGCCGCCACGCTAATCCGTCGCAATCTTGCGTCTCTCGAGATCCAAGACGGCGCCCAAATTCTCCTCTTCGATGCTCTCCGCGGCCTGGAAAAACTCGCCGCCAGCCACAAGCCCACCGACGCGCCCTTCGATTTAGCCTTTATCGACCCGCCCTACGCCGAAAAAGATCAGTACGACCGCGTCCTTGCCTTCGTCGGAGCCGCTCCATTCCTCGCCCCTGGCAGCCTGGTGATCGCCGAGCACCGCCGCACCTTCGAACTCCCCCAGCGAATCGGCCGCCTCCTGCAAACTCGTATCCTCCGCCAAGGCGACGCCGCATTAAGCTTCTTCGAGCACCAAACCGCCGAACCCGACGAAATCTCCGAAGCCGCGTAGCCACATTACGCGAACAAGTCAATCCGCGGTGCACGTTCGGGGATTGCGTCTTCTTTGGAAAAGGCAATTCGCGCAAGCATAGAGCCTAGTCCGGCGACGACAAGCGCGACTAGTGGCGCCCATGCCTGACAACCCCCCATGCTCGATCAGGTTTACACCTGATTTCGAATTCCGGTAATCCCCCAATTGCGCCGCCACGTTTGTACGCCTAGAAGTGGTCCGTGCACGCGCAAGCCATTCCGCGTGTGCCGCGACAAATTCAGCACACACCACATCCAGCCCGGCAGCGGGCATTCGACACCCCATTGATGGTTTTGAATACATCTCGCGGAGGCTCCCATGCGACTCGCTCGTGTTCTGATCTTCCTCTCTGCCGCCGTCCTACTCCTTGCATCGATCGCCGTAGTGTTGTTCCGTGGCAGCTCAACCGCCTCCGCACAGACGACCACGCCACCAACCAGCACCATTAGCAGTGGCTCCGGCCCCCTGGCGTGGGACTTCGCTCCTGTCGGCGGCGGCACGGTCACTAACGTCGGCATTCAAGACGTCTGCCCGCCCGGCATGTGCGATGACCACGACTTGAACATCGTCCTGCCCTCTGCTCCCGCCACGTTTTATCAGACCATGACCGCCCAGGTCACATTCAAATACACTTGGACCTCCACGGTACCCACCGACCTGGACATCTTCGCTATCAGTCCAAATGGCGCAGACCACGGTCCAGGCTCTCCCGATGACACATCCAGCGGCGCTGGAGAAGAAGATTTGACCCTTACCGATCCGCTCCCCGGTCTATGGCACATTCGCTCCGTCGCCGCGCTAGTCCCCCTCCCTACCGCCGCTCACGTCGTTGTTACGATGACCGTTGCGACGCGCCCCACCACTCCACCTCCTCCACCCCCGGCTCCGGGCGCGCCTACCTTCGTGAATTATCCCGCTCCGAATGACTGTACCGGCACACAGCGGCCTCCAAGCTGCATCACACCTTCCCCCGACTCCACAACCTCTAGTTCCCACGGCGCCGGCGAGCCTTCCATTGGCGTCGACTGGACGACTGGCAAAGCTTTCATCGAGGCTGGCAATCACACTCTCCGCGTCACCTTCAATGATTCCCTCAAACCTGCCTCCGCCTTCTGGGAAGACAAGCGCTCTCCCTTCGCTCGCCTGAGCCTCGATCCAATTCTCTTCACTGACGACGGTCACTTTGGCGGCACAAACCGGACCTTTTCTTCGCAGCTGAATGGCGTCACAAGCGAACTTTCCTTCACCGACGATGACGGCAATAATTGGCTCCCCACACAAGGCTCCGGTCAGCCCGCAGGTGTCGATCACCAAACCGTCGGAGGCGGTCCTTACGCCGCCCCTGGGGTCGCCGCGCATACGTATCCTCATGCTATCTACTACTGTTCGCAGGACATCGTCACTGCGTTCTGCTCGCGCAGTGATGACGGGGGCCTGACTTTCGGCCCCGGGATTCCGATCTACACGTTCACGCACGTGAATGGCGTCGATCTCCCCGCCGCTCCAGGGACCTGCGGCGGCCTGCACGGCCACGTTCGCGTTTCCCCTGACGGCACCGCTTACGTCCCCAACGAACGGTGCATGGATGCTAATGGCGTCAGCCGTCCCGGCATGGCTGTTTCCACCGACAACGGACTGAGCTGGGTAGTGCGGACGGTGACAGACGCCAAGAGCATCAGTCCGACCAGCGACCCCTCCGTTGCGTCCGGCGCAAACAACACGATTTATCTCGGGTACGTGAACAGCGACGGGCATGCCAAGATCGCTTCATCTTCCGACCGCGGGTTGCACTGGTCGAAATCCAAGGATGCCGGCACTCCTTTCGGCGTACAGAACGCGGAATTCGCGGAAGTGATCGCCGGCGACGACAACCGCGCCGCCTTCGCCTTCCTCGGCACGCAGACGAGCGGCGACACGCAGTCAGCCGACTTCCTGGGCGTCTGGCACCTTTACGTGGCCTTCACGTACAACACGGGCCGCACTTGGACCACGGTTGACACGACACCTTCCGACCCCGTGCAACGCGGCTGCATATGGAACGGCGGCGGCAGCAATCCTTGCCGCAATCTGCTCGACTTCAACGACATCACCGTGGACAAAACTGGCCGCGTCCTCGTTGGCTATGCGGACGGCTGTACCGGGTCTTGCGTCACTGACGCCACTCAGAACGCTACCTCCGGCCCCGCCACCGCCCAGGATGCGCTCGCCACTATTGCCCGCCAGGTCGGCGGCCGCGGCCTCTTCAAAGCGTTGGATGGCACGCAATTCGGCACCAACACCGGTGACTATGTGGGCGGCGGCCAGCTCTGCTACGGCGACCCCGCTACCGGAGTCACCGGTGACCCGAACTGCAATCGTTAGCGATGACGACGCCTGGACTCGAGGGCCTAACCAAAGGAATGAACTGCAGATCCGCGGCCCGATGTCCCTCCGCCCGAGGTAAAACGCAATGAGCTATCGCTCGGTGATTCCTACTCTGATGAACGCACTGCTACTGTGCTCTGCCTTCTGGCCTTCCGGCGCGTCTCTCGCCTCTCCGCAAAAAACGCAACAAGGCAGCCAAGCGCATACTCGAACCAACGCCAACGCGAGCAAGAACGTTGACGCCTGCTCGCTCCTCACCAGCAGGGAGATTACTGCCGTGCTAGGTGAGCCGCTTGACGTGACCAAGCCCACCGTTCAGTCCGCAGGCAACTTGAAGATGTCGCACTGCCTTTTCGTCACACGAAATTTTGCAAAATCTGCCAGCTTGGACGTGGCCACGCCAGCTTCCGGCGATTCCGGCGCGCGCAGCCTGCGCGCCTTCTGGCGTAATCAATTCCATTCACCGCTAAAGCACCAGGAAGAAAGGCGTCCCGCCTCGCGCAAAATTCCCGCGCAATCCGCATTCACTTCACCGCTTGAAGCACTGTCAACGGAAGCCGCCACCTCGGGCCAATCAGATGGCGAATCTGAGAGCGAAGCAGAAGCCGAGGCCGGCAAGCCACGGCCTATTCCCGGTCTTGGCGAAGAAGCCTACTGGGTCGGCAGTCCGCTTGCTGGCGCGCTGTACGTCCTGCAGGGAAACCTCTTCCTACGCATCAGTGTCGGCGGCGTCTCCAAAGAATCCACGCGTATAGCTAAATCCAAATTGATAGCCAACGCCGTCCTGCCACGCCTGCGCCGCTGAGCGGTTCGCACCATCCACCCACCGCTCAGACCCTAAGGAGCGTTGAAGAATTCCCACATGGCCGGCGCGCTAGCGGCTTCTCCGGGCAACTTCGTCACGCCCAGGCCCTCGAGCGACAGCCGAAGAACACTTTGATGCTGATAAAAAGCGATGGACTTATAGCCACGCTTCGACAGCGGACTAACGATCACTGCGGCCACATGTCCTCCTCCGGAGGTAAAGTCCTGAGTGTTCGCTTCATCAAAGACGATGATCAACAGGCCGTCCTTCTGAAATGCAGGACTCGCAATCACTGGAGCAATATTCGCCTTCAGCCAATTGTCGGCCGTGCTGAGCGGACAATCATGCGCGTCATCGCAAAGGTTCGGAACGATGAAGGAATACTCCGGTAGATTCGCGGTCGGCAGGTCCCCGGCAAATTGCGTGAAGGGAACAAGATTCTGTTTCTGCGCCGCATCGTTCTGCACATCCGTCATGTAAGCAAGCGGATTGTGGCGCACAGCATACTTGCCGCTGTCCCCGCCCGTGTATCCGACATTGGGCAGATCCTCTGCGTACGATTTCCAGGTTTTGCCGGCGGCGATCAGCTCACGAACGACATTGTCATCGGAGACGGGAAAAGTTTCCGGCGTGACCGCGTCGATAATCGTGAGCGTTTGTCCCGTAGTCATCATGAAATAGTCCGGGACAGACGGATGCCCGTTCGCGAAATAGTTTGCGGCCAGTCCGTACTGATTTGCGAGGCCGTTTAGATACGGCATGGACGGACTGGCGATCACGTCGGAGTAATTGTGATTTTCTTCAACGACAATAAAGACGTGGCCGAAGCGCACGCTAGTCTGGCCCGGTGGCGGCGGCGTCTTCGCCGCCTGTCCTACGCAACCCGCAATCGCCAGAACGCAGCAGAAAAGCGCCAGCGTTCGAATTTTGGCGACACACACACTTTGGAAGCAGCACACCAGTAACCGGGGTACGACCATATGTTCAGACGATGGCCCCGTGGCCAGCACTGGTCAATCCGGTTGAAACGGTACTCTGGATGACGCGCCAGTTTGGCCTGGCACTACGCATGAGGCCTTTTTTGCCCCTAGTGCCTCACAGAAACTTCACTAGCGCATCCGTCGTTTCCTGGGGCCGTTCTTCCAGCACCCAATGCCCAGTGTCTTTCAGCACCACAACCGTTACATCCGACGCGACCGATTTCATCTGCTGCGCCAGCGGCTCTCCCAACGACTTCTCGCCGCCAAGCGACAGCACCGGCATCGTCAGTTTCGTCTGCGACAACTGCGCGAAATCTTTCGCCGCCTGCGGAAACGAAGCGAAGTAAGCCCAACCCGCTCTCATGCGACCCGGCCGCGCGTAAGCCGCTGCATAGGCCGCGCGGTCCGCCTCAGTCAGCGAACGATTCTTGTCCGCCGCAAAATCGTTCCAGTAATAATCAAAATACGTGCGCTCGCGCCCTCGCACCAACGCTTCCGGCGTCGCTCCATGAAAACGGAAGTGCCACAAACCGGGATTGTTGTATATGGGCTCCCACCCGCTCACGCCCGGCAGAAACGCGTCCATCACCACCAGTTTTTCCGTTTCCGCCGGAAACTGCGCGGCATACGCGTAAGCGACCATCAGTCCGATGTCATGTCCCACCACTCGCGCTTTTTCAACGCCCAGCTTCCGCGCCAGCACATGAATCCGCATCGCGGCCGTCTTCATGTCCATACCGTCAGCCGGGATCGCCGAATCCCCGATCCCCGGCAAATCCGGCGCGATCACCGTAAATCGGTCCGCCAGCAGAGGAATGAGGGCCTCCACATCCGCGAAGTCTCCGCATAGCCGTGCAGCAAAATCACCGCCGGCCCCTTGCCTGCCGCCAGGTACTGCAACCGCACGCCATCCACTTCTGCCATACGCGAAACAATGGTTTTGTCTTCAGCGTTGCTTCCTGCCGCCGCGAGAAATAAGTCAAAAAGGGAGAGCACGCCGAATATAAGAATCCTCGCGGAAACACGAAAAGCCCGTTCCATGGAGATCTCCTGGAAAAAGGGTCAGAGAAAAGTGGGGCGCATGCTGCGAGATAGTAGCAGACCGCGAGGCATAGCTCTCCGACACCAAACGCCGCGGCTGCTCCGCTGCTAGTAAGGTCTTACCGAGCACGCTCGATTGGGCCGAGCTTTACTCGTGGCAATTCTCGCTAACCATCTTTAGATTCGTCGCGGTCATGTGACCGTGCTCGGTGGAACCTTTATTCATGCCGTGCTCTCTCTGCGCCGCTTTTGCATCTTCTTTCATCCCGTGCATTTTGGCGTGGGACACCACACCGGTAATCGTCACTGTATGACCGACATGCTCGCCGAGATTGAGGGCGTCGCTCTTGACCTCCCAAGTGCTGCCTTTCGTCGTAGTAAGCTTGTACTCATTGGCGTCGACCCTTTCAAGGCAACCCCTGAGCGTCCGTACTTTCTTATGAGTGGTTTCCGTTGTGTCCTGTGCCGTAGCCGGTCCGGCTGAGCCGGCAAACAGGAACAACGCAAGAAATGCCATCGTCATCATCACTTTCATCCTTTTACCTCCAAAGTTTCGACGTGAGAAGTGGGAAAGAGGACCGGGAACCCGGCTAGGCCACTGTGCTTAGCGTTGGTGAGACCCATTGTAGTGACGGGCAAAGGCAGGCGTCTGTCCGATTGCGGACACAACACGTAGGTTCACCCAGTCACCTGCCGCCTGCTGATCTATTACTAGCATGTGCTAGTCTATTGCTAATCGAGATACTCGGTGCTACAACCATTGTCACGAACGGTGACGCGTAAACCTGCACCGCGCGCTGCCCGCACTCCTTCGCGCGGGCCAGCTCGTAGTGAGTGTCTCCGACCCCCGCAACTCTCCCCCGCTCCTCTCGCGATGGAAAGAGGCCATGAGAATTTTACTGTACAACCCTGACAACGGTGTCACGCGCAACTTCATGCCGCATCTCTGGATGTTTCTGCTGAAAGCGCTCACTCCCGCCGGACACGAGGTTTTGCTGATCGACGGCAACGCCCAGCCCATCGACGAAGACAGCATCGCCCGCTTCGTCCTCGAGCAAAACATCGGCCTCGTCGGCATCGGCGCCATGACCCGCATGATCGCCAAAGCTTACCGCATGGCCGACGCGATTCGCGCCGTCGGCGTCCCCGTAGTGATGGGCGGTCCGCACGTCACCGAAATGGCCGACGAAGCGCTCGGCCGCTCCGGCGGCCACCGCCACGCCGACGCCGTAGCCCTCGGTGAAGCCGACGACACTTGGCCCAAAATCGTGAACGACGCCGCTAACGGCGCGCTCAAAGACATCTACGCTCCGGTCGACGCCTTCGGCCAGGAGCAAAAGCCTTCCCTGCAATCCTATCCGCCGATCCCCTGGGACACTATCGACCTCGCTCAGTTCAACATTGTTCCAAAGATTTTTTATCCCATGCTCCAAAAAATCGGCGCCGGCTGGGGCACCTTCCGCATCATTCCTGTCGAGTCCGGCCGCGGCTGCCCCTACGGCTGCGAATTTTGCACCGTCACCGGATTTTTCGGCGACTCCATCCGCTTCCGCACCAACAAAAGTGTCGTTGACGAACTGCTACTTCTCAAAGCCCGCGCGCAAAGCGAGCGCGGCCAAATCGCCGTCTTCTTCATCGACGACAATTTCGCCATCAACGTCAAGCGCACCAA
>DATBYP010000238.1:0-2657 GCA_036513675.1 Candidatus Acidiferrum sp.
AGCGCAACGGGAGGGCGAATCATGAGGCGCCGCAAGCACATGTTGGAAGATTTCGACCTGGACATCCGTGACCACATCGAGCGGGAGACGCAGGACAACATCGAGCGCGGGATGGCGCCGGAGGAAGCGCGTTATGCAGCCGTTCGAAAGTTCGGCAACGTGACGCGAGTAAAGGAAGAGACGCGTGAGGTGTGGAGTTTTGTTTGGCTCGAGCAGTTGCTGCAGGATATCCGCTATGGGCTGCGCATGCTCGCGAAATCTCCAGGATTTGCGACGGTGGCCATTCTCACGCTGGCATTAGGCATTGGCGCAAACACGGCTATTTTCAGCTTGATCGACGCGGTGATGCTACGCGCGCTGCCCGTCGAGAATCCTTCGCAGTTGGTGCTGCTTAAGTGGAGCGCGCGGAATGCGCCGAACATTCACGGGTACATGACTTCCGGAGATTGCCCGATGAATGTAATGCCTGGGGCAGCAAATCCCTACGGCTGTTCGTTCTCGGAGCCAATGTTTCGCGAAATAGCACAAGCAAACGTCTTTGCGGCGACGACAGCTTTTGCCAACTCTGGCCGGCTGAGCTTGACAGGAAACGGCCCAGCAATGGTTATCAACGGTCAGCTCGTTTCGGGAGACTACTTCCGCACGATGGGCCTTACTGCCGCTGCGGGCCGGCTGTTCGACGCAGCGGACGACAAACCGTCCGCCGCACCGGTCGCCGTGCTGAACTATGGCTACTGGCAGAGCGCCTTCGGGGGCTCTCGCGAAGTAGTCGGCCACACGATTGAACTGAATAACGTCCCCTTCACGATTATCGGCGTGGCTGAACAGCGATTCACCGGAATTACTCCAGGCAGCGATTACGATGTTTGGCTTCCGCTCTCCGACGCGCAACGTATTACCGATCCCCTGTTTTGGCGAAACCGCTCCGACGACGCGGGTAACTGGTGGCTCACGATTGTTGGTCGGCTGAAACCCGGAACGGAGCTTGCTTCTGCGCAAGCGGCCGTGAGCGGGCTTTACCAAAATGAAATGCTTCACGGATCCGTTCCGCTTTTCCATGACGGCGAGATCGCAGTGCGACCGGGAGGGCCGGGTGGGCGCGCCCCACGTAGCGACCAAATGTTTCACGTAGCTATGCCGCCGCCGGCTGGCGGCAACGGTCCAGCGAGCGTGCTCGTACCGCCCCAGCAGGCGCCGGGGGGCCCGGTTCAGGCTCGCAGGGAGGCGACCGCCGCGCCGATGTCGCCATCCGCGGGCAAGACGCCGGTCATTCTTGCTGCGCCACCAGGAGCAGCGCCGGGGGACGGCCCGAGGACGCTTTCCACGGCTGCCGATAATCCGCAAGTGACGCTTGTGCCGGCGCAGACCGGGCTGACCGGCGCCCGCGGCGAGTATTCCAATCCTCTCTATGTGCTGATGCTCGCTGTCGGAATCATTTTGTTGATTGCTTGCGCGAACGTTGCGGGGCTGATGCTGGCTCGCGCGGCCGCGCGGCAAAAGGAAATGGCTGTGCGGTTGGCCCTTGGCGCGGGCCGGGCGCGGGTGGTGCGGCAGCTTTTGACGGAAAGCGTAATGCTCTCGGTACTCGGCGGCGCGCTGGGGATTCTCTTCGCGTACTGGGGAGCACACGCGATCATTTCGTTCGTGTCCAGCAATCAGACGCGCCCGTTGGGATTCGCAACCGGAGTTGACCTGCGCGTGCTCGGATTCACCGTCACCATCTCCCTGCTCACTGGAATTCTTTTCGGCATCGCACCAACTTTTCGTGGAGCGCGCGTGGATTTGACGCCGGCACTGAAGGAAGGCGAGCGCAGCTCAAGTGGTTCCGGGCACGCGGGCGGAAAATGGTTCAGCATCGGCAATGCGCTCGTGGTGGCGCAAGTGGCGCTGGCAATCGTCGTGTTGGTGGGCGCCGGACTATTGGTGCGCACCCTGCAGAACTTGCGCAGCATCGACGTTGGGTTCGATTCGCACAACATCCTGATTTTCGGAATTGATCCGACGCTGATCGGTTACAAAGGCGCGCAGGTGGACAGCTTCTATCGCGACTTGCAGGGCCGCCTGGCGGAAACGCCCGGAGTGAAGTCCGCGAGCTACTCGGTTATGCCATTATTGAGTAGCGGGCTGGGGATTATCGGCTTCCACTGGCCGGGCACGCCGCAGGATCAACGTTCCGACGCGGACGTGCTTGGAGTCGGACCGAATTTCTTTGCGACCATGCACATCCCCTTTCTCGCTGGTCGCGACTTTAACGCCTCTGACTTCAAGGTGTCCGCGGCGAACAGCGGAGTAACTCCAACTTCGGCGCGAACCGCCGTGATTGTGAATCAGGCATTCGTCCAAAAATATCTCGGAAAAGAAAATGCGCTCGGAAAACAATTCGGCGAATCGGAAGCAGAGGCGGACCACCCGGCCAATCCCGGTTACGAAATCATTGGGGTGGTGCGCGACGCGAAATACAACAGCCTGCGGCGGGAGATTCACGCGATGATTTACATGCCGCACAGCGCCGGGGGAGCATCCTTTGAATTGCGCACGGCGGCCGATCCGCAAGCCATTCTTCCCGCGATACGCGAAGTGGTGGCGCAAGTAAACACGAATTTGCCGCTCTTTGACGTGAAAACGGAATCGGAGCAAATCGACCGGTTGCTATTTCA
>DATBYP010000239.1:0-3612 GCA_036513675.1 Candidatus Acidiferrum sp.
TGTTATTCTGCGCACTTCTTCCTTTATCCTTTGCAGTAGAGTTGTGATAGGCGCTGCTGATTCCGCTCGGAGTTTTGTGCGGGCTATCATTGTGGCTGGCGGCAGAGGGCGGCGGCGCCCGCAATCCCCGCGTCGGAACCATACTTTGCCAACAGCAGCGGGATTTCGCAGCAGCGTGAATTGATCGACCACTTTGGCAGCTCGGTTTGGATGCGGGGGAAGAATTCGCTTAGCAATGTCGCGATGCCGCCGCCGAACACGATTACGTCGGGTTCCAGCAAATCGATGATGTTGCTGAGCCAGATGGCGAGCAAGTCGGCTGTTGCCTCCAGAACTTTTTTCGCGAGCGGATCGCCTGCGTGAAATGCTTCGGCGACATCTTCCGTAGTTAGTCCCTGCAAATTGCCGCCTGCGAGGTCACGCAGCAGCGATGGCGTTTGCGATTCCGCCAGGTGCGTGCGCGCACGTTGTGCGATCGCGGGACCCGAGCAGAGCGCTTCGATGCATCCGCGCTTTCCGCAGCCGCAGCGCGGGCCGTTGTAATCGATGCTGACGTGCCCGCCTTCCGCGGCGCTTCCGGTGCGGCCGTGATAGATGCGGCGATCAAAAACAATCCCAGTACCTATGCCGGTGCCGACCGTGGCATAGAACACGTTGCGGAATCCAAAGCCTTTACCCCAGATTGCTTCGGCGAGCGCCGCCGCGTTCGCGTCATTGTCGATTTTGGCGCAAACGTGAAAAGCGCGCTGCACTTCCGCGACGAGAGGAAAATTCCGCCAGCACGGCAAATTCGGCGGATTCAGCACGATTCCGCGAATCGGATCGAGCGGACCTGGCGCGCAGATTCCGATTCCGGCGAGTGATGAAACGGCCTGCGGTTGCGCGTCGAATACGGCGTTGATCGCGCGCTCTACGGCGGCGAATCCTGCTGCCGCATCTTCGCGGGCCGGCATCGCTACGCGCGTCTGAAACAGGATTGTGCCCTTTGCGTCCACGAGCCCGGCGGCGACCTTTGTGCCGCCGATGTCTACGCCGAGCGTGAGGTTCTCTCGCTGTTCGTCGGTTACTTGCTCCTTTGCGCTCATTTGTTCGTTACGTGAGGCCAGCCATGATTGGCTGTCCCACGGATCAACGCATCACTCGATTCCCAGGCGTTGTTGCATTTGCTCTAGCGAGACTCGCTTGGTCTCTGGATAACAGAATAGGACCACGAAGAATTGCAGCACCATCATGAGCGAGAAAAACATGAATGGGTACGCACCCGAGGATTTTGCGAGCTGCGGAAAGGTATAAGCGATGATGGCGTTCATGATCCAGTGAGACGAACTGCCTAGTGCCTGGCCTTTCGCGCGAACGCGGTTTGGAAATACTTCGCTGATGTAGACCCAGATAACCGCACCCTGGGAAATTGCGAAAAAGGCGATGTAGGCCACGAGGAACCACAGCAAGAAGTCCTGATGTTCGTGGGTGAGAAAAATGCGGGCGACGCCGGCGAGGCACAATGTCGTGCCGACGGAGCCGATGAGCAGCAGGGTCTTGCGGCCAAGCTTGTCGATCAGGGACATGCCCACCAACGTGGCGAGCAGGTTCATGCCGCCTACTGCGACGGCTTGCAGATCGCCCGAGAGTTTACTGAAGCCGGCGGCGGCAAAAATGTCGTTCAGATAATAAAGGATGGCGTTGATGCCGGAGAGCTGGTTGAACATACCGATGGTGATAGCCAGAAAAATCGGTATTCGGTATTTCCAACTAAAGAGCGGTTCATCTTTTTGCGAGGTCTCCAAATGGACGGAGTTGACGATTTCCTGGAGCTCAATCTGCGGATCTTCGGAGCCCATCTGTTGCAGGACCTGGCGCGCTTCGTCGATACGGTTTCGCGTGACGAGCCAGCGCGGGCTGGGAGGTATGCCGAACAGCATCACGAGGAAAAGCACAGCGGGCAATGCGGCTACGCCGAATTGCCAGCGCCATTCGGTGGCGCCAAGGCCGAGGCGCGCGATCCAAAAATTCGAGAGATAAGCGAGCAAAATTCCGATAACGATGTTGATCTGAAACATGCCGACCAGGCGGCCACGGATTCTTGCCGGGGCCAATTCCGCGATATAGACCGGTCCCAGCACCGAGGAGCCGCCAATACCGAGGCCACCAAGAAATCGCGCGAGAAGCAAAGCATCCCAGTTCCAGGCAAACGCGCAGCCTAGCGCAGACAGTACATAGAAGACAGCCAGCGCCCGCAGTGTCTCTCGCGCTCCGTATTTCTGGCCCGGGATGCCGGCCGACATGGCGCCAATTACGGTGCCGATCAGCGCCATGGAAACGGTGAGCCCGAGCTGCCGGGGCGACAGCGCGTATCTGAGCGTGAGTGAATGCGTGGTGCCGGCGATGACGGCGGTGTCGAAGCCGAACAGGAGTCCGCCGAGCGCGCCTACCACGGTGGCCTTGAGCAAGCTCGGGTTAAGTTTCATTTTGTATTTGTGCAACGAGTTCGCGCCTTTGGGCGCCTATAGTCCTCCGCATGGCCCCTGTCGTCAAGAGCGCACGGGGAATTTCAGTTAACAATATCCGCCCCACCCCCCGTGTTTTTCGGATGTGTGTGGCGACCAAAGAACTTGAAGGCATCGATCTTATAAGTGTGGCAAGCAAGGATTTAGCGGGCTTGCTCGTTGAACGTAGAAGATCGGACCGTCTCGGACTGGATGACCCCCACACCCCGGGCAACGCAGATGGTTATCAAAATAAAGGGGTTGCGGGAAAAGGGATTCGTAAGAATATGAAAACAAAAGGAACCGCCAGCGCGGACAGGGACGTGATTTGTGGTCCGCGAAAGCGTGACTGGGCTGGATACTGAGAGGAACTTCGCCGAACCTATTTGTTGTGAGAGCAGCCCGTGCCGGGTGCGGGCGCGCAACTGATTAGGGTTGCCGGAGAAGTGTTTCCGAATGGCGTGTGGAACAGACAGGAGTTCGGCGATCACGATTCATTTTACTGGGCTCGGAAAGGGAGGAAAACTGGCCAGAAGGACAAAAATGAATCACTGTCCTGGCATCATGGAGCGACCGTATCCGGACGTGCGGAATTGTCGCCAATCCAAATGTCTGGCAATCGACTATCAGGACTTAGCTGTGTGGCCGCGTTAGCCGGTTCACCGTGATACGGATTCGCCAACGGCGTCCAACGCACGGCCTTGGCTAGATGGAGCCCGAAATAAACTCCGAGTAGTCGACTACACGCCTCCGGTAAAAAACATCGTCCTATGGAGGAGAAAGCTGATGGAGCTGCTGGCCCAATTGCAGGCGTGCAGCTTCCAGCGCGTTCGGGTCATGACTCCAGTTGCTCCAACTCGTAGCAATGGGCACGATCGTGGAGTTCACGAAGGGGACTTGCCCCAGGTTCTTGAGAATTTGCGCGTATTCGTAATCTTGAATGCCGTCACGAATGGCCTTAAGCCGAATCCCGGGTGCGGACTCGCTCGAGGCGATCGGACCAGGGGGGTAGAGGAAGATTCCATCCCCCGGCCTGCCCAGGCCGCCGCCGCAGGCAGTGGTATCCACATTGTTCCAACTGCCGATGGTGTTCCCGGCAGTCCATCCATCAGAGCGATAGTAAAGGATC
>DATBYP010000240.1:0-23555 GCA_036513675.1 Candidatus Acidiferrum sp.
GCGCGGACGTATCGGCCGGGGCCCCAGGGCGGAAACATTCATGTGGATATTGAAGCGCAGCAGCCTGTGACGATTTTCCTGACCGGCGAAGGGGAGTGGAACCAGGCCCTGCAGTATCCGGAAACGATCGCGACGCTGAGAAAGCTGTGCTTGCGCGAGCACGTGGTAAAGACCACGTACCTCTGCGATCTCCCCGCTGAGCCGATGACTTTGGTGGTTCGCGATGACCGCGGCAGTTCCGAGTCAGCCGCCTTCGCAGGGTTGGGCGAAGTGCTCAAGCGCGATTCCGCCGTGCTTAATACCGCCGCGGGTAATGCCGTCGGCGTGGGCGTAGGCCTGGCGGCGGTCCTGAAGAAAGAAGCTTCACCCACTCGCCGTTTCAAATCACCGAATGATGTGCACATCCAGTATTACCGCTGGGCTTGCATCAGCAACTGCTTCCCGCCACAGTTTCAGTGGATTCAACAAGCGAAGGAAAAGTTTGAGCTGACTTCGTTTTTGAAAGTCTATGGGGGGTACACGCCGGGACGCGATGGGGAAGTGGTGAGCATCAAGATCAAGGCGCCGGTGCCAATGCTGGTGGCGGTGGTGCCGTCGTCGGTCGCGAACCAGCTGCACGCGAAACCGGGGATGCTGGAGCCGGCGCTGGAGAAGAATTCGTGCCAACAGCGCGGCGTGCAGTCGCAGACGTTTCAGTGCACGTTTAATGCGACGGATGGGCCGCAGTCGCTGATCGTGGTGCCAGAGGACACGGGGAAGATTCCGCACAAGAAGGCGGAGATTGAGTTTTTTGCCTCGAAGTGCGTGGCGAATTGCGCGCTGCCGCCGGAGAATGCGAACAGTTCGGCTGAGAAAATTAACCCCTAATCGAATCCGGTAATCCGAAGCACCTGCCGCCCGGTTGGTCTAGCCTCCCGGGCGGTTCCTATTTTTGGTCCTCTCGATCCTCGCCGATAGCATCGTGACGGGCGTTCGCGCGGCTGTGCCTGACTTTCGATACAATGGAGGATCCTGGCTCGGGAAAAGGCGGACATGTTTGAGAATTTGACGGAAAAGCTGCAACGGACATTTAAGAATTTGCGCGGGCAGGGGAAGCTGACGGAGGAGCATCTGGACTTGGCGCTGGCGGAAATTCGCGAGGCGCTCCTGGAAGGCGACGTGAATGTTGGCGTGACCGACGAGCTGCTGGCCAACATCCGGCAGAAAGCAATTGGCAGCGAGGTGATGCTGCAGCTTTCGCCGGACCAGCAAGTGGTCAAGACGGTGCGCGACGAGTTGACCGCGATGCTGGGGAAGCATGCGAAGCCGCTGTTTGCCTCGCGGCCGCCTTCGGTGTGGATGATTGTGGGTTTGCAGGGGTCGGGCAAGACGACGACAACTGGAAAACTGGCGAAATGGCTGACGCAGCATGGGCACCGGCCGATTGTGGTTTCCACCGACGTGTACCGGCCGGCGGCGCGCGAGCAGCTTGCGCAGGTGGCGAAGGCGGTGGGGACACAGGTTTGGCCGGGGGCGGGGACGGATAAGCCGCTGGAAATTGTGCGCGGGGCGATCAAGGAGGCAAAGCTTTCGGCTAGCGATGTGATTTTGGTGGACACCGCGGGGCGCCTGCACATCGACGATGAGTTGATGAACGAGCTGAGCACATTGAAGAAGGAATTGCAGCCGGCGGAAATGCTTTTTATTGCCGACGCGATGATTGGGCAGGATGCGGTGCGTTCGGCCGGGGAGTTTCACAAGCGGCTGGGGCTGACCGGCGTGATCTTGACGAAGTTGGACGGCGATGCGCGTGGCGGCGCGGCGCTTTCGATTGCGAAAGTTTCCGGGGCGCCGGTGAAATTTGTGGGGTTGGGCGAGAAATACGATGCGCTGGAAGGATTTTATCCGGAGCGCATTGTCTCGCGCGTGCTGGGCATGGGCGACATCATGTCGCTGATCGAGCGGGCGGAGCTGGCGGTCGACAAAAAGGCCGCGATGGAGCTGGAACGGAAGCTGCGGAAGAATGAGTTCACGCTCGAGGATTTTCGGGATCAGCTCAAGCAGGTGCGGAAGATGGGGCCGCTGGAACAGGTTGTGGACATGCTGCCGAAAATCGGGCCGCTGGCGAATTTACCGAAGGACGCGAAAGTGGATGAAGGCATGTTGAAGCGGGTTGAGGCGATCATCAGCTCGATGACAAACCAGGAGCGGCGCGACCATAACGTGATTGACGGGAAACGGCGGAAGCGGATTGCGAAGGGCAGCGGGACTTCGGTGCAGGAAGTGAATCAGGTTTTGAAGCAGTACCTGCAGATGCGGACGATGATGAAGCAGTATGGGGCGATGGCGGCGCGGGCTAAGATGAAGGGGCTGGGGAAGCTGGCGGGTTTGGGATGAGGATGGCGGGCCGCTTCGGAATACATTATAATGTTTATGGACATAAGGAGGGCCCATGAAGCTAAAGCTGCGTGCGGTTGGTACATCAACTGGGCTCGTGCTGCCGAAAGAAATTCTTCATCGACTGAAGGTGCAAAAGAACGATTCGCTGTTTGCCATCGAAACACCCGTTGGTTATCTGCTGACGCCCTATGACCCGGATGTCGAAGAGCAAGTGAAACTTGGGCTGAAATTCATGAAGGAGTATCGCGACACCTTCCGCGCTCTGGCCAAATGAAGGAGCCGCGGTGGATTGACCCGCGAGCACTTTTGCTGCTGCATTCCGCGTCGCTTGCCGAACATGGCGGCCTGGAAGGCATTCGCGATGAAGGGCTTCTGGAATCCGCGCTGAACCGTCCTCGAAACAAATTCACTTATGAACGAGGGTGCGATGTTTTCGGTCTCGCCGCCGCGTACGGCTTTGGTCTGGCAAGAAATCATCCGTTTCACGACGGCAACAAACGGATTGCTTTCCTAGCGGTCGGTCTCTTCCTTGCCATTAACGATTACCGATTGGTTGCCGATCAGATGGAAGCGATTCAGACGATGCTGAGCTTAGCTGCGGGTGAGCTCACGGAAAAGGCGTTCGCGCATTGGATGAGGGAGCATGCCGCGCGCAATGATTCTTCCTCGTCACCAGAGTGAGTTGCTGGTTCAGTGAAGAAAAAGCTCGGCGACTTTGGTGGCGAGGGATTCTGGGTCGAGGTCGGTGCGGTTGCAGAGGATGATGATGGTGAGGCGGTCGGCGGGGAAGCGCTGGATGTAGGTGTGGAAGCCGATGGTGTCACCGTAGTGCCACATGCGGGCGTGGTTGCGATAGGGGTCGAGAAACCAGCCGAAGCCGTAGGAGACTGGGGTCCCTTCAGGGAGGTCGGAGTTGGCGGGCCACTTGGGTTGGGCGGCGCTGGTGAGCTGCGCGGGAGTTAGTGCAGGTTGCATTTCGTTTTCGCTTAGAAGCGTGTGTTGCGCTAGCGCTTCATCCCACTCTGCGAGATCGGTTAGAGAGGAATAGATTCCGCCGTCGCCGAGCGTGGCGGAGGTGGGGCTTTGGTCGGTTTCCTTCCAGGCAGTGACTTCCTTCGAATGGCCGTATGCGCGGGTGGCGACTTCGTTTTGTCCTTTTTGATATGCAACCGTTTGAGACATTTTTAGCGGCGCGAAGATTCGTTCGCGGAGGGATTCGCGGAACGGCTTGCCGGAAATTCTTGCCACTACTAATCCGAGGACGACGTAGCCGGAATTGCTGTAGCTCCATTGCGTGCCGGGTGCGAACTTGCCGGACGATTCCTTTTTGAGCAGCTCGAGAACTTCGGCGTCTTGAATCTGGTGCATGGGCGTCCAGATCGGGGCGCCCTTGCGCTTTTCTGCGGCGGCCATGAGGTCTTCATAGTCAGGAAGGCCGGAAGTGTGATTGAGCAGATTGCGGATCAGGATGGCTTTGCCGTACGCGGGGAAATCGGGGAAGGCGTCGGTGAGTTTGTCGTCGTAGCGGAGCTTGCCGTCGTGGACTAGAAGCATGATGGACATGGCAGTGAATTGCTTGGAGCAGGAGGCGAGGCGGAAATTGGTTTCCGGATCGATTTTGGCAAAGGTGCGAACGTCGCGGACGCCGTAGCCGCGTTCGAATACGGTGTGCCCGTCTTTGCGGACCAGCGCGGCGACGCCGGGCGACTTATCATCCGCGAGAGCGGAAAAAATCTGATTGATCTGAATCGCTAGAGCATCCGAGGCGGCGATTGCTTTTCGCCCTGAAAAACAGGCCGAAAGGAGCAACACAGCCACAGTAAAGCAAGAACGATTCCGCAAAGAAGCTTTCCCTCCCCGCGGAGCATACCATCGCCCTTACATTTTACTAGTTGTGGTGGCGAGGGCGAGGTTACGCAAACCGCTCAGGCGACTGCTTAGCTTGCGGTTCAAGGTGTGTTCAGCACGCCGAGGTTCTGCCTCAGGCGCTCGATCTCCGACTGCCAGTATTCGATTTGCTGCTGCTCGGCATCGAGCTGAGCTTTGCCCTCTGTGTCTTCGGCGTAATCGGGGTTGGAGTAGTAAGTGTCTTGGTCCAGAGCAAACTCGCGCTGCAGAAGGTTGAGCTCTCGCTCTGCCTGATCGAGCTCCCACTGAACTCTCGCGGTTTCCGGCGGCTCACAAGCAATCCGCAAGGCTTTCTCCAGAGACGCAATCCTCTCCTCGAGTTCGACCTCGGCCACTCGCGCAGGTGCCGGCGGTTCCGTTTCCAGCAGCGGTGGAGCGCCAACGTAAAGGCCCGAGTAGCCAGGTTTGAAGTACTGCAAATCGAGGTCGCCATTGGAGATGACCTCGTGCTGGTGGGAAAGTTCGTAGCGAAGCTGATCCAGCTCCCGCTCGGCGGCCTGCAACTCCATTGCGAGACTCGCAGCCCGAGGATTGTCGCAGTCTGCTACCGGTGGATTGGATCCTTCGTCCGCGTAGGTTGACGATGACCGCAGGTGAAAGGGGGAGGCGGGCGGCTCCGAATACGGTACTCCGAGGTCGGCATTCGTAATGACTTTCGGATGCTTGGTCGAAGTTGCTTTACGTTCGCGAGCGTTGCGGGCAGCTTCGACTACGGATTCGCTCGGATGCTGAGGTTCTTGCGAGTGTCCGGGCGCGGCAAAAGCAACCGTGAGAAACATGATGGCCAGAGAGATCACCGAAGATGATGACGCCCATCTATGCGATCCCAGGGGTCCCGAAGACTTGCTCTTACGTCTACACATATCAAACCTACTCCGAAAGCAAGAATCTAAATGTGAGGCTATTAATTGAGATGATCGGGGGGCCAACAAAGTTGGGGTAGAACTACCGGGATTAGTTTCCTTGTCCGCCTGAGAGCGGGGTTATTTTTCTTACGAAAGCACTCGTTGCGCTCCCCACAGGAGCGCCGCGCGCCTCTGTTCCGTTTCGTCCGGGGACGGTGTTACCAGCCTGCGCACGCCAAATCTCTCCCATATCCAATCGGGGAGCGCTGCTGCTCGTTGGGGGCTAAGCCAGGAAAAGACGCATAGTGCGCCGCCCAGCAAGGGAAAGTCTTGTCCGAGGCGGTCGAATAGATGTTGCCAATCGAGGCCTTGCCCGCAAACGTAGATGTAGTTCAATACGTCAGGCCAGTCGGAACGCAGACGATGTAGGACGTACAGCTTGGCCCACATCATTTCTTCGGGGGGCGCCACGAAAATCTTGATGCCGCGGACTTCGATTTCACCCCAACGGTTGAGCCAGGGGAGGTCGACGTCGGCGCGGTGGTTCATCATGGTCCAAATAACCTCGACAATGGTCTCACCGTTTGTGGCGCGGTATGTCCAATCGCGAGGGTACGGAAATTGATCGTAGATGTCCTTGAGGCCGAGGCCTTCAATTAATTGCTGCATTTGTTCGTGGTACTGGGGAAGGGTGTACAAATCCATGTCGTTGGTGTCGCGCCAGCGCCCGGTGTGCGTTGCGGTGGCAAATGCTCCGCCCAGGGCAAAGGGAATGTTGTGAGCCTTTGCGGCTTCAATAACGCCGCGGTAGATAGACCAGCGCTCGGCCGGAATCTGGTCAGCCCATCCAGTCCAGCACTTCGATCCGTGCCTTTCTGTACCAGTGCATTCCATAGGATTGCCCCTTGTCCTGAAAAGCGTCCGATATAGTTTGGCCGCTATTTAGATGAGGACGAGAGGAACAATGGACGCGCGTCGGTGCGGGCAGTACAGGGGATGCCGGGATTTCCGACTTCGTTCCACGTGGAACTGCCTTTTTTGAGATATTCGAGGGATATCCGATGATGGGAGTTGGGCACTAGTCGCGTATGGAAGCCGTGATTCTTGTTGGAGTGCAGGGCTCCGGAAAGAGTACTTTCTACCGCGAGCACTTCTTCGACACTCACGTGCGAATCAATCTGGATATGCTGCGCACTCGCCACCGGGAAGAACTCCTGCTGGCGGCCTGCTTGGCAGCAAAGCAGCCGTTTGTGATCGACAACACAAATCCATTGCCAATCGATCGCGCGCGCTACATCGGACCGGCACGGGAGGCTGGATTTCGCGCGGTCGCGTACTTTTTTGAGACGAGTTTGCGTGAGGCTATTCGGCGGAACAATCAGCGTGCGGGAAAGCAGAAAATACCGATTCCGGCCATCGCAGGCACCCTTCGGAAACTGAAACCTCCTGTGCTGGAAGAGGGATTCGACGCGATTTATACCGTGAGAATATCTCCGGAAGGCGCGTTTATTGTTAGCGAGACCACGGGCAAGCAATAGCTGTCTGCGGCAGCCGACCGCCCGAGACCAACGTCTGGGTAATCTCCAAAGGCCGCGGGAGCCCCGTAAGGGTCATTGCCGGAGGCTGGCTGGACAGGCTAGAATGATACACGGAGGATTGGCTTAGTGCTGACGATTCGACTGTCAAGGATTGGCAAGAAGAAGAGACCGTTTTATCGAGTGGTGGTGATTGAGAGGACCCGGCCACGCGATGGCCGTGTTCGCGAACTGGTGGGGACATACGATCCACTCAAGAAGCCCGCAGAGATCAAGCTGGATGCGGAACGCATCAAGTATTGGCTCGGGGTCGGCGCACAACCCAGCGACACCGTGCGCAGCTTCATCCGTTTGCAGAAGATCGCATAAAATTCCCAGCTTGTTGGTTGATGCACCCTCTTCCTAGTCAGGGCGCCTTATCCCAGGTTCATGTACGTAGTTGATAAAGGTCGCGTTCTTAGAGGTGCCCCATGAAGGAGCTGGTAGAATCCATCGCCAGGGCTCTCGTGGACCATCCGGAAGAAGTGCAGGTACGGTCCGTTGAGGGTTCGCAAGCCACAATTTTAGAATTACGCGTGCATCCGGAAGATCTTGGCAAAGTAATCGGAAGGCAAGGCCGGACGGCCAAGGCGGTGCGCACGCTGCTTGGCGCGGCGGGAATGAAAGTGCGCAAACGCTTCACACTCGAAATACTGGAATAGTGAGCGGCCCGGCGCAACGCTGGGTGGCCGTGGCGCATATCCTTCGCCCACGCGGGAACAAGGGCGAAGTGGCGGCGGAGCTGTTAACGGATTTTCCAGAGCGGCTTACGGCCTTGCGTGAGGCGTTTGTTGGCGATGGCCGAGAGCAGGCCGGGCCACGCCGTGTGACGGTTATAGCTTGTTGGCTCAGCCAGAACCATCCCGGGCAGGCCGTGTTTCACTTTGAAGGCTGTTCCTCAATCAACGATGCGGAAAAGTTTCGCGGCCAAGATGTATTCCTTCCCATCGAACAGCGCGTTCATCTTACTGCAGGGCAGTACTTTATTTCAGACCTGATTGGGTGCTCGGTGTTCGACTGCGCTCGCGAGGCTTCGCCGGTTGCGTCTTCGCCGTGTTCGATGTCCACGGCGCCGGCTTTGCTCGGCAGCGTTACGGATGTTCAGTTTACGGGGCAAGGTGCTTCTGGCACGCCTCTGCTCGTGGTGGATGCGCGAGAGGGCGAGCTGCTGATTCCCCTTGCCGAGGACATTTGCACCAGGATCGATACGGCGGCGCGGCGAATCGATGTGCTGCTGCCTGAGGGACTGCGCGAACTGAACAGGCCGTGACGAAACCGGTGTACGCTAGCCCGGATGTATCCGTTTCTGCGAACTCTCGTTTTCACTGTTATTGTGCCGGGTTTCTGGGCCGTGCTTGTGCCCTATTGGGTGGTACGCCGTGGGGCACGAATGGATTTGCGAGGCGCGTCTCTGGTCGGCTGGTTTCTTGTTGTCACTGGTGTTGCGCTTTACTTGATATGTGCTTTCTGGGGCTTCGCGTTGCGAGGAAAAGGAACTCCAGCGCCTATCGATCCTCCCAAGAGGCTGGTTGTGGAGGGCCCATATCGCATTGTCCGGAATCCCATGTATTGCAGCGTGGCATTGGTAATGATGGGCGAGGCGCTGGTGTTTCGCTCGGTCCCGCTCGCGGAAGTCGCTGGCGCACTCTTCGCGTGCGCCGCGCTATTTGTGATGGCCTATGAAGAGCCGGCTTTGCGGCGGAAATTTGGCGCTGAATACGAAGCGTACTGTCAGCGAGTGCCGCGCTGGATTCCACGTTTTAAGAATAAGCTAGGCTAAGAATGCGATTTGATCTCATCACGATTTTCCCGGATTTTTTTGCGGGGCCGCTGGAGCATGGGATCGTGCGGCGGACGCGCGAGGCGGGCTTGATTGAAGTGCGTGTACAAGACTTACGCGAATTCACCAAAGACCGGCATCGGACGGTGGATGATCGGCCTTTTGGCGGCGGCGAAGGGATGGTGATGAAGCCGGAGCCGCTGTTTGAGGCGGTGGAATCATTACTTGGGCATGGCGTCGGCGACGCAACGGGGACAGCCGCGCCGGAATCCAATACGGCAATTGTTTTGCTGTCCGCAGCTGGGAAGCGTTTCACGCAGGAAACCGCAAGGCGCTATGCGAACTTGGAGCAAATTGTTTTTATTTGCGGCCGATATGAGGGCGTCGATGAGCGAGTGGCTGAGCACCTGGCCACAGAAGAGATTTCGGTGGGAGATTTTGTTTTAAGCGGTGGGGAGTTGCCGGCAATGCTGATTGTCGATGCGGTGACGCGGCTACTGCCTGGGGCGCTAGGGAATGAGGCTTCGGCGCAGAATGAATCATTTAGTACGGGCGGCGCCTTGCCGACTGGGGCGCAACACGTTGAGCCCTTGCGAAGCAGTGACGTACATCGCCCGCCAAACGATGAGAACACCAAGGTGCTATTGGATTATCCCCATTACACGCGGCCGGCGGAGTTTCGCGGATGGACGGTGCCGGAAGTGCTGATCGGCGGAAACCACGCCGAGGTAGCGAAATGGCGGCGCAAGGCGGCGATTGAGAAGACGAGCCGGAACCGGCCGGATTTGCTCGCAGGAATGCGGTGAAATGTTCGAGAGGAAGCGACGAAGATGAGCGGTAATAGCGAATCGAAACCGATTGCGATTTATTACGAGCAGCCGAACTGGTTTGTGCCGCTGTTTCAGCAATTGGATAAGCGCGGCGCGAATTGGGTCAAGCTGGACGCCCGGTATCACCAATACGACGCCGCTTCCCCGGAGCGGGAGTATTCGCTGCTGTTCAACCGCATGAGCCCTTCGGCTTGGCAGCGCGGCGTGGGACACGGGATTTTCTACACGCTGAATTACCTGAAGCATTTGGAAGACAAGGGCATGCGCGTGGTGAACGGATCGCGGGCGTTTACGCACGAGACTTCGAAAGCGCTGCAGCTTTCGTTGTTGGAAAGACTTGGGCTGCCGTATCCGAAGGCGCGAGTGATCAATCATCCTTCCCAGGCTGTGAGAGCAGCCGATGCCGTAGGTTATCCGCTGATTGTTAAGCCGAATATTGGTGGCAGCGGCGCAGGCATTAAGCGGTTTTCATCGCGAGACGAGTTGCAAGCGGCCGTGGATGAAGGCAGTTTGCAGTTTGGGATCGACAACACGGCGCTCGTGCAGGAGTGCTTCACGGCGCGGGACGGGATCGTCACGCGCGTGGAGGTTCTTGGCGGAAAGTATTTGTATGCGATTCAGATTCACATTACCGGCGAGACGTTTGATTTGTGTCCCGCGGACATTTGCAAGAGCACGAAAGGGGAAGAATTGACGCGCATCGCGTGCCCGGTGGACGCGCCAAAAACCGGGATGACCGTCGAGACGTATGAAGCGCCGCGGCAGGCGATTCAGGATGTCGAGTCCATCATGCAGAACGCGGGGATTGAAGTGGGTGGCGTCGAGTATGTGGTGGATGAGCGCACCGGGCGTCAGCTTTATTACGACATCAACGCGCTTTCGAACTTTGTCGCTGATCCGGAGCGCATGCTGGGTTTCAATCCGTACGGGCGCTTGGCGGATTTTTTGATTGCGGAGGCGCGCGCTCACGAAGCGAAGCAGCCTGCGCGCCTGGTCGCAGCGGGAGAAAAGGCATGAGGTACGGATACTGGCTGCCTGTTTTTGGCGGATGGCTGCGCAACGTGGCGGATGAAAACATGCAGGCTACGTGGGCTTATGTGAAGCGGCTGGCGCAACGCAGCGAACAAATTGGATTCGATGTCACCCTGATCGCCGAATTGAACTTGAACGACATCAAGGGTGTGGAAGCGCCCTCGCTGGATGCATGGTCGACCGCGGCGGCACTGGCGGCGGTGACGGAGCGGATTGAATTGATGGTAGCGGTGCGGCCAACGTTTCATCTGCCGGCGCTGCTGGCGAAGCAGGCGGCGAACATCGATCACATCAGCGGAGGGCGATTGACGCTGAATGTGGTGTCTTCGTGGTGGGCGGATGAAGCACGCAAGTACGGCGTGGGTTTTGAACAGCACGATGATCGTTATGCGCGAACGGGCGAATGGCTCGATGTGCTGAACGGGGTGTGGTCGCAGGACCACTTTTCGTTTTCGGGAAAATACTACCGCGTCGAAGACAATGTCTTGGAGCCAAAGCCGATATCTCAGCCGCGGCCGATACTATACGCCGGGGGTGAATCGCCCGCAGCGAAGGAGCTGATCGCCGAAAAGTGCGACGCGTACTTGATGCATGGCGACCCGCCAGAGCGCGTGCGAGAGAAGATTGCCGATTTGCGCGAGCGGCGCGCCCGGCACAACCGGCCGCCCTTGAACTTCGGTGTCGCGGGATACGCGATCGTGCGTGACACCGAACGAGAGGCGCAGGATGAACTGCGGCGGATTACGGACGTGCAGCAATCCGCCGCCGGCTATGCAAATTATCAGCAGTGGCTCGCGGGGACCCAACTGGAGCAGCGCGTTTCCTTGGAGGATTATTCAGTGTCGAACCGGGGATTGCGTTCGGGACTGGTCGGAACGGTAGAACAAGTCGCGGAGCGCGTTGCGCAATTCGAGGCCGCCGGCGTAGATTTGCTGCTGCTGCAATTCAGCCCACAACTTCAAGAGATGGAGCGCTTCTCTGAGACCGTGATTCGGCGGCGCAGCGCGGCCTCGGCACTGGCATAGCGCTCCCCAAATGAATGGTAGTGGGCCTTGAAATCGCTTCGGGCTCGCACGGTCGGGCCTTTAGGAAGAAATGTATGTCGATCCAATGGGGACGCGTCTTACTTGCTGCTTTTTTAATGGAAGTCATCCTCTTCGCGATCGCGATCCCGCTGTTCCTGAGCGGCGCAGGGCGACTCCTAGTTTACGTCGTGCCACCAGTAGCGCTCGCTGCCACATTCGCCGTTACCGTGTGGTTAGGACGGAGGATTAAGACGAAGTTCGTCTTGCACGGTGTGCTCATCGGCGTTGCAGGCACGCTCATGTACGTCGGTCTCACCCGCGCGCAACCGGAACCATGGCAATACTGGGTCGCTCATGCATTGAAGGTTGTTGGCGGCGCCGCTGGAGGAATGGTCGTGGCGCAGCGTCAGACCGCGCCGCATTAGACGCCGAAGGCCATTTACTCAAGCGAGTCCGCTTCTCCGGGATTGATTTCTGCTAGGAAAATCGCGACAATTTGCCTATAATTGAAGTTTGCGTTTGGTGTGCTGGCCCCGCCCGAGTGGGTCTGCAGGGAATACGAACATGAATCCGGTAATTGCAAAACTACATGACGCGCAACTGCGCAAAGACCTCCCCGACTTCCGGCCGGGTGACACGGTGCGGGTCAACGTGCGCCTGAAGGAAGGCGACGGCGAGAAGGAGAAAGAACGCCTTCAGGCGTTTGAGGGCGTGGTGATCTCCAAGAAAGGCCGGGCCTCGGGCGCGACGTTTACAGTGCGCCGAGTGAGCTTTGGTGTGGGGATTGAGCGCATTTTCCCGCTGCATTCGCCGACGATCAGCTCAATAGAAGTGGTCGGCAAAGGCAAAGTGCGGCGCGCCCGGCTCTACTACTTGCGTGAACTTCGCGGCAAGGCTGCGCGTATCAAGCGCGCGGCGCGAGAGGAAACGCCGGCCGCGGCTGCTGCTGCCGCTGGTGGGACGGAACCAAAGGCGTAAACGGTTTTCGATTTCGCCCGCTTTGTGAAGAGCCCCGCGCCTGCGGGGCTTTTTTATTGACCGCTTGGCCTCCGCAAGGTCGTTGTATCTGCTGGAGAAATCTTTGGGCACGGCGGAAACCCTTGCCCGGTCGCTGCGTCTACAAGGGTGAGGTCACCTGTTGACAATCAACAGGAGCGAGGCTAGCCTCCTGCTGCGTATTTAAAGGACGAGATCGATGACACCCCCGCGTGTTGAAGTGCTTCAGGGAACTCTTGATCTCATTGTATTGAAGACTCTGGACATTCTTGGGCCGCTCCACGGCTATGGCATCGCGCAGCGCATCAATCAGGTTTCGGAGGATTTGCTCAAGCTGAATCAGGGCACGCTGTATCCGGCGCTCCTGAGATTGGAACAGCGCGGCTGGATTGCGTCAGAGTGGGGCGTCTCCGAGAACAATCGGAAGGCGAAGTATTACTCGCTGACGCGCGCGGGGCGCAAGCAGCTCGCAACAGAAACCGAAAGCTGGGAGCGCATGGCTGGTGTCATCGCGCGGCTGCTGGGCGCGGAAGGAACGTGAGATGAGCCGCTTGCGCATGTTCGGCTCACGCCTGCTCGGCTTAGTTCGCAGACGCGGCGGCGACGACAATCTTGACGTCGAGCTGCGCTCGCACCTCGATGCGCTCACCAACGAGCACATTCGCCGAGGCATGAACGCGGAGGAAGCGCGCTTTGCCGCGCGCCGCGAATTCGGCGGCGTTGAGCAAACGAAGGAAGCCTATCGCGAGCAGCGCGGCCTGCCTTTTCTTGACACGCTTTGGCAAGACCTGCGCTTTGCGGTTCGCATTTTTGCCAAGAAGCCAGGATTTACCGCCGTGGCCATTGCGACGCTGGCGCTGGGCATCGGCGCGAATACCGCGATCTTCAGCGTGGTGCATTCCGTGTTGCTTCAAGGCTTGCCGTATCCGGAGGCGGACCGGCTCACGGTGGTGTGGTCGATCTTTAGCAATGAAGGAAGAGGGCCAGCTTCCGGTCCGGAGCTGGTGTACTTGCGCGAGCGCAGCCAACTATTCGAGGAGTTCGGTGGCATTTGGGCGCAGAGCGGCGCGCTCACCGGAGAAGGTGAGCCGGAGCACGTGCGTCTTGGGTTGGTGACGTCGAATTTTCTTTCCATGCTAGCCATCAAGCCGCAGTTGGGACGATTCTTCCTGCCCGAAGAGCAAGGTACCTATTCGGCCAAGTCCGTGATTTTAAGCGATGCACTGTGGCGGCATCGCTTCGGAGGGAATCCGCGGCTCATCGGGAAATCAGTCCATCTGAACGGAAATTCAATCACCGTGGTAGGCGTGATGCCTCCGGATTTCAAGATTATTTTTCCGGAAGGCTCGAGCGTTCCTCCGGACATAGACGCGTTTGTTCCCTTCGCCAGCAACCTGGCGGAAGACCCTCGCGACCAATGTTACATCCGCGTGATCGGCCGGCTGCGAAAAGGGGTAGCGATTCCGCAGGCGCAAGCCGAGCTGGACTCCATCGCGACACAGTTGCGCTCGGAGTTCACGGTGTTTTCCGAGCAGGCGCTTGGACTCCAAGTCGTGCCGCTGCACGGAGACGTGGTTCGTAATGTTCGGCCGGCGCTTCTAACGCTTTTCGGCGGCGTGAGTCTGGTTTTGCTGATCGCGTGCGCCAATGTCGCTAACCTTCTGCTCTCTCGCGCTAACGAAAGGCAACGAGAAATCACTCTGCGCACCGCGGTGGGCGCCGCGCGCGGCCGGGTAATTCGCCAGCTTTTGACGGAGAGCATTTTGCTTTCTTGTCTCGGCGGAGCGGCGGCGCTGTTGCTGGGCTCTTGGGCCATGAATTTGCTGTTGTCTTTGCGCCCGGCGGGAATGGAAGGCCTCGTGGCGACCGCTTTCAATCTGCCGGTTTTCGGATTCACGCTGGCGCTATCGGTTCTCGCCGGGATTTTGTTTGGCCTTGCTCCCGCGCTCGGAACGACAAAGCTGAATTTGGTCGATTCGCTGAAGGAGGGCGGCCGGACGGTTACAGCCGGCAGACAACGAATCAGGAACGTGCTGGTCGCGGCCGAAGTGGCTCTGGGATTCGTGTTGTTGGTCGGCGCGGGACTATTGTTGCAGACGTTTGCCAGCCTGCTCCGCGTGAATCCCGGATTCAATGCACAACACGTCATGACGGTTCGCCTCTCCGCTTCGGGAGTGAAGTATCAAACGCCCGAATCAGCGATTCATTTCTTTCGCGAGCTGCAGAAGAATCTCTCGGCCACCAATGGAATTGATTCCGTCGGGGTGATCTCTCATTTGCCGTTCGATGACACGCTACCGAACTGGTACAGCTACTATTGGCCGGAAGGCGCGCCGAAACCCGAACAGAACACGGTTATGGCCGACCACCGATCGATTCTCCCCGGCTATTTCGCGAGCCTCGGGGCACAATTCGTCGCCGGGCGGGACTTCGATCCCATCGATGCACAAGAAAATCGGCCGATCGCCGTCGTGGATGACAGTGTTGCCGCGAGGGCTTGGCCTAGAGGCAGCGCGATCGGAAAGAAACTCAACGTAGAAAACGGCAATTTTGTACGTGACACCGTGGAAGTCGTTGGTGTCGTCAGGCACCTACAATCGCATTCCCTCACCGATCCGGTGCGCGGGCAAATTTATCTGCTCTATCCGCGAGCGGTACGGGCGCACATGGCGCTCACCGTGAGATCGAATATCGATCCGCACACCCTGGTGGGATTGATTCGCCGCGAGGTGGCAAACCTCGACAAGGACATGCCCGTCTACGGCATTCTTCCGATGAACGATTACGTTGAAAAGGCGCGGCGTCCCGCGCGTTTCACCAGTACGCTCGCCGGCATTATGGCCGTCATCGCTGTGCTCCTCGCTTGCACTGGAATCTACGGAGTCGCTTCGTATTCAGTTCTGCAGCGCACCGGAGAAATCGGGGTGCGGATGGCGCTCGGTGCGCGGCGGGGTGAAATCTTTGCAATGATCATGCGGCAAGGCATGCTGCCGGTAACGACCGGTGTCCTGGTCGGTTTGGGGCTTTCGTTGGTTCTTACGCCGCTGCTCTCCCGGCTTCTCTTTGGTGTGCGTGGCGGCGACTCGGTAACCATAGCGGCTACGGGCGTGCTCCTGTTAGGCGTTGGAGTTTTGGCTTGCTATCTCCCAGCGCGGCGGGCTACGCGGCTCGATCCCGTGGCTGCACTTCGTTACGAGTAACGAATAGACTCAGATTAGCCGCAGCGGGGCGCCCGGCGTAAGAGAAACCAACAAGTAGGGCTTTCACTGGTCTGAGTTTTTCTTTTCTGTTCCTCTGCATAACCGCTGTGGCGAAATTTGCTCGCATGCTAAAATCGCGAGCGAAATGAGCCGCCTCTGCTCCTCCCGTTTCGAGCGAGCGGCGCGCAAACTTGGCTGGACGCGCATCGCCGGTTTGGATGAGGCCGGACGTGGGGCGCTGTTCGGACCAGTGGTTGCCGCCGCGGTGATTCTGAACCCAAAGCGCCGCATTGTAGGGCTTGACGATTCCAAGCAGATCGCGCCGGAGCGCCGCACGCAACTGGCGGAACGCATCCGCGAGCACGCGCTGGCGTGGGCCGTAGCGGAGATCGATGCGCAACGCATTGACGCGTGGAACATTTACCAGGCCAGCCGCCAGGCTATGACCGCCGCGCTGCAGCAACTCGCGATCGTCCCGGACTACTTGCTGATCGATGCGCTTCAACTCGATGTCCTGATCGAGCAAAAGCCACTCATTAAGGGCGATTGCCGCAGCGTCTCCATCGCTGCCGCTTCGATCCTGGCGAAAACGCATCGCGATACGCGCATGGAAGAGTGGGATACGGTCTATCCGCAGTACGGCCTGGCGCGCCATAAAGGTTATGCCACCGCCGATCACCTGGAGGCGCTGCGCCAACACGGTCCCACACCGCTGCACCGGTATTCGTTTGCGCCGGTACGCGAGGCAGGCTGTTGGTCCGCCGGGGCCATCCAGATAGCCCTGCTGCCGGACGCGATTCTGCCCTGATGTCCGAATCCGCTTGCCTGGCTTCCGACCTGGCAAGAAACCGAACTTTTACGGTCCAAACCGTGATTCCGCGGCTTCGCCTGGTTTTCGCCAGCGCGTTCCTAAGTCCAACGGGGATAACTGGCTGCTCACACGAAACTCTGGGTTCGTTGACTTGGCTTTTCTCCCCCTGCTAGCGTAGGCAAGCACAGCTTTCTGCCTGCCTTTTTTACCTTCGGGCGCGGAGGATAATCCTCTCCAGCAGGCGGGGCGGCGCTGTGTCTGAGTCACGAATGGCCTATAGCAAAAGCAAATACGTCGAAGCCGCGCAGAAGCTCCTGAACCAGGGCAAGGTCCCGCAGGCCATCGCGGAATATCAGCAAATCCTCAAATACGAGCCCAAAGACCAGGTCACGCTGATGACCATTGGGGAGCTGTACATCCGGCAGGGCGAGACGTTTCAGGCCATTGATTATTTTGAGCGGCTGGCGCAGATCTTCGTTGGTGACGGTTTCCTGACTAAGGCGATTGCCGTCTACAAGCGCATCGCTAAGCTGGCTCCGGAAGAGATTCGCCCGCTCGAGAAACTCGCCGACCTATACGTGCAGCAGGGGGTAATGAGCGAAGCGCGGCCCCTATTCCTGCAGCTCGCGGAAATCCATCTGAAGGGCAACCGCCAACCGGAAGCCGTGGCGCTGCTGAAGAAGCTGCTGCTGGCCGAGCCAGACAACCTGCGCATCCAGATTCGCCTGGCTGATCTTTATACCGCGATGGGGCAGACCGCGGATGCCATCGAGGCTTATGTGTCTGCTGCGCAGCGCGCACTGGCTCGCGGCGATTCCACGGAATGCGAGAAGCTGGCGGATCGAGCCTTGAAGCTGGACCCCAAGAACATGGCGGCCGTGATCGTCAAAGCCCGCATTCATTCCTCCAAGGGTGACGTCGCCGAAGCGGCCAAGGCCCTCGAGCAAGTCGCTGATCTCGACAAGGGCGGCGAGCAAACCGAGTTGCTGCTCGACATGTATGTGAAAAACTCCGACTGGGAAAATGCCGGGGCATTGGCGCTGCGCGTCTTTGACGCTGATCCCAAGAATTTCGGTTCGGCGCAAAAAATCACGGAAGCGCTGTTGCATGCGGACGAGGGCGAGCAGGCCATGGAGCTGCTGGAGCGTATCCGCGTGCCCATGATCGACGCTGGGGAGAACGAGCATGTGGGCCGGCTGCTGAATGATCTGACGGCCCGGCTGCCTGGGCGGATCGAACCGCTGGAATGGCTGGTGGAATTCTATGAACGCACGAGCGATTCTTTCCGCTTGGCGGACTCTCTCGCTCACCTGGGCGACGCCCTTGCCGGCGCCAAGCAGTATGAGCGCGCGAAGGAAGTTTACGAGCAACTTGTCGCGCGGCAGCCGGACAGCGAGGCTCCGAAGCGCAAGCTGAACGCAGTCTTACGTAAGCTGGGCCATGACATTCCGGAAGAGGCTCCTGTACCGGCCGCTCCAAAAGAGGAGACTTCGCCAGTTGAGTTGCGGAAACCGGCTGCTCCCAAATTGCCTACGGAGACAGAGACACCGGAAGTCAGAGCAAAGCCCGCGGGAGATCCCGGGGACAGCCAGCTCGATGACGAAACGCAAAAATTTATAGCGCAGTCGCTGACGGACGTTGATCTTTTTGCGAGTTATGGGCTAACACAGAAAGCCATTGGTTTGCTGGAGGCCATTCTGCGGCGGGCGCCGCGACATGCCCCGACGCTTGAGAAATTGCTGGATTTCGTTCTCGGCGCGGGCGACGATCGCCGCACCGCAGAACTTGCCGCGCAATTGGAACGAATTCACACCGACCGCGGAGATACTCGCAGCGCAGAACGTTTCGAGGAGCTTCGCCGGAGGTTCCAACGCGCCGCAGGTTTGAGCGATGAGGACCTGGCTCCGCCGCAACCCCCTGCCCCGGAACCCAAGCCGACAGTGGCAGAGGCTGCTCCAGTGCAGCACCCGGAGGTGGAGGCGCCTGCTCCGATCCAGGAAGACGTTCACGAAGTCGATTTGTCCGACGAATGGGCGTCCATGCTCAGCGACACTCAGCCGAGCGAGCCCGCCGGAAGAGCGCCTGCTGTCCACCAAGATGCGGCTCCCGAGTTTGAAATCCCGATCGAAGAGGCAGTACCCGAGAATACAAATCCATTCGCCGAAACGTCAGCAGAGATTTCTATCTCGGAGGATTTGCCCGAGATTTCCATCCGAAGGGAAGCCCACGAAACCGCGTCTATTTTCGAGAAGGACGCTCTGCCAACACCTGCCGAGCCGACCTTCCGAACGCAGCCACTACCAGCCGCTAAACCCCCGAAAGAGAAACCGCCGGCCAAGGAGAAACCCAAGGCGCCAGAACCGGAGTTCGAGGTGGAGCAGGAGTACGAGCTGGTTCTTGATGCGGAGCCGCTGGTTCCTGCGCACGAGCAGAGGCCTCCGACTGCTCCGCCGGCGCGTCGCAAACCGGAGCCGGTACACCAAAATGCTGCGCCACCCGCCGCAGGGAATGAGAGCTTCGCTTCCGATCAGTTTCTCGCCGACCTGGCCAATGAGATCGACCAACTTGGTATAGGCGAGCCCGCGCATCCAGCCGCCGTTTCGAGTCCGCGAGCTGAAGCGCCCGCGGCAGGCAAGAATTCGTCGAAGCCTGCGTCCGCACCTCCACCTGCGTCGAGCCAGATAGAAGGCCCGTTGAAGGAAGTGTTCGACGAGTTCCGCTCGGAGTTGGGCGAAATGGGAGCGGAAGAGGAGGACCTCGAGACGCACTACAATCTTGGTATAGCCTTCCGCGAGATGGGCTTACTCGAAGAAGCCATCAGCGAGTTTCAGAAGGTGGCTAAGGCCACAGATCGCGGACGCCCGTTCCCTTACACCATGCAGTGCTGCACGCTCTTGGGACTTGCCTTCATGGACAAAGGACAGCCTGGTGTCGCGGCCATTTGGTACGACCGCGCGCTGCGCACTCCGGACCTCGACCCGGAAAGTGTCCTCGCATTGCGGTATGATTTAGGAGTAGCTCAGGAGTCGGCGGGCGAGCCGGCTGCGGCTCTGAAGACTTTTTCCCAGGTCTACGCGATGAATATTGATTATCGCGATGTGGGTGAGCGCATCGCCGCTCTTCAGAAGCCCATCCGCTGATGTTTCGGGTTCGCTAGGCGGTCCTACCTTTCTCTGATGAATAAAATATTCAGCGCGCTGCTAGTGGTCATTCTGTGCATTATGGGCGCAATTCTGTTCTATCTCCCGTGGACTTCGATCTGGGAGAAGAATTATTTCCTGAGCCACTTTCCTTCGCTGATGCGCATCCTGCTGCATCCGGCGTTTCGCGGCGCCGTAAGCGGTCTGGGCGTGCTGGACATCTTTTTGGCGATCAATATGATTGGTCCCGATCCCGCGCCGTCTGCTGCTTCCCATGCTGGCCCGCAATAATCGGCTTGCGGCGCGCCAACCTCCTCTGCTCTGTTACGTCACCGACCGTCACAGCCTGCCGATCGCCAATACGGCAGAGTCGCTAGCCGCGCTGACTCAGAGAATCGAAGAGATCGCCGCGGCAGGCGTCGACTGGGTGCAAATCCGCGAGAAGGATTTGTCGGCGGCCGAGTTGGCCTCGCTCACCCGCCAATCTCTGCGCATTGCCGCGCAGCTTTCCGCGAAGCGTTCCAGCCCAACTCGCATTCTGGTGAATGATCGGCTCGATGTGGCTATCGCCGAGCGCGCCGGAGGGGTCCACCTGGGAGAAAAGGGCTTGCCCGTCGCAGATGCCAAGCGATTGGTCGAATCGGCGCCGCGGAAGCAGGCTCTCGATGAATCGTTCGCAATCGGCGTTTCCTGTCATTCACTCGAAGCCGCGCAGGCGGCACAGCGCGACGGCGCCGATTACATTGTCTTTGGCCCTATATTCGTGACGCCGTCAAAGGAGCCGTTCGGTACACCTCAAGGCACAGAGCGCCTGGAACAGGTCTGCCGCGAGGTGTCCATTCCCGTGCTAGCTATCGGAGGCATCACGCCAGACAACGCGCTGTCCTGCATAGAGGCGGGCGCCGCCGGAATCGCGGCCATCCGCCTCTTTCAAGACACAGTCAACCCGTCCGACGCGATCCGCCGTGTGCGGCACCTCTTCACGGATTCCCACCGCCGACCACCTGCGGATCGAAAACGTTAGTTTTGTCGATGGTGATGGTGTATTTGTAAATCTCGAGCTGATCGTAGTGATGTTTGACCGTTCCCGAGAGGTGGTTGTTGTCAAACGTCGTCTGTCCACCCACGAACGGCGAACCGGTCTGGAAGTCGACTTGGAATTGGTGTCCGTTCGGATCCCAGGTTACCGTATCATCTTCGCAAAGAAATACTGCCAGCGGATAAGCCCCCTTGGTTGGGTCCACCCTGATTGTTTGATCGCAGGCGACCGGCTTCGTCTTTTTCTTCGTGACCATTGGCTGCTCCTTGCAACCGCTCCCTTCCAACAGGAGCACTATTGCCAGAGCACACGCCGTCGTGGCGCTCCACCGCACGCGAATCGAAGACATTTTAGCCTCCCTTGCTCTTTTTTTTATTTTTGGATCAGTTTGAGGAACCTTGGATTGGCCCGTAAACCATCAAAGTTTGGCGTATCGCGTAGGGTTGCCGGCGATACGCCTGCAGCCACTGCCTTCTCGAGCGCATCAAGTGCGCGTTGAGTATCTCCAACCTGTTGATAAGCTATGCCGGCATTGAAAAGCAGATCTGGGCTTTTTGAATTGAGCTGGAGAGCGGCCTCCACCTGGTCCAGCGCCAGCTTTCGCTCTCCTCGCATTGCGTGGTACATGGCAAGACTGCTCAGCACCTGTGTGTCTCGCGGATTGACGCGGAGTTCCTGTTCGCCCAACGCGATGCCCTTGGCGTAAGCTGCGGCGGCTTCGGCGCGTCGTCCTGGAGCCCAGTAGTAAGCGTCGCCCAAATTGCCCCAAAAAACGTAATCTTTCGGGTCAAGTTCTGTGGACTGCTCGAATGCGGCCGCCGCATCGGCATAACGATGCAACTGGAAATATGCGGTCCCCAGATTAGATGTCGCGTTCGCTGTCTTCCGGATTTCCAGCGAGCGCTGCAACAGCGGAATCGCTTCCGCATATTTGCCTTGCAAAGTGCGAACGCCTCCGAGGTTGTAGTAGCCAGTAAAGCTATCGGGCGCCAGCGAGACCACGTGCAAATACATCGCTGCGGCATCTTCGTATCGCGCATGACGCTGGTAAAAGAGACCAAGCCAGTTGTGTGTCGCCCAGTAATTGGGGCGAACTGCAACGGCCTCCTTGAACGTCTTTTCGGCGTCATCCAAGCGACCGAGCTGCTCATAGGCGTAGGCAAGACCTCCATGCACGGTATCGTTCGTAGGCTCCAGCTCGACCGCCCGGCCATATTCTTCAAGTGCCTTTTCGTAGCTGCCCGTGCCAACAAATAACCGGCCGAGACAGATGTGCGCCGCCGCAAGCGCGGGGTCACGTTCAGCGCCCTTCCGGCAATTCTCCAGGGCCGCGTTTGCCCACGCTTTGTCATGTGTCAACTGGTATTTGCGCCAGTATGCTTCTCCAAGTCCCGCGTTGGCAGCCGCAAAGGCGGGATCCTTCTTAAGTGCATGGTTGAAAACGTTGATGGCATTCTCTACGTTTTCGGGCTTGACGTAATCTTGCAAATAGCCGCGCCCTTGCAGGTAGAAATCGTAGGCCGCGGGCTCCGTCGTGCCATGCGCCTGCAGCGCGCGCCTCTCCTGCGGTTGCAGTTGCAATTCCAGCGCCTGGGTCACGCTCTCGGAGACTTGGTCTTGCAGCGCAAAAGGATCGCCGCGTGGCGCGGTAATAGTTCCTCCGCGCAACTGCCGGTGGGAAGTGGCGTCCACGAGCGAATAATTTACGCGCTCCTGTCCGGCCGGGTCGTGTTGCACGTTGATGACTAACCCCAGGTTCACGCCGAATTCCGCCCGTGCTGCATCTACAGTGGCCACTTTCCGCGCGCGCATTTCGCTCGCCGGAATCACCGCTAACGGATGCTTCTGCGTCAACACCGTCAGCCGTGACGTCAGCGTCTCGACCAAGCCCTCGTTGAACGCGCTCTCTTCGGACCCGGTCGCGGTGTCAGGCGGCAGAACTGCGAGCTGCACCCTTTCGGGAACGCTGACTACCTTCGTGCCGGAACTCTCTAGCCCTCCTTTGTTGCGCCACAGCAGCGCGGCTCCTACGGCTAAGATAACGAGTGCAACAGCAACCGCGACCCACAATGCAGTCTTGCGTTCAGTGTTTACTTTTGGCGGCGCGGGCGGCGCTACGGCTGCCGTTCCGCTGATTTCCAGCGCTTCCAGCGCGGCACGCAGCTCGCTTGCCCGCTGATAGCGCCGCGCCGGCTCCTTCTGCAAACATCGCTTGATCACCGCCGCAAGCCCCGCGGGCACGTTTCCCGGTAGCGGTGGCATCGGCTCCTGAATAATCGCGGTGCAGAGCCGATATAGGTTCTCTCCTCGAAAGGGCCGCGTGCCTGACGCCATTTCATACAACATCACGCCCAGCGACCAAATGTCGCTGCGTGGTCCGGTTTCACCACCTTCCAATTGTTCCGGCGACATGTACGGGAGTGTTCCAGTGAGTCCGACGCTGGTTTCCGTCGCCACGCCTTGCGTAGTCTTGCGCTGGAGTTCTTCGGGATCGTTGCGCTTGGCCAGGCCAAAATCGAGGATTTTCGCGTTGCCGTCCGGCGTCACAACCACATTCGCGGGCTTCAGGTCGCGATGCACGACGCCGCGTTCGTGCGCGTGCTCCAGCGCCCCGGAGATCTGCCGCCCGTAACGCAGAACCGTTTCCACCACCATCCCACCGTCGCGCAAGAACTCGGAAAGCGGCCGGCCCTCCACATACTCCATAGCGATGAAAAGCTCGCCTTCCTGCTCTCCGACTTCATAGATGGTGCAAATGTTGGGATGATTGAGGGCAGATGCCGTGCGCGCTTCGTCGCGAAAGCGCTCCACGCGCTTGGGATCATTGACGATTTGCGACGAGAGAAATTTTAGGGCCACCGTGCGGCCCAAGGTCGTGTCTTCTGCAAGGTAGACCACACCCATCCCGCCGCTGCCCAGCGGATTGAGTAGACGGTAATGCGACACTACGGAGCTTGGCAACGTGCACCACCGGAGACCACGCAGAAATCGGCCAG